>JAAYXE010000057.1 GCA_012516075.1 Chloroflexota bacterium | reverse complement strand
GCCCACAGGTGCCCCGCCCCGACCTGATTCGTGATCTGGAAGAACTGACGCCCGAGGCCTTTAACCGGCGCTTTAAAGGCAGCCCGTTCAAGCGGTCCAAGCGCCGTGGTTACCTGCGCAATGCTGCGGTAGCGCTGGGAAACCAGTATGCGGGCAGCGGCGATGAACATGCAGCCGCCGCGCTCAGCCTGGCGCTGCGAACTGATCCGGAGCCGCTGGTGCGCCGCCATGCAGCCTGGGCGCTCGGCCGGGTGGGCGGCCCTCAGGCGCGCCGCGTGCTGCGGCAGGCCGCACAGCTGGAAGAGGACCCCGGGGTCCTGGAAGAGATCCACGACGCTCTATCCGGCGCCTGACCGCCCAACACCCCAAATAACGGGTAACTTGTTATAATGCCCCCATGCGCAAGCGGTTCCTTATACTGGCCCTGCTGGCCATTCCTTTGTTCTGTCTGTTAGCGGTAATTGTTTACAACCTGCCTCCGGTACACAGCCGCCTTGCCTGGCGAGTCCAGAGCCTGATCACTCAGATTCGCTACACCATCAACCCTCCCGAGCAGGTTGTTTTTGTTCCTCAAGAAGGCAGCGCCAGAGACGATTTCAACGCGCGGGTCGAAGCCATTGTCCAGGCGACACTGGCAGCAGCATTTCCGACCGTGACGCCCACCCCACTCCAGACCGAAGAGACCGGGCCTGTGCCAACGGCCACTCCCACGCCGCAGCCTACCCCGCTGCCGGGGCAGATGATGCTATCTGGAATCAGGCATGAATACCAGCAGATGAACAACTGCGGTCCGGCGACATTGGCAATGGCGCTCTCTTACTGGGGGTGGAGCGGCGACCAGACGGTTACACGCGCCTATTTGCGCCCCAATCACAACCGGGTTGATGACAAAAACGTCATGCCGGAAGAGATGGTGGCGTACGTCGAGACGCAGACCGGTATGAAAGCGCTCAGCCGTGTGGGCGGCGACCTGACGGTTCTCAAGGGCCTGCTCGCAGCCGGCTTTCCAGTGATCGTCGAGAAGGGCTTCCAGCCCCACGGCGAAGCCTGGATGGGGCATTACGCCCTGTTCAACGGTTACGACGACCAGTCTGGCCGCTTCACAACTCAGGACTCGTATGTGGGGCCGAATGTTGAGGTGACGTATGCCGAGATGGAGTCCACCTGGTGGCGGGACTTCAACTATGTTTTTGTCGTCGCCTACCCTCCGGAGCGCGAGGCCGAAGTGCTGTCCATCCTGGGACCGCTGGCGGACGAGACTGCCGCCTACCGGCTTGCCGCTGAACGGGCCCGGCAGGAAATTGCCGTCCTGAATGGGCGCGATCTCTTCTTTGCCTGGTACAACCTGGGCTCCAGTTTGGTAGGGCTGCAGGAATATCCGGCGGCTGCCGAAGCGTACGACCAGGCTTTTGCCGTTTATGCCACTCTGCCGGAGGCGGATCGCCCCTGGCGTGTGCTGTGGTATCAGACCGGCCCCTATGCCGCTTACTATCACACGGGGCGCTACCAGGATGTGATCACCCTGGGGAATCAAACGCTGGATACCGTCGGCGGGCCGATCCTGGAGGAAAGCTTCTACTGGATGGGGCTGGCCCGCGAAGCGACCGGAGATCTTGAAAAAGCCATCTACGATTTTCAAAAAGCGGTTGAAATCAACCCCGATTCAACCCCGGCGCGCCAGGAGCTGGTTCGCCTGGGTGTCGCCATGCCCTGAACTGTTTACCGGTACCATCTCATGCGTAAATCAATTCTTTCTGTAATCACTGCTGTTATTGTGCTCTGTCTGGGGGTAGTGGCCCTGTACTTTCTCCCTCCTGTGCACGATCGCCTTGCGTGGCGAGTTGAAGAAGTTCAGATGCGGGTGAAAGCGATGGTCGCTCCTCCGGAACAGGCTGCGTTCAACCCGGGCCTGGAGGCGGAGCCTGTCGTCCAGATCACATCAGCCCCGCCTACCCTACCCCCCTCCCCGACCGCTTCACCCACGGCTTCGCCTACTGCGGTTGAAAGCACGGCACTGCCTACTGCCACACCCACCACGACGCCCGAACCGCTGCCGCCGCAGCTCAATCTGACCGGTATCCGCTATCAGGACCAGCACGGTTTGTGGAACTACTGTGCCCCGGCCAACCTGGCGATGGCCCTCTCGTACTGGGGCTGGGAAGGCGACCGTCTGGACACCGGTAAGGTGCTCAAACCGTATGACCGGGATAAGAATGTCATGCCCTATGAGATGGCGGATTATGTCGAGGAGAACACCGATTTGAGTGTGGTTGTGCGCGTGGGAGGCGAACCCGACCTGCTCAAGCGCCTGTTGAACAGCGGCTTTCCGGTCATTGTCGAAAAAGGCACCTACATCCGCGACTTCAGCGGTGTGGTGAGCTGGATGGGACATTACCAGGTAGTGACCGGATACGATGACGAGAAAGCGGTTTTCATCGCGCAGGATTCCTACTTCACACCCGATTATGAAGTGCCCTATGAAGATTTCCTGCGGGAATGGCGTTCATTTAACTATACCTACCTGGTCATCTATCCTCCCGAGAAGGAAAGCGAGGTGATGGCCATCCTTGGCCCGCATGCCGATCCAACGTATAATTTCCAGTACGCCGCGCAGAAGGCCTCCGATGAGATCTTCGCCACGACCGGCGTGGAGCAGTTTTTTGCCTGGTTTAACCGCGGCACGAGTTTGAAAGAACTGCAGGATTACGGCGGCGCGGCCATGGCCTACGATGAGGCTTTCGCCATTTACAACGCGCTGCCGGAGGATAAGAGCGTCCGCCCGTACCGCATCCTGTGGTACCAGACCGGGCCGTACTATGCCTACTATTACACCGGGCGCCACCAGGCTGTGATCAGCCTGGCCACCACCTCCATTGAGGCCGCCCTGGATGAGCCCGCGCTGGAGGAGAGCTTCTACTGGCGGGGTATGTCTCGCGCAGCCCTGGGAGACATCGCCGGCGCGATCGAAGATTTCCGCACCAGCCTGGACCCTTATCATCCTGGATTTGCACCCAGCGTTTATCAACTCCAGTTACTGGGAATCGAGCCCTGATCACCATGCCGAAAATTCTGCACTTCGCCGACGCTCATATTGATATGGCCAATTACGGCCGGCACGACCCGCAGAGCGGCCTGCCTTTGCGGGTCATCGACTTTCTGAACTCCCTCGATACCATCGTCAACACCGCCATCGAAGAGCACGTCGACCTGGTGCTGTTCGCCGGGGATGCTTATAAAGACCGCAGCCCGGCGCCCACATACCAGCGGGAATGGGGCCGGCGGATTATGCGCCTCTCCAAAGCTGGTATTCCGGTCGTACTGCTGGTGGGTAATCACGATCTCTCTCCGGCCCTGGGGCGCGCCCATGCCCTGGATGCCTTTGATACGCTCGAAGTACCGAATGTGTATGTGGTGGACCGCCCGGTTTTCCTGGGGCCTCAAGATCTAAACGGCCTGCCCCTGCAGATCCTGGCCCTGCCCTGGATCTCGCGCTCCGGCCTGGTATCCCATCTGGGCATCCCCGGCGGCGACCCGTCGAAAATCTATGAAGAGGTGGAGAAGCGTATTTCTGAACTGCTGCAGGCCTGGATGGAACAGGTGGACCCGCAGCTCCCTGTTGTGCTGACCGCCCATGCCTCGGTTCAGGGTGCCAAGTACGGCGGAGAGCGTATGGTGATGCTCGGCGCCGACCTTGTGCTGCCGGGATCGCTGGTGCGCGACCCGCGCCTGGACTATGTTGCCCTGGGTCATATCCACAAAGCGCAGGATTTGAATGAGGGGATGCACCCACCGGTGGTCTATCCGGGCTCGATTGAGCGGGTGGATTTTGGTGAAGCTCGCGATGATAAGTTCTTCGTCATCGCCCACGTGCAGCGCGGTCAAACCCGCGTGGAATGGCGCCGCCTGGATGGGGTGCGCCCGTTTATTGACCGCTATGTGACCCTGAATGATCGCGACAGGATCGCCGAGTGCCTGCAGGCTGCACTGCCCACTCGGGAACAGATGGAAGGCGCCATTGTCCGCCTGGTTCTGGATTACCCGCGCGATTGGGAACCCCTGATCGACGAGCTCAGCCTGCGCGAATATGCCCAGCCCTGCTTCGAGTTTCATCTGGTCAAACGGCCGCAGGTGGAGACGCGCATCCGCCTGCCGGAAGACCAATCCGTGGGCAGCCTCAACCCCATAGATCTGCTGGACCTGTATTTGCGTGCCAATCATGTCCCGCCTGACGACTGCGAAGTGCTGAAAACGCTGGCGGAAGACGTCATTCGCAGCGTGCATACAGCTCCGGAAAAATAAAGCGAACCCCCTGAACCATACGAATGACAACCTGACGGCCGGACTCGCCGGGGGCGATTGCGGTATAATGACCGCATGGATATTAAGGCTCAACTCGAAAACGCCCTTAAGGATGCCATGCGCAGTAAAGATGAACTGCGCAAAAGTACCATTCGCATGGTTCTTGCATCTATCAAGATGGCGGAAGTTGAAAAGGGCGAACCGCTTGACGAGCAGCGCTTACTCTCCTTGATTCAGAAGGAAGTGAAATCTCGCCAGGAGACGCTCAGTGAAGCGCAGCAGGCGGGCCGGGAGGACCTGGCAGCCAGGGCGCAGGCGGAGCTTGATATCCTGCAAGATTATTTACCCCGCCCGTTTTCAGATGAGGAGCTGGATGCCCTGGCCCGCCAGGCGGTTGCCGAGGCTGGTGCTTCTTCTGTACGCGAAATGGGTCAGGTAATGAAAATTCTCATGCCCAGGCTGCAGGGGCGAGCAACAGGCGAGCAGGCCAGCCAGGCGGTTCGTAAGTTGTTACAGTCCTGAGCAGTTAAGCGAGCTAGAAAGGGGCTGGCGCACCTTTTTAAGGCTGGCCTCGCTTTGTTTCTATGATCTCTAATAATGTTTTGACTCGCCCATCCAGACGGACAGTCTTTTACGGCCTGCTGTTTATCGTGTCGGCCTTACTGGCTGTGCTGGGATTAATGGCGCCGATGCTTGCCTCAGCCTGGTCTGCCTCGCTGGAAGTCGGCCAGGTGGCACCACAGGATTATCGCGCGCCTTCGGCGATCACCTATGTCAGCGATGTACTGACCGAAGAACGGCGCGAAGCCGCCATGCGGAGCGTGCCCCCAATCTATACGGCGCCCGACACGGGTATCGCCCGCCAGCAGCTTGAGCAGCTTCGCAACGCTCTGGCGTATATTTCCAGCGTGCGCGCCGATCCCTACGCTTCTACCCAGCAAAAACTTGACGATCTGGCTGCCCTGGACGATGTACATCTGAATCAGGAAATGGCCATCAGCCTGCTGGCGTTGAATGAATCGCGCTGGCAGGTCGTCCAGCAGGAGGCCATCGTTGCCCTGGAGCAGGTGATGCGCAGCGCCATCCGGCCGGACCGGGTCGAAGAAGCGCGCAGCAGCGTGCCCGCACAGGTGAGTCTCTCCTTGCCTGAGCAGCAGGCGGCAATCGCAGCCGAGCTGGCTGCTGCTTTTGTAACCGCCAACAGCCTGTACAGCGAAACGCTCACCGAGCAGGCGCGCCAGAGCGCCCGCGAGGCGGTGCAGCCGGTTTCGCGTACTTTTATGGCCGGACAAACCATTGTCCAGCGCGGACAGATTCTCAACCCGGAAGACATCGAAGCACTGCAGAAGATGGATTTGATCCAGCGCGAGATGCGCTGGCAGGATTTTGCCAGTGCCAGCGCGCTGGTCCTGCTCTTCTTCATTTTTATTGCGCTGTATCTGCAGCGTAAATTTACTGAGCTGCTCAAGCCGCGTAAAATTGCGCTGATTGCACTTCTGTTTTTGCTTTTCCTGCAAATTGCCCGTTCGGCGATCCCGGGGCAGGCGATTATGCCCTATGCCTTCCCGGTGGCGGCATACAGCCTGGTCATCGCTTCGCTGTTTGGGGCGGAATTTGCCATCGTTTCCACTCTGCCCCTGGCGGTGATGATCGCCTACGGCCTGCCCAATGCGATGGAACTGACGGTCTATTACGCATTGAGCAGCCTGTTGGGCGTGCTGGCGCTGGGGAAGGCCCGCCGGTTAACCTCTTTCTTCCAGGCCGGCGCGATGGTGGCAGCCTCAGGATTCCTGATCATTCTGGCCTACCAGCTGCCGCAGCCGGGCGTCGACTGGATGGCCGCCCTGACGCTGGCCCTGGCAGCCCTGCTGAACGGTCTGGCGGCCGGCAGCATTGCGGTGCTGACTCAGTTCTTCCTGGCACAGATACTGGGTATGACCACCCCCATGCAGCTCATGGAGCTGACACGGCCCGAGAACCCTCTGCTGCAGCTCCTACTGCGTGAGGCACCGGGAACGTACCAGCACAGCCTGCAGGTTTCAAACCTGGCTGAACAGGCGGCAGAACGCCTGGGCGCGGACACGCTGCTCACACGTGTGGGAGCCCTGTATCACGATGTAGGCAAGACGGTCAACCCGGTATTCTTCATCGAAAATCAGGTCCCGGGTTATTTGAACCCTCATGATGATCTCGATCCGGAGATCAGCGCCGGGATCATTATCCGTCACGTGGCAGACGGGCTGGAGCTGGGGCGTAAATACCGCCTCCCCCGCCGGATTCTCGATTTTATCGCCGAACATCACGGGACCATGCTCACCCGCTATCAATATATCAAGGCGGTCCAGGCAGCCGGCGATGACGAGAGCCAGGTGGACGCCGATAAATTCCGCTACCCGGGCCCACGCCCGAAGAGTCGCGAAACGGCGATCCTGATGCTGGCCGATGGCTGCGAGGCCCGTGTTCGGGCGGAAAAGCCGAAAGATGAAGATGAACTGCGCAGTCTGATTAAAAGCACCGTAGACAGCCGCGTTGCCATGGGTGAACTGGATGATACCGACCTCACCCTGCAGGATCTGGCAATGATCGTCGACTCTTTTACGGCTACCCTGCGCGGGATTTACCACCCCCGGGTGAAGTATCCTGCTCTGGAAAAGAGATCCACAGAAGGTGTTGGCCCGTCCGAAGTGACGGTTCCAATCAACGGCACCGCGCGGGCCACACGTCCGGTAGAGGCCGATTTTTCCAGGACCATCGATTCTCCTTCGCCTACCCCCGAGTAACCAGATGATCCATTTTCAAATTGCAGAGTCACTCGAAGAGCAAAATATCCCGGTGGACGAGCCGGTGGAGGCGCTTGTGCAGCGGGCTGCCGGAGAAGCGCTGGCTCACACGGGTACGGATCCGGATGCCGGGGTGACTGTCTTGCTCAGCGACGACGCGCAGCTCCACGCCTTGAACAGGCAATATCTGGGGATTGATGCACCTACCGACGTCCTGTCGTTTCCCGCCGGTGACATTGATCCGGACTCCGAAACGCTCTACCTGGGTGATATCGTCATTTCCTATCCGCGCGTCCGGGCTCAGGCGGAGGCAGCCGGACATTCAGCCCAGGCTGAACTGCAGCTTCTGGTCGTCCACGGTGTCCTGCATCTGCTGGGATACGATCATGCCGAAGAGGATGAAAAAGCGGAAATGTGGGCCCTCCAGACGCAGATCCTGAAGCGCCTGGGGCTGGACCAGATCAAGCTGCCTGAGTAAACCCGCCGGCACACACGTTTAATTCCTCTACACTGCAATGCGTGCATTTCTGTATTCCCGCGCTCGCTCTTTCCGTTACGCGTTTTCGGGGTGGTGGTTTGTCATCCGCACCCAGCGCAACGCCTGGATCCACGCGCTGGTCAGTGTCGCCGTGATCCTCGTCTCATTCTGGCTGCGCCTGACCCCACGCGACTGGGCCATCATCGTTGTGGCTATCGCCATGGTGTGGACGGCGGAGTTTCTGAACACAGCCCTCGAAGCTGTGGTGGATCTGGCCAGCCCGCAGCAGCACGATCTGGCGAGGGTCGGTAAGGATGTTGGCGCTGCTTCTGTGCTCATCGCCGCCCTCAGCGCGGCGCTGATCGGTTTTCTCATCCTGGGACCGCCCCTCTGGGAGCGTCTCCAGGCTGTGTTCATCACCCCCTGAAGATCATAGGGGTGGATGGAGGTTGCATGACATCTCTGGCTTTCCGTTTTGGCACCGTTGGCTCCCCTCTTTCGACGCCGAAAAAACCGGGCGGCAGCGTTGGCGCAGTGCAGCGTCTGGCCGAACTCAACCTGGATGCACTGGAGCTGGGATGGGTTCGTTCCGTGCGTGTCAGCGAACAATCCTGTGCAGATATCCGCAGCGAGGCGCTGGAACGCGATGTGGCTATCAGCGTGCACGCACCGTACTTCATCAATCTTAATGCAACGGACGAAGAATGGCCGAAATCACGCCAGCGCCTGATGGCTGCTGCCCATTATGGTTTCCTGGCCGGCGCCACAGACATCATCTTTCATCCGGGCTCTTATTTCGGATTATCCCCACAGGAAGTGATGCCAAAAGCCATCCAGCGGCTGCAGGGCTGCGTGGATGAGCTGCGTGCCGCTGGCAATCCCGTGTGCCTGCGCCCCGAGACCATGGGGAAATCAGCCATGCTGGGTTCTCTGGAAGATGTGCTGGAGATGAGCTGCGCCGTGGAAGGTGTGGAACCCTGCCTTGACTTTGCTCATCTGCACGCCCGCAGCGGTGACGGTTCGATGAACTCCTATGAAGAATGGATGCAGGTGCTGGATGCGTATGAAAAAGCCCTGGGCGCGGAGTCGCTGAGACGCCTGCACATTCACCTCTCCGGAATTGAGTATGGCCCGAAAGGGGAGAAAAACCATCTGGAGCTGAAAGATTCAGACCTCGACTTACAGGGCCTGCTGCGCGCCCTCCGGGACAGGGACTGCGCGGGGCGCATTCTGTGTGAAAGCCCGGTAATGGAGGATGACGCCCTGGTGATCCGCCAGGCCTGGCTGGAGCTGACCGGCGCGCCGGCTGCAGCCTGACAGATATAGATCCAGCAGCACCCGGCTGGCCTCCAGCCGGGTTTTTCAATACGGTCAACCAGCATACGCAGCAGATGCTCTTTCCCGGTGAAATTCGAGAAATTAAGGACTATATTCTGGCCCGCCGGAAAAGCCGCGCCCCGTTCGATATTGCCGTCAACGTAGAAGTACCGCCGGATCGGGCGCAGGGCGTCGAGGCTGTCAGACCTTATTTGAGGCCGGCGCCACCTGGTGCATTGAGCTTGCCCCAGAGAAGCCAGAAGAATACCTGAAACGTATACAGCTGGGTCCGCCGAAAAGTCAGGCAGCCTGAGCTGTTTCATAATAGGGAAAATATAAAAATCCCTGGCCGAGACCAGGGATTTTTGCATCCATCCGGGGAGTAGATCAGCGCACCTGACGGAAGTTGATGATGATCAGGTTTTTATCGCAGCTGTCGTAGGTATCGAAGTACACGCGCTCAGAGATGGGCTGCCCGTACTGGTCGACAAGCTGCACCCAGAGCTGCTGCTCAGACGCAAACGGTGCGTCTGCCAGGAAAAACTCGTAGTATCCGGGGACGTTCGGGATCAGGCCGGTCAGTGTGGGACGGCTGCCCGGTGGAATGGGTGTCCCGTTCAGCACGCCTCCCAGCTGCACCTGCTGGCTGGAGAGCGCGCCTCCTTTCATGTCGTAAACCTGTCCACCCACGCCCACCCACGAACATCCCTGGTCGGGATGGTAGATATCGGCAATGGCCAGCGGGTGCCCGTCCTGGGGCACGAAAGGCATTCCCCCGGGCATCGGGGTTGCTGCTTCCTGTGTGGGTTCGGCAGGGGCCGGCAGCGTGGGGGTCGGTGGCAAAGTTGAAGTGGGACGCAGGGTTGGCGTGGCTGTGGGCGGCTGTGTTTCCGTTGGTGTCCAGGTAGGGGGAAGCACAGCGCGCGAGGTCGGCGTCAGAGTGGGCAGTTCCAGCACTCCAGGGACCTGAGGTGGGGGGAACGGGTTAAGCGCGCTGTAGGGGTTGGTGTAAATCAGCGCGAAAAAAGCAACTGCAACCAGCGTGGCGATCAGCATCAGTACAGTGAGGATATTCCAGATCAGCCCCATTTTCCCGCGAGCGTTACGCCCGGTACGCTCTTCGACGAGATCGAACGAATCCATACTTACCTTTCCACCGGACGCTTATGGCGTCATTATTTCAATCGTGCTCCGGCCGCGGCGCTCCATCAGCCAGGCCTTCACGGCCTTCTCCTGCAGCACCAGGCGTGCTTCCGGATCCAGAGGCCGCTGTTCATCCCGTTCAACGACATACAGGATGTGAAAACCGATACCAGATTGAATGATGTTGCTGTAAGTCCCGGGTTCGAGTTGAAAGGCCGCATCTTCCAGTTCCGGATGGATCAGATATCCACGCGGAAACCAGCCCAGCTCGCCTTCGGTGATCGGATCGTACTCGGCTGCCAGGGCCGCGAAGTTCGCACCGGCATTCAGCCGGGCCATAGCTGCGTTTGCATCTTCTGCATCCTGGACGAAAATCTGGATCGCCTGCACCTGTTCGACCTGATCAGGGACGGTGGCGGCAATCTGGTCACGCATCCAGGCTGCTGCAATTGAACGCCTCAGGTCAGCAAGGAAACTGGTTTCTACATACCCGTTGGCGGCCATCCATTCGTTAAGAGCCTGCTCTCCGCCGATCTCCGCTGTCAGGCGGTCTACCCGGGACTGAAGCTCGGCCTCGCTGAGTTGAAAGCCCTGTTCTTCTGCCGCCGAGGCCAGGAGCGCCTGGTCAATCAGGTCATCCAGGACTCTGGTCTCATCCTCGGCGGTCAGATCTCCACCGGTGGCAGCCTGATAGCGCGCCAGCTCGGCCTGATAGGCTGAAAGGGAGATTTCAATCCCGTTCACCCGAGCCGCCAGCGCCTCGGATGTGGGCGAAGGCTGAAAAGGGGTGACTGTTTCGGTGAAAGCTGCCGGTGTAACGCCTGGTGAAGCGAGCGGAGCAGTGGTCTGCGACGGGAGCGGCCCCGGGCTGCTGCAGGATACAGCCACAGCGGACATCACCAGGGCGGCCAGCACGGCCATCCAGTTAAAGTAAAATTGTTTGTGGGTCATGGCGCTGTCGATTATACCTGTAACCAATCCTGCATTTGGGACACAGCCTTTGGGTTTTTCATTGTAGCATTTCGCAGACACAGATACAATTACAGAAAAGATAGTCCGGGTTATATCCCCCACCCCTGAAACTTTATGATTCGAAAAGTCTTAAAAATAATCGTTGGTTTCCTGTTTAAACTGCTCTCCCATGTTCACGTCACCGGACTGGAAAATGTTCCCCAAAATGGCGGTGTGATCCTGGCGGTCAACCATTTGAGTTACCTGGACGCACCGCTGATTTTTGTTGTTTCCGCCCGGGACGATGTGACAGCCCTGGTAACCTCCAAATATCAAAAACACTGGTTATTCCGCAGACTGATCAACGGTGTGCGAGGCATCTGGATTAACCGTGAGGAGGCGGATGTCCATGCGCTTAAAGCCGCCCTGGCATATTTGCAGCAGGGCGGCGCGCTGGGGATTGCTCCGGAGGGTACGCGCAGCACCACGGGCAGCCTCATTCCCGCGAAGACGGGAGCAGCCTACCTGGCAACAAAAGCTGGAGTTCCCATCGTCCCCGTAGCTGTCACCGGAACAGAGACGGCTGTTCGCAAGCTGCTGTCTTTCAGGCGGCCGCACATCACCCTGCGGTTTGGTAAGCCGTTTCACCTGCCGCCCCTGGACCGGAAAGACCGGGCGGGGTCGCTGCAGAGGAACACGGATGCCATCATGTGCCGCATCGCGGCCCTGCTGCCGCCCGAATATCGCGGCGTGTATGCTGACCATCCCTGTCTGCGGGAGCTGCTGCATGAAGAATCACTGGAAGCGGAGCATGTCTGAGCCTGTTTCCTTGACATTGTGTGAAATTCGATGATAATAGGGCCTACAACCTTCATTTAAAGGCGATGATGGAGGAAAGTAGGTCATTCAAACCCGCCAGGGAGGCGGTGGGCGCAGACTGGAACCCCCGCCCGGTAGAGGATGACTGAAGTTCCCTCCGGAGCTGCCCAGGGGAACAGCCGGGTGCTTTATCCGGCTCAGTAGTTTGGGATCGCTGCCCCAGCGTTAGCGGGGGAGCCAATCGCCGGTAACAGAACCGGCTGCTGGCATAAAGAGTGGGCTGCAGTTGCGGCCAAGAAGGGTGGTACCGCGGGAAATCCCCGTCCCTTTAGAGGACGGGATTTTGTTTTAAGTACGGAGATCAATATGCTGTCGACCTTAGATCAAATCGAAAAGAAAGCCCTCACTGAGCTCGAAAACATCACAGATGAGAGCGCGCTGCAGAGCTGGCGGGTGAGCTTCCTGGGCCGCAACTCACCGCTGATGAAGGTGTTCGACCAGCTCGGAACGCTGCCGCGGGAAGAGCGGCCCGCCATCGGGCGGCGCGCTAATGAGGTCAAACAGGCGCTTGAGGCGGCTTTCAACGCCAGAAGCGAAAGCCTGCGTCAGGCCGCTCTGCAGCGCTCCCTCGAATCGGAGCGCCTGGACGTGACTCTGCCCGGCAGACCGGTCAGGCGCGGCCGCCTGCACCCGGCCACCCAGACGCTGCGCGAGGTCTATCGCATTTTTGGCGAGATGGGCTTCCAGATTTACCGCTCCCGTGAAGTGGAGACGGACGAATTTAATTTCCAGCTCCTGAACTTCCCGCCCAATCACCCCGCCCGCGATATGCAGGACACTTTTTTTGTGGATGCGGGCGTAGACCGGGGCGACAACCCGATTTTGCTGCGTACCCACACCTCACCCGGGCAGATCCGGGCCATGCGTGAATTTGCGGCCATGGACCCGCAGAATCCGCCGCCCATTCGCATCATCCTGCCCGGTATGTGCTTCCGCTACGAGCAGGTGACCGCCCGCTCTGAAGTGCAGTTCAATCAGGTGGAAGGGCTGGCTGTGGGAGAGAACATCACCTTCGGCGATCTAAAAGGCACCCTGAGCGATTTCGCCCGCCGGGTGTACGGCCAGCATGTGCGCACCCGCTTCCGCGCTTCGCATTTCCCCTTCACCGAGCCAAGCGCTGAAATGGACATTGAGTGCTTCGTTTGCGGCGGGGCTGGCTGCCCGATATGCAAGCGCACCGGTTGGCTGGAGATCCTGGGCTGCGGTATGGTTCACCCGGTCGTTCTTCGGAACGGCGGGTACGACCCCAGGCGCTATACCGGTTTTGCTTTCGGTATGGGCCCCGAGCGGATCACGATCCTGCGCCACAAAATTGAAGATATCCGCAACTTCTGGGCGAATGATTTTCGCTTCCTGCAGCAGTTCTAGCCCGGCTGGACTGTAAGCGGAGTTTTTTGAGGAGGACCTGAATGAAAGTACCTCTTTCCTGGGTGAAAGATTTTGTCGACATTACAATCCCGGTCGAGGACCTTGCCCACCGATTGACGATGGCAGGGTTGGAGGTCGAGGAAATCCGCTACATCGGCCTGCCTTTCTCGGATCAGCACACCGGTGGCAGCGAACAGCGCCGGGAGACCAAGGTATCGGGGCTGGAGTGGGATCCGGAGCGGATTGTCGTCGGCGAAGTTCGTGAGGTAAACCCCCATCCCAATGCGGACCGTCTGGTTCTGTGTCGTCTGTACGACGGCCAGCAGGAGCACACCGTGCTCACCGGCGCCCCGAACCTGTTCCCCTACAAGGGCCAGGGGCCGCTGGACCCGCCGCTGAAGGTTGCTTACGCCAAAGAAGGCGCGCGCCTGTACGATGGTCACCAGCCGGGTTTTGTGCTGACCACGCTCAAGCGGGCAAAAATCCGGGGTGTCGAGTCCTATTCGATGATCTGCTCGGAGAAGGAGCTGGGCATATCCGAGGAGCATGAAGGTGTGATTATTCTCGACCCCGACGCGCCCACCGGCATGCCCCTGGTGGAGTATATGGGCGATGCTGTGCTGGAGATTGCCATCACCCCCAATATCGCCCGGAATGCGAATATCCTCGGCGTGGCGCGCGAAATCGCCGCGCTCACCGGCCAGCGTCTGCGCTACCCCAACCTGGAGATACAGGCCCAGGGCGAACCGGTGCAGGGCCAGGCGGAGCTGGAGATCCGCAGCCCTGAGCTGAACCCGCGCTTTGTGCTCGGGCTGATCCGCAATGTGAAGGTTGGTCCCAGCCCCTACTGGGTGCAGCGCCGTCTGCGCCTGGCGGGTATGCGGCCGATCAACAATATTGTCGACAGTACGAACTACGCCATGCTCGAGATCGGCGAGCCGCTGCATGCCTTTGACTATGATGCCCTTGTGCAGCGCGCCGCTGGGAAAACGCCGCGCATCATCACCCGCACCGCGCAGCCGGGTGAAAAACTGGTCACCCTGGATGATGTCGAGCGCACCCTGGACGACCAGACCGTGCTGGTCACCGACACGGCCGGTCCGTTGTCCATTGGCGGTGTCATCGGCGGTGCAGAGACCGAGGTGAGCGACAACACCCGCAATGTGCTGCTCGAAGGCGCGGCCTGGAACTTCATTAATATCCGCCGCACACTGTCGAAGCAGCGCATCAACACCGAAGCTGCTTACCGCTTCTCGCGCGGTGTGCATCCTGCCATGGCGGAGCGCGGTGTGCGGCGCGGCCTGATCTTGATGCAAAGCTGGGCCGGGGGTGAAGTCGCCCGCGGGCTGGTCGACGAATATCCCCTCCCGCAGCAGGATCCGGTGGTAGAAGTTTCCACGGCTGATGTGCGCCGCTGGCTGGGAATCGATCTGGATGTCGAAGAGATTGCTGGCATCCTGCACAGCCTGGAATTCGACGTGGAAGTTCGCGATGGGACGGTCCGCGCCCGCACCCCCGATCACCGCCTGGATATTGGGGAGGGGATCATCGGACTGGCTGATATCCTCGAGGAAATTGCCCGCATTTACGGGTATGAACGCATTCCCGAGACCCGCCTGGCCGATACCCTGCCGCTGCAGTGTGGGAACCCGGATCTGGAGCGCGAGGAGCGAGTGCGCGATCTGCTGGTGGAGCTGGGTCTGCAGGAAGTGATCTCCTACCGCATGACCACCCCCGCACGGGAGGCGCGTCTGGGCCTTTCGATTGAGCCCCAGCACTACGTTCGCCTCGCCAACCCAATCAGCAGCGATCGCGACGTGCTGCGCCAGAACCTGCTTCCCAACCTGATGGAGGTCGCCGAGCGTAATGGGCGTCTGCAGGATCGCATCGCGATTTTTGAGATCGGTGCCGTTTTCTATGCCCATGAGGACGGCTCTCTGCCCGATGAACTGCCGCGCCTGGGCATATTGATGACCGGCCCGCGCGATCTGCCCTCCTGGCAGGACGGCAGCAGCGGCCTGATGGATTTCTATGATCTAAAGGGTGTGGTGGAGAGCCTGCTGGACGGCCTGCACATCACGGCTGCGCGCTTTGAGCCGGCTGCCCTCCCGGCCTTCCATCCGGGAAAATGTGCCCGGGTCTATATCCAGGATCGCCTGCTGGGCGTGATGGGCGAGCTGCACCCGCAGGTTCGGGAGCGCTACGATCTGCCCGACCGGCCTGTTCTGGCTGCCGATCTTGACCTGAGCGTCATTCTGCAGTCGATTCCGGAGCTCTATCCGGTGACGCCCGTCCCGGCGTTCCCGCCTGCGCTCGAGGATCTGGCTGTGATTGTCGATGAAGACCTCCCTGCGGCCCGTGTGGAAGAGGTGATCCGCCGGGCAGGTGGGGAGATGGTGACCGCTGTGCGCCTGTTCGACGTTTACCGGGGTGAGCAGATTGGAGCCGGCAAAAAGAGCCTGGCATACAGTGTGACCTACCAGGCCGTGGACCATACGCTGACCGATATAGAGCTGCAGAAGATCCGCCAGCGCATCATCCGCCGTCTGGAACAGGAGCTCGGCGCCCACCTGCGCAGTTAAAGAATCAAAGGGCGCAGTACAATGCGCCCTTCAAAAAACGCCTGCCGGAATTCTGCCCGGCAGGCGTTTCTGTTAACCTTTTACGCTGTCCACAATTTCAGCTGCGATATCGTAGCGGTTGAACGGCGGCATCAGGTAAACGCCGTGCGCCCAGGATTTCATCTCCTCGATCAACTCGATGGCGATGCGCACACCCTCCTTGGGAGCATTCGACCCGGCGCGTTCGATGCGCTGAATGATCTCTACCGGGATAGAGATACCCGGCACTTCGTTGTTTAAAAAGGCGGCATGGCGCGCGCCGTACAGCGGCAGCGTGCCGACCAGAATGGGCGTTTCGAGGGGTCCATACCTGTCGGCATAATACTGGAGAAATTCTTGTGCGGACTGCGGGTTGAAAACCGGCTGGGTGAGCAGGAAATCGGCGCCGGCCTGCAGCTTACGGCGCAGGTTTTTTATCTCGCGGTCGATGTCGGGCGGGCACAGATTCAGGGCACAGCCCACGAAGAAAGAAGTCGGCTGGCCGATGTCATTGCCGGAATGATCCACACCGGCGTTGAAGCCCTGCTTGATCAGCCTGATCAGCCCGGATGGCACCAGATCGTAATTATCCATTGCGTCGGGGTAGTCGCCAATCGCCGTTGGATCCCCCATCACCACAAAGACGTTGCGGATGTTGAGCGCGTGGGCGGCGAGCAGGTCGCCCTGCACGCGCAGCAGATTGCGCCCCCGGGTGGGGAAATGCAGCGTGGTATCGATGCCGATCTGGCGCTGGATCAGGCTGCACACGGCCCAGGGGCTCATGCGCATCCGCGCCATCGGGCTGTCGGCCACGTTGATCACATCGGCGCCGGCTTCGGCGAGCAGGCTGGCGCCGGCCAGGAGTTTATGCGCCGAAAGGCCGCGCGGCGGGTCCATCTCAACGGCGACGACGAACTGCTGGACTGCCAGCTTCTGCGCCAGACTGGTTGGCAGGTCCGGTGCGGCCGGGCGTTCCTCGACCTCTACCTGTGCGGCGCCGTCCTCCGGCGGGGCGCAGCCCTGCGGTTTTTCATCCAGCGCAGCGCGCATGGCGGCGATGTGGGCCGGCGTTGTGCCGCAGCAGCCTCCGATCAGGCGCGCCCCGGCTTCACAGAACATACGCGCGTATTCCCCAAAGTACTCGGGATTGGCCGGGTACATCACCCGGCCGCCGACCTGTTCAGGCCAGCCAGCGTTTGGCATCACGGAGAAAAAGGGTCGTTCGCTTTCGTTTGTGCCTACAGCCTGGCGCATCTGGCGCAGAATCCGGTGAATCTGGGCCGGTCCGCCCGAGCAGTTGATGCCGATCACATCCGTACCGCTTTCGGCCAGCGTGCGCGCCACTTTTGCAGGGGTGTCTCCAAACAGCGTCACATCATCGCGGGTGAAGGTCATCGAGGCCACCACCGGCAGATCGCACACCTGGCGCGCCGCAGCGATCGCTTCTTTGATTTCGTGCAGATCGCTCATCGTCTCGATGATGATCAGATCAGCGCCGGCTTCGGCCAGGCTGGAAATTTGCTCCGAAAATGCCTGGCGCGCCTGTTCGGGCTGCACGCGGCCAAATGGGGCCAGCCGCACGCCCAGCGGACCAACATCCCCGGCGATGAGCACCTCGCGGAAGGAGGCCATCACCACCCGGCGCGCCAGTTCAACTCCGGCGCGGTTGATTTCGGCTACCCTGTCCTCCAGGCCGTGAGCCGCCAGCTTATAGCGGTTGGCACCAAAGGTGTTGGTCGTGATGATCTGTGAACCCGCTTCGATATATGCACGGTGAATTTCGGCTACCATGGCCGGTTTGGTCAGGTTGAGCGCGTCGAAGCATTCATCGAAATCGGCACCGTGCATGTTCAGCAGCGTACCCATGGCCCCGTCGGCCAGGATCGGGAGCGCGGATTCTTTTAATAAGGAAATAAAATTTGCTGCGGTCATATTTTTTCTGGACGCCGGTGTTGGCCGGCTCTGCCAATGCTTCCTCCCTGGGATGTCGGACCTATTTTACACCGGATTACTCTATTTATCGCAGCCATCCCTTTACGCTTGAAAAGTCTCCGGCAGAGAGCAAACAGGTTTCGTTTGTTATAATCAATCAGGCCACCTGAACAGGCTGCCACAATCCGCTGGAAAGCGGAAATTCACCTCGCTAGAAGACGAAGCGCTGACTCATGATCCCACTGCATCTCTCCATCGCCGGGTTCCTTTCTTATCGCGAACCAGCCGAACTTGATTTCACCACTTTTGATCTGGCATGCATTGCTGGTGCGAACGGCGCCGGTAAGTCCTCGCTGTTGGACGCGATCACCTGGGTGCTGTTTGGTCAGGCTCGCAAGCGCGATGATTCCATTATTAACGCCCAGTCGAACACGGCCAGGGTATGCATGATCTTCGAGTATGAGGGCAACATTTACCGGGTGGAGCGCGTCAAACCGCGCGATAAGACCGCCGTGCTCGAATTCCATATCCTGCAAAGCGGAAGCTGGCGGACGAATGGAGCCAGTGGGGGGCAGTGGAAACCGCTGACGGAGCGCACGCTGCGTGAAACGGACGCCTGCATCCAGAAAACCCTGCGCATGGATTACGAGACCTTTGTCAACGCAGCCTTCTTTCTGCAGGGCAAAGCCGACCAGTTTACCCAGCAGCGTCCCGGCGATCGCAAGCGGATTCTGAGCAGCATCCTCGGGCTGGAGATCTGGGAAGCCTACCGCCAGCAGGCTGCAGATCGTCGAAAGCTGCTCGAAGCGGATATCTCCAACATCGAGGGGCGCCTGTTCGAGATTTCAAACGAGCTGGCCGAAGAGAAAGAGCGCCGGGAGCGTCTGGAGCGGCTGGAAAAGGACCTTGAACGCCTCAGCCGGGAGCGCTTTTTGCAGGAGAGCGCGCTGGAGAACATCCGGAAAAATGCCGCCGCCCTGGCGGAACAGCGCCGTCTGGTCAATGCCTTTGAGCGCCAGCTGGAGAATATGCTGCGGCGCGTGGAAGATTTACAGCACCGGCGTGAAGCGCGCCTCGAAGAGAAGCAGTCTTTCCAGGAACTGCTGGCACGAGCAGAGGAAATTGAAGCGGCTTACGCCGCCTGGCAGGCTGCCCGCCAGGAACTGGAACGCTGGGATGAAATTGCCGGACGCTTTCGCGAACATGAAAAACGCCGGGAGGAGCCGCGCGCCGAGATCAACGCCGCGCACGCCCGCCTGATGCAGGAGCTGGAAACACTCCAGGCTCAGGAAAAACAGGTAGCTGCAGCAGCCGGTGAAATCGCCGGGCTGGAAGAGAAGATCCGTGCGGCCCAGGGCGAAAAAGAAAGGTTGGAAGCCCAGCTTGAAGAGCGCGACCGGCTTGATGAGGAACTGCGCACTGCCCGCGATCAACTGGCCTCGGCAAAGGCAGAGAACCCGCTCCTGAAAAAGGAGATGAATGAACTGAACGAGCGCATCAAACGGCTCAGGGAGCTGGAGGGGGCGACCTGCCCGTTCTGTGGCCAGCCGCTCAGCCCCGAAGAACGCATGCGCCTGGTAGATAAACTTCAAGCCGAAGGAACAGCGATGGGCGATCGTTATCGCGCCAACCAGAAGCTGAAGACCGAATTTGAACAGCGGGTAGCGAATCTGGTGGCGCAGATCAACCAGCTCTCCAAGAGTGAGTTGGCTCTGCGCAGCCTTTCCCAAACCCTGGCACAGTTGAACAGTCGTCTGGAAATGCTGACCGCCCAGCGCCAGACCTGGGAAGAGCAGGGCGCGCGGCGCCTGAAAGAAGTTCAGCAGGCGCTGGAGAACGAAGACTTCGCCCACGACGCCCGCCGGCGCCTGGCGGAGATCGATGATGAACTGCGCCAGATTGGCTATGACGCCGCCGAGCACGACCGCATCCGGCAGGCGGAGATGCAGGGGCGCTCCGCGCAGGAGGATCTGCTGGCGCTGGAAAAAGCGCGCGGCACACTGGAATCACTGGAACGTGAGATCGCCGATCTCGACGAGCAGCTTCAGAAACTGCAGACAGAAGTTGACAGCCTGCAGCAGGAATACGATCAGGCGGCGGCCGCCCTGGCTGCTGCGGAGGCCCAGGCGCCGGATGTCGCCGCGGCTGAACAGAACCTTTTCATGCTGCAGGAACAGGAGAACCGGCTGCGCATTGAAGTGGGCGCCGCCCAGCAAAAAGTGCTGGTGCTGGAAGACCTGAAAACGCGCCGCCGGCAGCTCGAGGCCGAACGTGATGAGATTGCCAGGCAGGTGCAGCAGTACCGCCAGCTGGAGCGCGCTTTTGGGAAAGACGGGATTCCCGCCCTGCTCATCGAGCAGGCGTTACCCGAAATTGAAGCCCGCTCGAATGAAATCCTCGACCGCCTCAGCGGCGGGAACATGTCGGTGCGCTTTGTCACCCAGGCAGCTTATAAGGATAAGCATCGCGATGACCTGCGCGAGACGCTCGAGATTCAAATTAGCGATTCCGCCGGAACGCGCGACTATGAAATGTTTTCCGGCGGCGAGGCCTTCCGCGTGGACTTCGCCATTCGCCTGGCGCTCTCGGAAGTGCTCTCCCAGCGCGCCGGTGCCCGCTTACAGACCCTGGTGATTGACGAGGGTTTTGGCAGCCAGGACAACCTCGGCCGCCAGCGGCTGCTGGAAGCCATCAACCTGGTGCGCTCAGACTTCGCCAAGATCCTGGTGATCACCCATATCGACGAGCTGAAAGAGGCTTTTCCCAACCGCATCGAGGTTGAAAAAACGCCGCTGGGAAGCAGGCTGCGCGTTATATAATCATTTGCATATCTAGCGAGTGCGAGGAGGGAGATTCTATGTGCTCGGACACGGTTGCGAGGCGTGTCCTGCTGGCCGTTCTGGCTCATCCGGACGATGAATCCTTTGGTATGGGTGGTACGCTTGCCCTGTACGCCCAGCGCGGTGTGGACGTTTATTTAATCTGTGCAACGCGCGGGGAGGCGGGCATGATGGCACCCGAATTCCTGAAGGGGTTCGATTCCGCTGCCCAGCGCCGCGAACACGAGCTGCGCTGCGCCGCGGAAAAGCTGGGCCTGAAAGATGTTTTCTTCCTGGACTATCGTGATTCAGGAATGCCCGGCTCGCCGGATAATGAGCACCCGATGGCGCTGTGCAAGGCCCCTCTTGAGGACGTGAGCGGGCAGATTGTCCATTTCATCCGCACCCTGCGGCCGCAGGTGGTGGTTACCTTCGATCCTATCGGCGGCTATCGCCACCCCGACCATATCGCCATTCACAATGCCACGGTGCACGCATTCCATGCTGCCGGTGACCCGCAGCAGTTCCCCTCCGACCAGGCGCCTTACCAGCCTCAAAAACTCTACTTTCACACCATTTCGCGGCGCTTTCTGCGGCTGGCGGTGCGCGCCATGCCGCTTTTTGGTAAGGATCCCCGTAAATGGGGCCAGAACCAGGATATCGACCTGACCACCCTGGCCGCGGAGGATTTCCCCGTCCACGCTGTTATTGATTACCGGGCGGTCCGTGAGCGCAAGATGGACGCCGCGACCTGCCACGCCAGTCAGGGCGGTTCCGCCATGATCAACGGCCTGATGGGCTGGGTGATCCGCATGGCTGGCAGCAAAGAAACCTTCATGCAGGCGTATCCTCCCCCCAGACCCAGGACTCGCGTGCGCGACCTCTTCGAAGGAATCCATTAGCCCCGGCGTTTTCGATACGGTCGCTGCCAGGGCATACAGCCGGCGGGGTTAAAAATAGCTGCCGTCCGGTGGTGAGGTTTTTCCGGACGGCAGGAGATCAGCAAAAGAAGAACAGGCGTACAGGTTCAGGTTGGTAGGGTATTGGCGGGTGATAACGTATAAAAGCGTCGATGTTTTATGATTGGCGGCAGCGGCACGCCTGTTCTGCCCTTTATTATACGGGGATTTTACGTAATTTTCCTTTCCGAATTGTTGTTCAGGCCTGACAGAAATGTCAGGTGCCGGTGCTGCCAGGATCCCTTACCCCTTCAGTGAAGCGTACGTCGTGTTCTGGATGGTGTGGATCATCGCCCAGAAGTTCTCCATGGGGGTGTCGAGCTGAACGTGATGGGTGGGCCCCAGGATGAGTCCGCCGCCTTTCCCAATGGTCTTCAGGCGTTTGATCACCTCGGCTTTCACATCTTCCGGGGTGCCGAAGGGCAGGGTGTGCTGCTCGTCGATGGACCCCCAGAAGCACAACCTGTCGCCGTACTGCTCTTTGAGCTTAGCCGGATCCATACAGGCCGGCTGTACCGGGTTGAGCACATCCAGGCCAATTTCAATCAGATCAGGGATAATCGGATCGATCACGCCGTCGGAGTGGTAGGCCACCTTCACCTGCGGGTTGATCTGTTTGAGTTCAGAGATAAAGTTGGCCATGCGCGGCTTGAGAAAGCGCCGCCAGTGGCGTGGTGAGATCAGCATGCGGTTCTGTGAGCCCACATCATCACCGATCCAGATCATGTCCACGCCCATCTCCACCAGCTTCTTCGCTGCCGTCAGGTGGAAGTGATAGGGGAAATCAAGGATCTGTTCGGCAGTATCCGGGTTCAGCGCGAAATCGGTGAGCAGGCGCTCGTAGCCCCGCAGCGCCCAGGCGCATTCGAAGATGGTGGTGACGGTGACCCCGACGATCCAGTACTCATCTTTGAATTCTTTGAGAACCCTCTCCGCTTCCTGGTAGAGTTCAGGCCGGTTGGGATCGGGCGCTTTGTAGCGGAGAATGGCGTCGTCATCGGCCAGCGGATTTTCGGCAATCTCAGTATAGGTTCCCTCACCGAAAGGCGTGCTGTATTTGACCGCCCGCCAGCCCACCCCCCATTCATCATAGTAAAAATCGTCGCCAGAATAGTACGAATTGGCCCACCCGACGGAGGGCAGAAGCATGTCCTGCTCCAGAATCCGCTCCAGTTCGTAGGTGTTGCCGCCGCCGTGAGGGTTGTGCAGGCCGTGCCCCGACAGTTTCAGTTCCGCCCGCAAACGTTCGGCAAATTCAGGTGTGAAGCTGACCTGCATCGGGCAGCGGTCGGGTTCTTCATGGTTCAACGCCATCTGTACACGTTCGCGATGTTTCATTGTTAATGTTTTCTCCTGACTCAGGGTTGATCGTGTTGCTTACCGGGCAGTTATTCAGGGCGTGCGCAGGGAAAGGACTGCAGAACCTGCTCGTCGTAGGCCATGGATGTTTCCTGACCGGGTTCGACGATCAGAAAATCCTGGTCCCAGTCACCGTTGATTAAGCGCCGGATCAGAATCAGATCTCCGGCCATGCGCTCGAAGGTCCAGCCCCGCCGGGCGGCCTCCTGGCGGGCCTGCTCTTCTACAGCCGAGCCGTCGCCCACGCCCATATCGATATACACGGCGCGCTGGTAGTGCTGCTGCCAGGCGCCCATCACTTCCATCAGGTAATCGGCGTTTTCACGCCCGTACTTCTCGACGTATTCGCTGTAAAGCGCCTCGATGTCGCCAGTTGAGGTAGATCCCATGGCCAGCGAGGTGCCTGTGCCATCGTCACGCTCGATGTAATCCTGAACGTACCAGTACGTGCCCGGGTGCTCCCGGAATTGTTCGGCATATAACTGCCGGCTGCCCAGAAAAAGGGTGATGCAGTCGTGCGCACGTGGAATAACCAGTGGGATATCGCCGGCCCGCAGTCCGGAGAGAGCCTGCCCGCACAGGCCGTAGCCGAAGAGCAGCGCGTCATAGCGGCCGCTGCTCGCCTGATCGATCCTGTCCTGCAGGTAGGCGCGCAGTTTGGCCGGTGTGTTGTGCAGGCCGCGCTTGACGAGTTCAATGTCAACGATGTGCGGGCTGTACGCTGCGCACAGGTACAGCGGGCGAGCAATGACTTCACAGGCAATACATTTGAGATACATGGGGACCTGTCTTTTCCGTTGGGCCGCTGTGCGCTGAATTCGCGGTGAGAGCAGATCTGGTCAGGGGCCGGTTTTTACACCAGCATGGAACATTCCGGGGCATCCTGCGGCGAGGGCCTGCCTGCTGTTTCGATTTACTTTCTGAATTCAGCGAGTACCGGGTAGTATACTTGATTTCACCGCTTTCGTTCAAATCAAAACAATTGAGGCTGGAAAACATGCGCAGTGAAATTTTCTTTTCGAGTAGTAACAAACTGGGGGAAGGCCCGCTGTGGAGCCCTGAGGAACAGGCCCTCTACTGGGTGGATATCGAGCAGCATCGTTTACACCGAATGATCATCGATGAGAAAGAGATGCAGACGGTCGACGTCGGGGCCCCGGTCAGCGTGCTGGGCCTGCGCGAGCGTGGCGGCCTGATCCTGGGTGTGTATGATCATTTTGCCCTATACCAGCCGGGGCAGGAACATCTCCAGGTTCTGGCCCGAATTTCCTTGAGCGCCTCGGGCGCACGACTGAACGATGGCGCTGTCGACCCGCGGGGCGATTTCTGGGCCGGAACGATGAGCCCGGACGGGCAGGGCTGCCTGTACCGCATATCGCCTGACGGCCAGGTGCGCATCATGGAAACGGGACTTTCCATCTCCAACGGCATCGCCTGGAGCCCCGACCGGCGGAAGATGTACCTGGCCGATTCGGGCCCGGGTGTGATCTATGTCTACGATTACGACCCTGCAAGTGGAGAGATCGCCAACCGGCGGGTGTTTGTCGACGCCAGGGAAGATCCAGGTGTGCCGGATGGCCTGACGGTTGACGCGGAAGGTTTTATCTGGAGCGCTCACTGGGGCGGGTGGAAAGTTGTGCGCTACGACCCGGAGGGAAAGGTGGCGGCGGAGGTGAAAATGCCGGTCGAATTTCCAACGAGCTGCGCATACGGCGGCCCGGGGATGGATGAACTGTATATCACCTCCGCCTGGACGGCAGTCGAAAACCGGTCTGAACAGCCGCTGGCCGGAGACATCTTCCGCCTGCACCCGGGGGTGAGAGGTCTTCCGCCGTACAGATTTAAGGGATAAAAAAAAGGGAGCCAGAAGTGCTCCCGTTAAAGTGCTTGGGGTCGTCGTAGTCCCTCACCGTTGACCACGACGACCCCGGGCCCAATGGCGTATCATTCCTAACCCCCAGCGATACCCCTTTCCAATCCTTGACCATATCCCCCTGATGTTGCAAGGACCGTCTCTATCCGCCCTTAATATATCCGAATTGTACAACTCCCTCAATAAGGGATTTCCCCTCGGTTAAGGTAGGGATTCCCCTACCCTATAGGAGTCTCTCTGGTCAGCATGCAGCTGTACGTTGGGTGGAACCACTGCCTTAAATGGATCGGGTAGAATAGCAGAATTAGAGGATAAGCGATGATGAAAACGAAAACCCTGCAAATCTTACTCACAAACGACGATGGTATCCAATCCCCGGGTCTCTGGTCGGCGGCCGATGCACTTTCCGATCTGGGCTTTGTGCACGTTACCGCGCCCAGAGACCAGTTTTCTGGGGCAGGCAGGAGCCTGCCGGCGACCTCGGATGGTATCATCCGCGCGGAACAGGTCAGGGTACGCGGTAAACTCTGGGACGTCTATGCCGTAGGAGGCACCCCTGCCCAGGCGGTGCTGCATGCCGTGCTGGAAATCCTGCCCGAAAAACCAGACCTGGTGGTTTCAGGGATCAACTACGGCGAAAACCTGGGCACCGGGATCACCGTTTCGGGGACGGTCGGCGCAGCATTAGAAGCCGCCTCCATGGGCATCCCTGCGATCGCGGTCTCTCTGGAAACGGATCAGGCGTATCACCTCTCGTATTCCAAAGAAGTCGATTTCTCTGTGGCCGCACACTTCACGGCTTATTTTGGAAAAATGTTGGTGGAGCGGCGCCTTCCGGCTGATGTGCACGTTCTGAAAGTGGACGTGCCGAGCGACGCGACGGTGGATACCCCCTGGGAACTCACACGCCTTTCGCGGATGCCTTATTTCATCCCGGTCCCACCGGAGCGCCGGTCTTGGGATTCACCGGCGCGCATCGGTTACAAACAGGTTCACGACCCGCGCGAGGATGATCCCGACACCGATGTTTACGCGCTGCGGGTGAAGCGAGTTGTATCGGTAACCCCGCTCAGCCTTGATATGACCTCGCGCGTTGACTTCGAGGAATTAAACCACCTGCTGCGTTCGTAAATCATAAAAGCCGCCTGCCCAGGCGGCTTTTATATTACTCTTCCTCGTTCAATACTTTCAGGAGCTGGCGGTGTACTGCCGGCGTTCCGGCAGCGACGACCGATGTGGGGGTGCGCAGGAAGTCGCTGTCTCCATTGAGGGTGCTTACAGCAGCGCCCGCCTCGCGGGCAATCACCACCCCTGCGGCGATATCCCAGGAGCTGATCGAGATCTCCCAGTAGCCATCCACCCGCCCGCTGGCAGTGTAGCACAGGTCCAGGGCTGCGGAACCCAGACGGCGCACCCCCTGGCTCAGCAGGGATAAGCGCGTGAAGTTGTTCAGGTTATTGCGGCGGCTGGTGCGGATGTCGTAGGGGAATCCGGTGACCAGCAGGCTGTGGTTCAGGTCTTCTGCCTGAGAAGCCCGGATTGGCTCGCCGTTCAACCAGGCCCCCCTGCCGCGCTCACCGCTGAAGCATTCGTCGCGCACCGGGTCGTACACCACTCCCAGCTCCAGGATGCGGTCACGGGCAACCCCGATCGAAACGGCGAACATGGGGATCCCGTGCAGATAGTTAACGGTCCCATCCAGAGGATCGATGTACCAGGAAAAACAACCCTCGCCATCAAACCCACCGCTTTCCTCGGTGACGATGTGGTGATCGGGGAAGCGGCGGCGGATTTCGGATACAAGCAGTTCTTCGGAGCGGCGATCGATTTCGGATACCAGGTCGATCACACCTTTATATTCGATTTTGATTTGATTACCGAAGCCCGGGCGGCGCTGGTAACCCTCCATCAAAATCTCGCCTGCCCGGCGTGCCAGGGTCTCAAGATCTGCTAATGTTGGCTGCATAGATTATCTCTGAACAGTCTCCCCGCTCTCCTGAATCATGGTGTAGAGCCTGTCGAGCTCCCTTTGAATTTCACTCTGCTCCGCCACAGCGGCATCCAGCAGGGATTGAAAGACCGCTTTCTGTTCCTGCGGCAGGGTTTCCAGCAGGCGGCTGGTGCGCGCAATCTGGCTGTTCTTATGGCGCAGTTTGCTCTCCAGCCGCTGCCGGTAGCTGTGATAAAAACTGCGGTCATCCAGCGGCGGCGGAAGTGCCGGCGGGCCTTCAGTGAGCACTTCTGCCACCGTGAGCAGGAATTCTTCCGTGTCGACCGGTTTTTCGAGAAAACGTACGGCGCCCAGGCGTTTCGCAAACGCCTTATCTTCCGCGGTCACGTAGGTCGCGGAGAGGAAGATGATGGGAATGCGGCAGGTGCGCACATCGGTGCGCAGACGGTGGACCAGGGCATAACCGTCCATGCGCGGCATCAGGATGTCGGTAATGATCAGCGCCGGGTGCGTTTGTTCGAGGAGCTCGAGTGCCTCCTGACCGTTCGCTGCGCAGATCACCGGATAACCTTTAAAGCGCAGGGTTACTTCCAGCAGTTCACGGATATGGGCGACATCTTCGACGACAAGCAGGGGGCCATGTTGAACGCTCATGCCGCTATTGTATTCCCAATTGCAGCAGGGGGCGGTAAACAGATTTGGAAGGCAGAGCGGCTGCTGCACGGTCACCCGGCGTTCTCTGCTCCGGTCTGTGTTTCCGCTGCAGGCAGCGACATTTCGCGTGCCAGGTTGTCGAAGAAGGCGGCCATCAAACGGCTGCGTTCCGCCGCAATGGCGGCCGCCGAAGGGGTGAAAATGCGGTCCTGGATCTTGCGCAGTTTGAACAGGTATTCGTGGTAGGCGCTGTAAGGTTCACCCGCTTCGGTTTCGCCGGTCTGCATAAAGCGCTCCGATGGGGGCGCAAAAATAGGGCCGCCGGCTGCCAGGCTGTACGCGATCGCGCGGGCGGCGCCGACCGCGCCAATCGCATCCAGCTTATCGGCGTCGAAGACGACTTTCGCTTCAATGGTCTGGGGGCTTTCAGAGGGCTGGCGAAACCGGTGGGCGCGAATACAGTGCTGAACAGCGGCGATACGCTCCTGCGGCCAGCCCTGAGCTTGTAAAACCCGGGCGGCAAAAGCAGCGGCTGCTTCGTGGTGCGCCTGCCGCTCCCCTGCCTCGACCTGGACATCATGCAGCAGCACGGCAGCGCGCACCATCTCGATGTCGGCGTCTTCTTTGCGCGCCAGATCTTCGGCCATATAGTACACGCGCAGCACGTGATCAAAACCATGCACGGGGTCGTCAGGCGAGTACCAGGCCCGCGCCTGCTCAATGCTGACCGGAATCGTCATCGCTAAAAGAAGAGATAGTAAACCAGCAAACCGGCGCCGGCCAGCAGGAGCAGGCTGCATCCAAAAGCGATCACTTTCGAAGCCAGGCGCAGAAGGAAGCGTAAAACAACCAGCACCAGGATGGCGATGACGGCCAGGGTGATGATGTTGACGACCGGATCATCGCTTTGCAGGAAGGGCAGGAGGAGAAGATAATTCATCATAGTCGATTATACCGGGTAGACGTGTCCTTTCTTGATTACCGTCTGTACAAGGTTCGTGCCGAAGCGGTATCCCAGATGGCGGTAATCCGGAGTCGAAAGGATCAGCAGATCGGCCTGCTTTCCCGGTTCGATCGAGCCGATCTGGTGGGAACGGCAGATAGCAGCGGCCGCGTTGATGGTTGCCGCAGCGATCGCCTGTGAGGGGGTCAGGCACAGATAGCGGCACGCCAGGGCAATAACGAACTGCATACTCTCGCACCATGCTGACCCCGGGTTCAAACCGGTGGCCAGGGCCAGGATCCCGCCGGCGTCCAGGATTTCCCGGGCGGAAGCCTGTTCCGCTGTACCCCAGCCGAACGGGATCCCGGGCAGCAGGACGGCGACGGTGTCGCTGGCTCCGAGCTTCTTAATCTCTTCCGCAGGCGTTTTGCGCAGGTGGTCTGCGGAAACCGCCCCCAGCTCCACGGCCAGGGAGGTGCTGCCCATCGGGTCAAATTGGTCGCTGTGAATTTTCAGGGGGAAATTCAGCGCCCGGGCATGGGTTAAGATCCGCCGGCACTGTTCGAGGTTGAAAGCCAGGCGCTCACAGTTGACATCCACAAAGGGCAGATCCAGGTAGGGCGCATGGTGCGGCCACCAGTGGGTCAGCAGCGGGAGCATTTCCCTGCAGATCAGGTCCACATACTCATCCGGCCGGGCTAAAAACGCCGGCGGCAGCGCATGCGCCGCCAGGAAGGTGATGGCCAGCTCCAGCGGCCCTTCATCGTTAAGCTTGAGCAGCGCCTGCAGCAGGCGCAGTTCGGCGGCGGTGTTCAGCCCGTAGCCCGTCTTGACCTCGGCCGTGGTGGTGCCGTATTGAAACATGGTCCACAGGCGCGGGCGGGTTTCTTTCAGCAGAGTCTGCAGTGAAGCGCTGCAGGTGACGCGCACCGTGGGCAGGATGCCGCCGCCGGCAGCCACATCTTCCGGACTGAAGCGCCCCTGGAGACGCTGTTCGAATTCGGCAGCCCGGTCTCCGGCCCAGATGGCATGCGTGTGCGGGTCGACAAACCCGGGCATAACCACTTTCCACCCCGCGTCCAGGGCCGGTTCGTGCGGATATGCCCTGCGCAGCTCTGCGGTCGTGCCGACTGCAGCGATTTTCTCCCCCTGTATCAGGACCGCGCCGTCTGGAATGATCTCTAACCGTCCCAGGTCCGCCCCGCGCTGGGGTCCACCGGCCAGTGTGAGCAGCTGTGATGCGGAGTGGATGAGCATGGACTACGCTATTCGTTCTTTTTCCAGCCCCGGAAAGGGGATTCATCGAAAACGCCAATTACATTGGCGCGCATGAACTTCCCTATGGATTCGGCTTCCAGCATGCCCTGATAGGTCTCCGGTGGTACCTGGTAGTATTCGTAAGCTTTCCCGTTGTTGAACAATACCACCAGGGTTTGTGTGGCTGGGTCATAACCGGCCGCTGCCAACATGGAAGATTCAACTGGATGGAGTGAAATCATCCGGACTCCTTTCCCCGAAATTCTGTCCCAGGATGAATTGTGAGGTCTGTGACCATTATACCCCGGCGACTCTGCGCCCGCAGCACCCATTTCCGGCGGGCTTGTACGCAGCGCGGGCGCTGTTACATCTCAGTAAGAAATGTGATTCCGGGTACAATTACCCCCAGAGGGAGAAAATTCAACAGGAGGAAATCAATGGAAGTTGCGTACCGCATCGAACGGGATTCATTGGGTGAACTGCAGGTTCCGGCTGATGCGCTGTATGGGGTGCAGACCCAGCGCGCGGTGCTGAATTTCCCCATATCAGGCCTGCGCCCATGGCGGGCGTTTATCTGGTCGATGGCGACGATCAAGCGGGCGGCTGCCGAGGTGCATCGCGATCTCGGCATGCTCGACGAAGAGCGTGCGCAGGCGATCATTCAGGCCGCAGAAGAAGTGCGCCAGGGGAAATGGGACGACCAGTTCGTGGTCGACCCGTTCCAGGCAGGGGCCGGCACCAGCCACAATATGAACACCAACGAGGTGATCGCCAACCGGGCCACGCAGATTCTGGGGGGCAAGCTTGGGGAGTACCGGGTTCATCCCAATGACCATGTCAATATGGCCCAGTCGACCAACGACACCATTCCAACCGCCATTCGTCTGGGGGTGCTCTGGCGGCTGGATGAACTGCTGGAGGCGGTGGGCAATCTGGCCCAGGCGCTTAAGGAAAAGGCTGTCGAATTTGACCCCATCGTCAAGTCGGGGCGTACGCACCTGCAGGATGCCGTCCCGGTCCGCCTGGGACAGGAGTTTGGGGCTTACGCGAAGGCTGTGGAACGGGATGCCGAGCGCATCCGCCGCTCCGCAGAAGGGCTGCGCCGGCTGGGGATCGGCGGCACCGCAACCGGGACCGGTCTGAACGCGCACCCCGAATACCACGAGCGCATGGTGCGCCGCCTGTCGGAACTCACCGGCCTGACGCTTTACACCTCCGACAACCTGTTTGAATCCATGCAGGCGATGGCGGACGCTGCCGACTTCTCTGCATCGCTGCGCACGCTGGCCATCACCCTGACGCTCATTGCCAACGATATCCGGCTGCTCTCCTCCGGGCCATCCACCGGACTGGATGAAATCCGCCTGCCCGCCGTACAGCCGGGCTCCAGCATCATGCCGGGTAAAGTGAATCCGGTGCTGGCGGAAATGCTCAATATGGCCATGTTCCACATCCAGGGCAACGACCTGGCTGTATCTCTGGCCTCCCAGGCGGGCCAGCTGGAACTGAACGTGATGATGCCCATCATCGCCCATAATTTGTTTGAAATGATGCAGGTGGCGATTGGCTCGATTAATGCTTTCACCGAGAAACTGGTGCGGGGGATGCAGGCCAATCGAGAAAAGGCGGAGGGCTGGCTGGAGAAGAACGCCATCGTCGTCACCGCCCTCAACCCGCTGATCGGTTATGCAGCCGGAGCAAAACTGGTCAAAGAAGCACTGGCCGCCGATCGCACCGTGCGCCAGGTGGCCATGGAGAAAGCCGCCGCAGGCGAATTGAAGCACCGCGATGAAGACCGGCCGGTCACTGTGGCGGAAGTCGAGCAGGCGCTGAGCGACATGCGCTGCCTGACAGAAGGGGGTATCGTCGGGTAAGCGCTGCACCTTGCAGTTCCTGAACGGGATGTTTGTCTACAATTCTGCAAACATCCCGTTTTTTATTACATAATTTAACAAGAACCCTTCATCCAGTAGTAGAATCGAACCGCAAAGCTGCAGCATCGGATTGATTTAGAAAAACCTGCAGCTCACGACAGCGTTTGTGAGCTCAGCAGGGCCTGAACGAGGCAGATACACATGGAACCGGTCAATATCCTTGTGATCGAAGATGATGCCATTGTGGCGCGCACCATTGAACGCAGCTTGCGCAGTGAAGATTTCCGCGTGACGGTAACGAACAGTGGGGTCGAAGGATTAAAAACCGCCAGACGCCGGCCTCCGGATCTGGTGATCCTGGACGTGATCATGCCGGGCATGGATGGCTACACCGTCTGTCGAGAAATCCGCAGCGACCCGCTGCTGCGCGAGGTCCCCGTACTCTTCCTCACCGCAAAGATAAAAGACGAAGACCGGTTAACAGGCTTCGACGCCGGGGCTGACGATTATCTGTGCAAGCCCTTTAACATCAATGAACTCATTATGCGCGTCAGGGCCATCCTGCGCCGGGTGCAGACTCCCGCTGCAGCTTCACAGCCCGCTGCTTTCCCAGAAACAGGCGATGGCGGGCAGGCTCCCAGGCATGAGCGCGCCCATGAACTGCTGAAATCCGGAAAGAGAGCGCAGGCGGACCGCTTCCTGGTGGTCGGTGGTTATTCCCTCGACATCCGTTCGTATGAACTGCACACGCCCCATCCGAGTGTGATTCGCCTGACCCCCATGCAGTTCGACCTGTTGTACCAGATGATGAAGCATCCGGACCAGATTTTCTCTCCCAGCCGGCTTCTGAAAGAAGTCTGGGGATACCCGTCCGGCACCGGCAGCCCCGATCTGGTGCGGGTGCATATCAAGAACCTGCGCGAGCGGGTGGAGGTCGATCCCCGCTCTCCAAAATTTATCCGCACCGTGGCCGGCTATGGTTACACCGTTGGCCCAGCTAAAGAAGTGCAGTAGAACGTAATACGAGTAACCAGGGGGATATGCGGCGCACTGCGCGCGTCTCAATGGGTTATCCGCAATTTATATCCCCTTCACCCAACCTTCACTCCACCTTTATATAAGGCTTACTCCAGGTCTGCTAGACTCCTGTTACAGTTTGCAGGAAATTATTCAGCACTGACTGCTTATGGAAACAAATCTGGAAGGCCTTGATCAACTGGAAGATCTGCTGGTGAGCGAATTCCGCACCTGGCAGGCTTTAACGCAGCTGGCGCGCGAGGAGCGCGAGGCGCTGGCCCAGCAGAATCTGAAAAAACTGAAAGAACTGGTGGAGCGCAAAGTCCTGCTGCTCGAACAGGCCAGCAGTCTGGAGCAGGCCCGCAAAGCCCAGTTCCGGGAGGCAGGGGTGCAGGTTCAGCGCGAGGCGGACTGGAACCTTGTGGTCCAGGTCGGCTCAGAGGCGGCGTCCGCCCTGAATGGTTCGGGTGTCTTCGACCGGCTGGCGCGTCTGTTCTCCGGCCTTCTGGCACTGCTCGATCGTCTGCGCGAAATAACCCGCATGAACCGCAGCCTGGCAAGCAGCCTGCTGTGGAGCGAAGGCCTGGTTCCGGCGGAACCCGGTCCGCTGCAGGGAGCGGTCCCGGGAGGAGGGGGCAGCCAGGATGCCGTCTGAAACCGGCCCCAGGACGGTTCAGGACCCGCCTGTAAAACCCCTCACGGGGGCTTTTCTGAGCGGTTATGAAGTGTATGACGAAACCGTGTGCAAGTATGTGCGCAGTTTCAACCTTGCGTATTATGGGATGTGTTCGCCCGCCCTCAGCCCGGGCGACGAGACAGGTCCCGGGCTGGCGCGGCGGAATCTGCTGAGCAGAGAAAAAGCCGCCCTGAACAAAGCTCTGCTGCTTTTCAACGTCACCGAAGAAATGATCGAGCGGGTGACCGGCGGGATTGCAGGTCAGAAAAAATAAACAGGGTGAGAGGAGTCTGGTTCCTTTCACCCTGTTGGCTTTATCACCCTAAAATCGCTATGTCCGGCTGGGTCTGGCCTTCGTCTTGCTCAGCGCAGCAGGCTCCGCCGCCGGCCGGTTGGCAATGACCAGGCTGGAGACGATCAGGATCGCCCCGGCTGCCAGCTGCCAGGTCAGCTGCTCGTTCAGGAATACGACTCCGAAAATCACACCGCCCAGGGGGAATAAAAAGGTGACCATGGTCGAGCGCGTCGGCCCGATTTCGTGGATCAGATAAAAGGCCAGCACAAAAGCAAACCCCGAACCGATGAAGCCCAGGAACAGCAGCGCTGCCCAGGTGCCCGCCAGCTGGGGGACCTGCACCGGCCGCTCCGTCAGGAAGGCCGCCAGCCACATGACCGCGGTGGCGGAGACCAGCGGGCCGGCGCTGCGCAGGATTGCGGGGATTTCCTGTGTGGACTTGCGGATGTAAATCGCGCTGCCGGCGTAGAAGACCGACGCCAGAATGACAGCCGCCTGACCGAGCAGGGAGCTGGTCGAGGCGCCGATGTTATTGCTCATCAGGATCACCACCCCAGCAAAACCGACCAGCAGCCCCAGCACTTTCGGCAGGGTGATTTTGTCGTCGCTCAGCACCAGGTGGGAGAAGACGATCGTGAACAGGGGCACGGTGGCATCCAGGATGGCCGCCACCGAGGAATCGATGAACTGCTGGCCCCACGAGATCAGGAAAAAGGGGATCGCCAGATTGGTGATGCCCACCAGCAGCAGCGGCCGCCAGACGCTCAGATCGCGTGGGATCCGCACGCGCTGGATGGTGATCACGGCCAGGCCGAACAGCAGCCCAAAGAGCACGCGATAGGCGACCAGCGTGATCGGGCTGACTTCCTGGACCGCGATCTTGATCCACATAAACGACGAACTCCAGATTGCACCCAATAAGAAGAAAACCAACCAGTGTTTCAGTTTCATGGCTGTACGCTCCCCATTTTTTGCCATGCTCCGGCCGGCTCCCGGCAGGGTGAAAGCCGCGCCTGAAAGGAGCAGGGTTTTAATTCCAGAGCCCTCGCCGGCCCATTGTCCTGCAGCGAAAAATAAAAAAGGGCCGTGCTGAGCGTATGCTGCTGTGTTTTTTGACGGGCCCGGTGGAAGACTGCGGATTTCCGACTGATATTATCGGATTATACCTGTACTTGCAAGGGATGTTGGATGCAGGTGTGTTTGCGAGGTGGCAGCTTTACTGTTTGCTTGATCAGGAGGAATGGCGTAACTGCATCAACGCAAAGGCGGTTGAGCTGGCACCTGCTGTTAATCCGATAAAAAACTGACGATTTCCTTTCCGCCCTGTATTTACCCCATTGTAGGCGTGTTTATTTGAGATAATAAATGCGGAGCAAATTTGCTTCGCGAACGCGCGTTCTATTATAGAAAAATAATGGGATCTGTCAAGTCAATAAATCGGAATGGCCTGACAGTCAAAAAAGGAAAAAGGCTCACCGATCGCAGGGTCGACCCTGTGATCGGTGAGCCTTTCATCAATTGCTCTTCATATTCATTCCGGCTCTCAAAGGCGACGACGGGATTTGAACCCGTGATCAGGGTTTTGCAGACCCTTGCCTTACCACTTGGCCACGTCGCCATATGAAGCGGCTGATGGCAGGTAGCTCGCCGTTCGCCCAGCCATCCGCCATCAGCCACTTATTTCAATCGAAGCGGGCAACGGGACTCGAACCCGTGACCTTCTCCTTGGCAAGGAGGTGTTCTACCAGCTGAACTATGCCCGCGAGGCTGGTTTGAACTTCGAGTGCCGAGAGCCAGAATCGAACTGGCGACACCGCGATTTTCAGTCGCGTGCTCTACCAACTGAGCTATCTCGGCCTGGACGGTTCTTTTTGCGTAGAGCGCCACTTATTTTACTATAGGAATGCCTTTTGTCAAGGACGCGCCGCCTGTCTGGCTCGCTTTTTATGAGCGTCAGCCTCTTTCCAGCTTCAGGCCGGTCACCTCCAGCCAGGCGGGCTGCGGGCTGGGGACGGTCCCAAAGCGCAGGCGGCCCTGCGGTGTGAAGGCGGCGTACTGGTTGTCGATCCACAGCACGAACCCCAGCGGCCCCTGCGGGCTGTGTTCTGCCTCGAGAACTTCCCGTCCATCCACCGCAAAGCGGACGCGGTCCGCCAGCCACTGCAGGCTGTATTCATGCCACCGGGTCGGGTCGACCTGCAGGGCGGCGCTGTTCTGGCGGACGATGCGCCGCCCGATCCTGCGCGCCAGCCGGGCAGCCGGCGGGAAGAGCAACAGCGGCAGCGCCGGAGCGCCCAGCGCCAGCAGGGGAGCAGGCCAGCGCGGGGAGCGGAAGGTGGCAGCCAGGAACCCCTGAGCTGGCAGGTCGTCCCGCAGGGAAAGGTAGTTGGGCGGGGAGGCGAAAAAGAACCAGGCGGTGTTGGGCAGGACGGGCAGCCGCAGGCGCTCTGCGCCGCTCAGCACGGCCATGCTGAAGGGGTCGTTCCACAGTCCAAACCCCCAGGTGCCGGGAATTTGCTGCGCGGAGACGCGCGCCCGCAGGCTCATGTGCAGCGGCGGCGCTTTCCAGGGGAAATCCGCGCGCGGCCGTGATCCATAATCGTCCAGCTGCGCCAGGCGGTACTGCTTTTCATCCCCGGCGGGGATCTCGAGCCGCCACCCGTTCTCGCCGGTCTCGACCAGCCGGCTGCCCGGGCTGAGATTGGGCTGTAATTCGTAGGGATATTCTGCTCCGGCCACAAATCCTCCTGGTCTGCTGGTATTCAAAATCATAACACGCCGCCGGGCCGCCCGGTGAGGGCGCGGCTGTTGCCCCCATCCCGGTCACTCAGAATGTTGTATAATCTTTACAGGTGGAGCATCGGATGAACACTAATCCCAAATTGAATGATGGCTTCACCCTGGAAAAGGGAATTCAATGGAAATTACATGGTATGGGCATTCCTGCTTTCGGTTGACTGAACGCGGGCTGGCGACTGTGGTGACCGATCCTTTCGATCATAAAGTCACCGGTTACGAACCCTTAAAACTGAAGGCCGATATTGTTACCGTAAGCCACGACTCGCCTGCCCATAATTATGTGGCGGCTGTCAAAGGGAAAGAGCATGTCATCACCGGCCCGGGAGAGTATGAGATCGGCGGTGTGTTTATCACCGGTGTGCAGACCAACGGACATTCGAAACGCAGCCCGGATGAGCCGCGCAACACGCTCTATGTTTTTGATTACGAAGGCCTGAATGTGGCGCATCTGGGAGATCTGAACCATGTGCCCTCCCGGACGGAAATTGAAGCCCTGGGGATCGTGCACGTTGCGCTGGTGCCCGTGGGCGGGGGCGGCGGCCTGACCCCTGCGAAAGCGGTGGAAGTCATCAGCATGCTGGAACCGGGCATTGTCATCCCGATGCACTACCGCACGCCTGCCAGTTCGTCAAACCTGAGCCCGGTCAGCAAATTCTTGAAAGAAATGGGGCTGGGTGAGGTCGAACCACAGCCTTCGATCAAGGTCACCCGGTCTACTGTTCCGGAAGAGACTCGTGTGGTCGTGTTGAATTACGAGAAATCGTAACGGAGGAGCTGTAAACCGTGGCTGTCAAACTACTGATGACCTGGGACATCCTGCCTGGACGGGAGCAAGAATACTTCGAGTTTGTCGTACGCGATTTCATCCCCGGCATGCAGCGCCTGGGAATGGAGCCCAGTGATGCCTGGTTTACCATGTACGGCGACCAGCCGCAGATCCAGACCAGCGCTCAGATGGCGACCATCAACTCGCTGCAGAAAGTGCTCGCTTCCGCTGGCTGGCAGCAGCTTACGCAGCAGTTGATGGATTATGTGACAAACTTCGAGTACAAAGTGATCCAGGCCCGTAGTGGATTTCAAATATAAAGGGACTCGCTGGCGGTCTCCTGGGCCAGGGGGGAATGCGAGATTTCACCCGGAGACTGCCATCTATTTAAAAACGCATGCCGTCCCCTTTCACCGTTAGCCTGTTAAATTGGTATTACGAACATGCCCGCAGCCTTCCCTGGCGCGGGCGCACCGATTCTTATGCCATCTGGGTTTCGGAAATTATGCTCCAGCAGACCAGGGTGGAGACGGTGATCCCTTATTTTGAGCGCTGGATGAAGCGCTTTCCCACCGTCCGTGCCCTGGCGCAGGCCAGCCAGCAGGAGGTGCTGGCAGCCTGGGAGGGGCTGGGTTATTACAGCCGCGCCCGCAACCTTCACCGTGCAGCCCAAATCGTGGTTGAGCGCTACGGAGGCGAACTGCCGGCGGATGCGGCGGAGCTGCAGCGGCTGCCGGGGATCGGCCGCTATACGGCCGGCGCCATTGCATCCATTGCCTTTGGGCGCGACGAAGCCGCTCTGGACGGCAACATCCGCCGGGTGCTGGCGCGTGTGTTCAACGTGACCGAACCGGCCCGCTCACCGGCTGGCGAGCGCCGGCTGTGGGAGCTGGCAGTGGAGAACCTGCCGCCGGGCCGCGCCGGCGATTACAACCAGGCGATTATGGACCTGGGGGCGGTGGTCTGCACCCCGCGCGCGCCGGCTTGCCCGGCCTGCCCCATCCAGCAGCTTTGTGAGGCCTACCGCCTGGGCATCCAGGAGGAGCGGCCAGTGAAGCTGCCGAAAGAACCAACGCCCCATTACACCGTCACTGCAGCGGTGATCGAGCAGGGAGACGCCGTTCTGATCACCCAGCGGCCGCAGAACGGCCTGCTGGGCGGCCTGTGGGAGTTCCCCGGGGGTAAAATCGAGCCCGGCGAAGATTTCCAGACCTGCCTGAAGCGCGAGATCCGCGAGGAGCTGGGAGCAGCCATCCAGGTGGGGGAACCTTTCGGAGTGTACGAGCATGCCTATACACATTTCCGGGTTACGCTGCATGCCTACCGCTGCCGGCTCGAGGCGGGCAGCCAGCCGCAGGCCGTTCAGGTTCAGGACTGGCGCTGGGTGCCGCGCAGTGAACTGCACGCATATCCCATGGGGAAAATCGACCGCCAGATATCAGACCGCCTGGTGCAGTCAGGTGCTGCTGCCTGAAGACCCATTCAGCACAGGGAGTTGAAACCATGCTCATTGTAGACGCACATCAGGACCTGGCCTGGAATATGCTCTCATTCGGCCGGGATTACACCCGCGCCGCTGCTGAAACGCGGCGCCTGGAAGTCGGGACCGATATTCCCCTCTGGGTGGGCGATGCGCTGCTGGGCTGGCCCGACTTCCAGCGCGGGCGTGTGGCTGTGGTGTTCGCTACGCTTTTTGCCGCCCCCGAGCGCCGGCGGGCCGGTCCCTGGGAGAGGCTGGTTTATCAGACGCCGCTGGAGGCCAACCGGCTGTACTGGCAGCAGGTGGATGTTTACCACCGTCTCGTCGACAACCATCCCGACCATTTTCGCCTGATTCTGCGCAAGGAAGACCTGCGCGCGGTGCTGGAAGACTGGGAACAGAATAAAGCCCACTCGCAGGTCAGCGAAGAGGAGGAGGTCCCGGAACAGGGCAGCCCGGTCGGCCTGGTGCTGTTGATGGAGGGCGCCGAAGGGGTGCGCGCCCCGGCAGAACTGGACGAATGGTGGGAGGCCGGCATCCGCATCCTGGCACCGGCCTGGGCCGGTAACCAATACTGCGGTGGGACGCGTGAGCCCGGCCCGCTGACGCCCCTGGGTTTCCAATTACTGGAGCAGATGGCCGTGCTGGGTATGGGCCTGGACCTGAGCCATATGGATGAAAAAGCAGCCCTGCAGGCTCTCGACCACTATCCCGGTCCGCTGCTGGCCTCACACTCCAACCCGCAGGCACTGCTCAAAGGCTCCGACAGCAACCGTCACCTGACAGACCGGGTGCTGCGCGGGCTGCTGGAGCGCGATGGAGTGGTCGGGATTGTCCCCTATAACCTGTTCCTCCACGTTGACTGGAAAAAAGGCGCCCCTCGCCACATGGCCTCGCTTGCCGATGTCGCGGCACACATCGACTACGTCTGTCAGGTGGCCGGTGATGCGCAACATGTTGGCCTGGGCAGCGATTTCGACGGCGGCTTTGGCCTGCAGTCCACGCCTACCGGCATCGATACGATCGCAGACCTGCAGAATCTGGCGCCCATCCTGACCGATATGGGCTATTCCGAAGAGGATATCGCCGCGATCTTTGGTCAGAACTGGATTCGGATCCTTCAAGATATTCTCCCCGGGCTTTAAAAATAAAGGAGGCAGTGGGAACCACTGCCTCCGCAGTATCCGGAATTAAATTATCCGCTGACCTCTTCCAGGCCAATAGCGGCCAGCATCTCCTCATTCGTCAGGCACTTATAATACTCCAGCCCCTGGCGCTCCGCCTCGGCGCACTCAAACGCTTCCAGGCGTTTAATATCATCCTTGCGGATCACCGGGCGGCTGATCAGCTGCAGGCGGGCCTCCAGGCGGTCCAGCACCTGTTCCGGGGCTGCGCTGCCCGGATGGGCCTGCAGGTACTGCAGAACGGCTTTCGCCCCGTTTTCACCGTCCTTGCGCGCCACACCCACCAGCCCGCTGCTGGCCTCGCGCGACCACCCCGCCACAAAGACGCCCTCGATCGGCCGGCCGGCCTGGGGGTCATAGGCTTCATACGAGAGACCGTCCACCGGGTAGTCTGGCTGGGGGTTTTTGACAAACTCATTCCACTCCACGGGCAGCCCAAAAGACTCATCAACCCGGTCTCCAATGCAGAAGACCACCGTATCGGCCGGGATGACGCGGGTGGTATCCAGCTTGCGGGCCCGTGTGCGTCCGTTTTCTAACACCAGCGTGGTGTCCTGCACTTCCAGCCCGCACACTCTTCCATCTTCGTCGCCCAGGATCCGGGTGGGCGAAGCCAGGAACTCCAGGCGGAAGCGTGTGTCGGAGACCGGATCCAGCGCCTTGGGAAGGGCGGAGAGAATGTAATCCTTGGCGGCCTGGGGGTCCTGGCCTACTGCGCGCATGATCGGGGCGCAGCGGGCGATTTCCTGGTCCAGGGCTTTGAGGTCCAGATTGCGTGCGACGATCTCCATCTCTTTTTTCGAAAATTTGACCTCAGCCGGGCCGCGCCGGGCGACCGCGATCACCTCGTCCACCTTCAGTTCGCGAATGGTCCAGTGGGCGATATCCAGCATGACATTGCCAACGCCGATCAGGGCCACCCGCTTGCCGATCAGGAATTCCTGAGTGCTGTATGGGGGTAAGCGGTTGTAGTGATAGACCAGGTCTTTGGCGTGATAGACGCCCTTCAGATCTTCCCCTGGAAGGCCCAGCCATTTGGTTCCCTGTGCCCCAACCGTGACGAGGATGGCATGGAACCCCATATCCAGCAGGTCCTGCAGGTGAAGATCGCTCTGCAGTCCAACAGTCAGATTTCCGAGATAATCGATTTTGGGATTTTCAAGAATCTGGCGGAACTGCTTGCGCAGTCCTTCTTTCATTTTGTGCTTATCGTGGTAAATGCCGTACTCGGCCAGGCCGCCTGGTTTGATATCGCGGTTGATCAGCACAACCCGCACTCCCTCGGAGGCGAGCTGCCTGGCAGCGTACAGGCCTGCCGGACCGGCGCCGATGACGGCCACGATCGGTTGAAGATCATTATCTGGTTTCTGGGTCATATTTTTTCCTCCCCTGTTGAAAGGCCTTTTCGTCAGAGACTGCCACTGCGGAATCTTCAGGCCGGGTTCATTATAGCTGGCCCTGAATAATTGTACAAGCGACCGGTCTCTTGTGCACAGAATCACGAACAGCTTGTTTACAATCCGGTAAGCTTGGCGGCTGTAAAGGGACTTTCTGAAGATGGATATGCTATAGTTTCTTTACGCGAATTTTACGCGCTGCATCCATCTGGCAGGAGTATGTCTCATGATAGATCGGTTCTTATCGCTGGTCAAACCACAATCCGCGTCCGCCCATCCCCAGAATCTTGCCCGTATCCTCTGGCAGGGTAAGCTTGGGCCCGCTTTCTGGACGATTTCCAGCCTGATCTCCATTACCGTGAACGTGATCCTGATCGTCATCCTGATCACCGTGGGCCGGCAGTTAATCGGTTTGAAAAACCTGGTTTCCGACCAGTTGATCGGGGGCCTGCACCAGAACTTCGTCAAGATGGATCAGGCCCACATCCGCACCACGATTACGGTCGATGATACGATTCAGGTGAACGATTCGATCCCGGTAGTGTTTGACCTGCCGCTGCAGCAGAACACGCAGGTTGTTCTGACAGAGGATACGCCGGTTAAAAAGGCTCAGGTTTATCTGAACGGGGTATCCGTCCCCACCGATATCGTACTGCGCAAGGGCACGGCTTTGAATGTTGCCCTGAACCTCACCGTACCGGTTAACCAGACGATCCCCGTCGTTCTGGATGTTCCTGTCCATCTGGAGGTCCCCGTCGATATCGCCCTCGACCAGACCGAGCTGCACGAACCCTTCACCGGTTTACAGGCTGTTGTTTCCCCTTATCAGGAGCTGCTCTCCGGCCTGCCCAGTTCCTGGGAAGAAACGCCGCTCTGCGGCTCACAGCCGGGGCTGCTGTGTGACTGGCTGAACGGCGAGGTAAGGTAAAATAGAGTATCACCCCCGGATCAGGACCAGACAGCCGGGACCACCGCCTGCAGTTTCGCAGCGATATCAAGAGGTAAGAAGTACCGTACGGGGAACTGATGTCGGATGCCATAACAAGAATACACCTCTCAAACGGCCTGCTTGTTCTGTTAAAAGAAATACACACTGCCCCTATCATCAGCCACTGGATCTGGTACCGGGTGGGTTCACGCAACGAGATCCCTGGTTATACGGGGATCTCCCACTGGGTTGAGCACATGCAGTTTAAGGGCACGCCCCAGTTCCCGGCGGGCGTCCTGGACCGTGAGATCTCGCGCCAGGGGGGCTACTGGAACGCGTTCACTCATCTCGATTGGACCACCTACTTTGAGACCCTGCCAGTAGACAAGATTGATCTGGCCCTGCGGTTAGAGGCGGACCGGATGACCAACAGCCTTTTCACTGAGGAAGATGTCGCCTCCGAGCGCACAGTGATCATCTCGGAGCGGCAGGGCAATGAAAACGAACCGCTCTTTCGCCTCAGTGAAGAAGTACAGGCCGCAGCCTTCCGCGTCAGTCCCTACCATCACGAGGTCATCGGAGACATGGTGGACCTGTACCACATCCAGCGTGATGACCTCTACCAGCACTACCGGCGCTATTATGTGCCCAATAACGCCGTACTGGCCGTTGCGGGTGACTTCGACACCCCTGCCATGCTGGAGCGCATACGCAAGCTGTACGAACCCATACCGGCCGGCGAAGTGCCGCCCAGTCCGAACCGCCCTGAGCCAGAGCAGAACGGTGAGCGCAGGGTGACGGTGGAGGGCCCCGGTGATACCACGTATATCCAGGTCAGCTACCATGCGCCGGCCGCCTCCGATCCCGACTTTTACCCTTACACGGTGCTCGACAGCCTGCTGACCGGCCCCAACAACTTAAACCTGTTCGGGGGCGGCATCTCTAATAAGACCTCTCGCCTGTATGAAGCGCTGGTGGACCGGGAACTGGCGGTCAGCATTTCGGGCGGTCTGCAGGCCACCATCGACCCTTTCCTGCACACCATCCTCACGATCCCTCACCCGCAGCGCAGCCCTGATGAAGTGCTCGCTGCGCTGGATGAAGAAATCCTGCGCCTGCACCAGGAGCAGCCCTCCCCGGACGACCTGGCGCGCGCGGTGAAGCAGGCGCGTGCGCTCTTCGCTTATGGCAGTGAGAGCATCACCAACCAGGCGTACTGGCTGGGATTCAGCGAGATGTTTGCTTCGTACGACTGGTTTCTCACCTACCTGGACAACCTGGCCGCGGTGACCCCTGAGGACATCCAGCGTGTGGCCCAGAAATACCTGCGCCCGCAGAACCGGGTTGTGGGCATTTATCGGCCGGTTGAAAATGGAGCCGTACCAGAATGAACACTGCCGCCTCGAACAGCAAGCATTCGCTCCCCGGACCAGACGATATCACCCGTGTCGAGCTTCCGAACGGTATCACGGTGCTCAGCCGGGCGGCCTCCAGCAGCCAGACGGTGGTGATCAGCGGGTATGTGCGCGCCGGCGCACTGTCCGACCCGGATGAGAAGCTGGGGCTGGCGGACTTCACGGCTGCGGCACTGATGCGCGGCACGGAGCGGCGCAGCTTCAGCGAGATTTACGATGCGCTGGAATCATCTGGCGCCAGCCTTGGCATCAGCGCCGGCGTCCACACCACCAGCTTCCACGGCAAAGCTTTAGGGGAAGACCTGGATCTGCTGCTCCAGCTGCTGTTCGAAGCTCTGAGCCAGCCTGTGTTCCCTCCACAGCAGGTAGAACGCCTGCGCAGCCAGATTCTGACCGGCCTGGCGATCCGCGCTCAGGACACTGGCGAAATGGCCTCCCTGGCCTTCGACCGCATTGTGTTCGCCGGCCATCCTTACGGCCGGCCTCAGGATGGGCTTCCGGAGACGGTCAGCCGAATCACGCGGGAAGATCTGGTCGCGTTCCACCGCAGCAGCTTTGGCCCGAAAGGGATGGTGATTGCAGTGGTCGGCGCGGTAGATCCCGGACAGGCTGTGGAGAAGGTCGCCGCGGTGCTGGGCAGCTGGGAAAATCCTGATCAGGATGAACCGCCAGCCCTGCCGCCTGTACGCGAGCTGAATGGGACGGTGGAGGAGAAGGTGACTCTGCCGGGTAAGTCGCAGGCTGATATCATCCTGGGCGCGCTGGGCCCGGAGCGCCGCTCGGCGGACTATATGGCTGCCTCCCTGGGCAACAATATCCTTGGCCAGTTTGGTATGATGGGGCGCATCGGGCAGAGTGTGCGCGAAAAGGCCGGCCTGGCCTATTATGCCAGCAGCAGCCTGGCGGCCGGCCTGGGGCCCGGTGTATGGTATGTCTCCGCAGGAGTGGACCCGGCGAACGTACCGCGCGCGATCGACCTCATCCGGGCTGAGATCCGCCGCTTCGTTAGCGATAAGGTGAGCCCTGAAGAACTGCAGGACAGCCAGGAAAACTATATTGGCCGGCTGCCGCTCTCGCTCGAGTCGAACGCCGGGGTTGCCAGCGCGCTTGTGAATCTGGAACGCTACCAGCTCGGACTGGATTATTATCGAAATTATGAACAGATGGTCCGCTCCGTCACCCCCGAGGACATTCTGGAGACGGCGCGCCGCTATCTGGATCCGGACCGGCTGGCCGTCGCCATTGCGGGGCCCTGACACACCATGCTCGCCACCGGAATTGACATGATCGAAATTGAACGCTTCCAGGGGGCTCTAAATCGTCATGGAGACCGCCTGCTGCAGCGTATATTCACCGGGATGGAGCTTGCCGAAGTCGGGCACAAACCCGCTTCACTGGCCGCCCGGTTTGCCGCCAAAGAAGCCGCTGCTAAAGCCCTGGGAACCGGGATCGGCCCGGTGGCGTGGAAAGAAATCGAAATCCGGCGCGGCCCGGCTGGCGAGCCTGTGCTGCGGCTCCACGGTTCGGCGGCCCGCCTGGCTGCAGAGCGCCAGCTGCACACCTGGTCGGTGAGCATCAGCCATTCGCAAACCCATGCCATTGCGATGGTGGTCGCCCTGGGGGATGGTCAGGAGGCGCGTTCCACATCCGGCACTGCATCCTGAGCGGTATTAATCATAGACGTCTGCTGCAGATTTCAGGGCGGAATTAACAGCTCCATAACCACAATCAACGTAGAAAGCGAAAGGAGAAGGGGACATGAATCGCTTATTTCGTCGTTTGCTGGTCGCATTCCTGGGCGTGTTCCTGCTCGGGATCATCCTGATTGCGGTGGCCGGCTTTCTGGCGGTACGGCGTTCTTTTCCTCAGGTGGATGGTGAAATCCAGATCGATGGACTGCACGGACCGGTAGAAATCTACCGGGACGCTTACGGCGTGCCCCATATTTACGCCAGCACCACTGCGGATCTGTTTTTTGCGCAGGGATATGTACATGCCCAGGACCGCTTCTGGCAAATGGATTTCTGGCGCCACCTGAGCGGTGGCCGCCTCTCCGAGATGTTTGGTGAATCGCAGGTTGAAACGGACATGTTCCTGCGCACTTTGGGCTGGGCGCGGGTCGCTGAGCAGGAATGGGAGATGGCAGACGAGTACAGCCGCGAGATCCTGCAGGCCTATGCCGATGGCGTAAACGCATATCTGGCCGGGCGCCAGGGGACGGCCCTCAGCCTGGAGTACGGCATCCTGGGTTTGCTCTCTCCCGATTACCAGGTCGAGCCCTGGCACCCCGTCCACACACTCGCCTGGGCAAAGGTAATGGCCTGGGACCTGGGCGATAATATGGACAGCGAGATCGAGAGAGCGCTGCTGCTGCGAGATTTCTCGGCCGAGCAGATGGCGGATCTCATACCTCCTTATCCGCAGGATACACCTGCGATCGTCAGCGGGAACGGCAGTCCCTCTTCAGACCTGGAAAACCAGGATGCACAAAGCGGTTCTTTGATTCCAACGGCTGCTCTTCCGCTGCTGACCCGGTTGGTACAGAAGACGGAGAGGATGGATGCCGTGATGGGCCCCCGGGGAACGGGCATTGGATCGAACAGCTGGGTGATTTCGGGCGAGCTGACCGAGACAGGGATGCCCCTGCTGGCCAACGATCCGCACCTGGGTGTGCAGATGCCTTCGATCTGGTATGAAGTGGGCCTGCACTGCAGCCCCAAAAATGAAGCCTGCCCTTATCAGGTCACCGGATTTTCCTTTGCAGGGGCGCCAGGCGTCATCATCGGTCACAACGACCGCATCGCCTGGGGTTTCACCAACGTGGGGCCCGATGTCCAGGATCTTTATATCGAGAAAATCAACCCGAACAACCCGCACCAGTATGAGTTCAACGGTGAATGGGTGTCTATGGAAATCGTGGAGGAGACCATCCGCGTTGCCGGAGCAGACCCGGTGCCGCTGGAGGTGCGCTACACCCGTCATGGTCCCATCATTTCCGACACCTACGGCCCGCTGGAAGACCTTGACCAGGAGTCGGGATTGGATCTGCCGCAGCCGTACGCGCTGGCGCTGCGCTGGACGGCGCTCGATCCATCATCGATTTTCCTCGCTGTCCTGGAAATTAACCGGGCTCAGAACTGGGATGAATTCCGCCGCGCGGCAGAGAAGTTCCAGGTTCCTTCCCAGAATATGGTCTATGCCGATGTGGACGGTAATATCGGTTACCAGATGCCGGGCAGTATCCCTGTGCGGGAAAACGGTGATGGCACGCTTTCCGTTCCGGGCTGGACCGGTGATTACGAATGGACCGGCTTTATCCCATTTGATGAACTCCCCTCACTGTTTAATCCCCCTGAAGGTTACATTGTCACCGCCAACAATGCGGTGGTGGGTCCAGATTACCCATATTTGATCAGCCGTGAGTGGGATTACGGCGATCGCGCCCGGCGCATCATTGAGATGATCGAGCAGAGCCCCGGGCCGGTGGGGCTGGAATACGTGCAGCAAATGCAGGGCGACAATAAAAACCTGAAAGCCGAACGGCTGGTGCCGGTGCTGCTGGAAATCTCGCTTCAGGACGAGCGTCTGGCTGAGGCGCGTGCCCTGCTGGAAGATTGGGATTACCAGAACCATATGGATTCGGCTGCTGCAGCCCTGTTCGAAGTTTTCTGGAGACATTTGCTGGCCGAAACCTACCACGATAACCTGATCGAGGATCTGTGGCCGGATGGCGGCGGGCGCTGGGCCGCCGCCATGGATCGCCTGGTGGAGCGCCCCGAAGCGGCCTGGTGGGATCAGCAGGCGACAGAGGAACAGGAAACCAGGGACGACATTTTCCGCCGGGCGCTGGAGCGCGCCGTGGATGAGCTGGAGTCCGCTCAGGGTAGAGATCCGCAAAGGTGGAAGTGGGGGAACCTGCACCAGGTCACTTTTGCGCATGCAGCTCTGGGGGGCGAAGCCAGCCCAGGGCCAATCCGGGCACTCTTCAACCGGGGGCCGTTTTCCGTCTCTGGCGGCAGCGCCATCGTCAACGCCACGGGATGGAATGCCGCTGAGGGCTACCAGGTCACCTCGCTGCCCTCCATGCGCATGATCGTGGACCTCGGCAGCCTGCAGAATTCGCTGGCGATCCACACAACCGGCCAGTCGGGCCACGCCTATCACCCGCACTACATCGACATGGCCCGACCCTGGCAGCAAATCGAATACCACCCTATGCACTGGGAGCGCCAGGCTGTGGAAGCTGCGGCGGAAAGTTATTTGCGCTTGATCCCCTGAACGGTGGATGGGGCGTAATAAAACAGGGCCGGTTCACCTGAACCGGCCCTGTGCTTTAACGGGCAGTCGAATTAGTATTCGGGTTCTGTGCTGGATGGGCGCATTTTCTCTTTTGCCACCTCGTATACGGCCGGCAGCACCGAAATCAGGATGATGGCGATGACGACAAAACTAAAATTGTCTTTGACGAAGGGCAGATTCCCGAAGAAATAGCCGCCCAAGACGAAAATCGTCACCCACAGAACGCCGCCCACCAGGTTGTAGGTGATGAAGTGCAGGTAGCTCATGCGGCCAATGCCGGCCACAAAAGGGGCAAAGGTGCGCACAATGGGAACGAAGCGAGCGATGATAATCGTTTTGCCCCCGTGCTTCTCATAGAAAGCGTGGGTGCGGTCCAGGTATTCTTTTTTTAGAAAGCGGATATTTCCGCTGAAAGCACGTGGTCCGACGTAGTGACCGATCCAGTAGTTGGCCGTATCGCCCAGGAATGCTGCGGCGATCAGCAAGAAATATAAAAAGACGACATTCAGGGGGGAGCCCAGCGCCGGAGAGGCGAAGGTCCCGGCTGCAAAGAGCAGAGAGTCTCCCGGGAGGAAGGGCGTAACAACCAGACCGGTTTCCATAAAGATGATCATAAACAATAAGAAATAGGTCAGGTTACCGTAGTTCGAGATAACCACACTGAGATGCTCGTCCAGGTGCAGAAACAGGTCGATCAGATAAGCAATGATTTCCATGGGTTCTCCACGTACTCTCGCGGTTTCTATTCCCCCGGTCTACGATGCCAGAGGTCGAAATACTGCGAGATTATAGCACAGCATCCTGGGGCCCGGGCGTGAGCTGCATGTTCTGCTCGCTACGCAGCTTCCGGTTGGAGCGCAGTAGCACGTAAAAAGTGCCCAGGGTAAGCAGCACCAGGGCAACGGGTGCGATCGCTCCCAGCCGTTCGACGACAGGGATAGGGGCTTCTCCGGCCGCATCCAGCAGCACAGAGAACGATCCCATGACGGTCAGCGCATTCCAGATGCCGTGGACGGCTGCTGCAGTCAGGTATGCGGCGAGAAACACCCCAAAGCGTCGTTTCTGCCATGCAGTGGCGATCGCCCAGCCGGTCAGACCGGTGGTGAAAATATGGACGATCGCGGTTCCCATACGGGCGACGACAAGCAGCAGCCAATCTTCGCCTGTGGTTGTCAGAGCCAGGCTTTCGAACAGGGCGTATCCGGCCCCGCTGATCAGGCCGGCTGCGAAACCTGCGGCGGGCGTGAGATTGCGCCCCAGCAGCAGCCAGACTCCAACCGGCTTGATTAATTCTTCGATCAGCGGGACCAGCAGCGCGGTGAAGCTCAAAGCACCGGCCAGCACCAGCGGATGCGCCAGATAAGGGCCTATCAGTTCGATGGCCTGCTCCGGATCAATTTCGGTGTACTGAAACTTGCTCGCCAGTGATTCCAGCTCGGTGACAATCTCCGGCTGGCTGGCAACCCACAAGACAGCCAGCACGATAAAGGCGACCAGCACCATCATTTCAAGCAGCAGGATGACCACGGGGCCCAGGACAAGCCCGCTGGCAAAGACTCCCCAGGCGCGCTGGTTTGAGCCAGGCGGCAGCCCCTGCAGGCCCATGAGTAGAAACCACAGCACCGGCAGCCCCACCGCCAGGATGTGGAAAGGCGGCAGAAGCATCCAGGTGAACTCAAGGCTTTTAGAAATCAGGTAGCCGGCCAGCAGTACGACCGGAAGCGCCACCAGGGGCAGCACGCGCAGAAACGATGGCCCTGTTCCGGCGGGTGAAGGTGGACGTCCGATCAGCCGCTGGAAAGAATAAAAAGTCGATGGCAGCACGAGCAGCCCGGTTACAGCCAGCGCCGTTCCCGTAATCAGGAGCGGCATTCCGGACAGGGGTGAATCCTGCGGGAAGAAGCCCTCCACAAGCGCCACGCCAATCAACAGCAGGGCCAGAAAGCCCAGCACAGCAATGGCCAGCGCGCTGAGGACGAACTGCAGCACCGTGAGCGTATCGCCCTTCATTTCTCCTCGATCGTGACCGATTCGATCCTGTCGCCTGGAGGCAGGGTCATGGACTGAGCCGGATCGCGGGGGGTCAATGATTCGGCGACTTCCATCCCGGAGATGACCCGGCCGAAAATCGTATAACCACCGTTCAGGTGAGGCGCCTCGCCGAGGGTGATGAAAAACTGGCTGCCGTTGGTGTCGGGCCCCGAATTGGCCATTGCCACCAGGCCCGCGGAGTCAAATTTCAGGTCTTCGGAGACCTCATTTTTGAAGGCGTACCCGGGTCCACCCAGGCCCGTCCCGCTGGGATCGCCGCCCTGTGCGACAAACCTTGGAATCACACGGTGGAAGGTCACCCCATCAAACCAGCCTTCGCGCGCCAGGAAGACGAAGCTGTTGACCGCCAGCGGCGCCACATCGGGCAGCAGCTCAATCACGATATCGCCTTTCTCGGTGTGCAGGGTTGCAATATAGGTTCTGGCGGGATCAATTTCCATCGGAGGACAGGCGGAATACTGCCGCTTTTCCAGCAGGATCATCTTAATGATGGCGTCCAGGTTGCCGTAGCTGATGGGGCCGTTGTAGTACTGGTCGTTGATCAGCAGGAAGGGCGTGCCGGGAATACCGATGGAAGAGTTCCGCTCCCAGGCTTCCTGTGCTCTGGCGGCGAGTTCTTCGCTGTTCAGGTCCTCTGAGAACTTCTCGACATCCAGATCCAGCTCGCCGGCGCTCTCGATCACCCAGCTGGTGAACTCCTCGATCGAAAATCCTGACCATTCCTGCTGGTTTTCGAAGAGCAGGTCGTGCATTTCCCAGAACTTGCCCTGCTCTCCGGCAGCGTCCGCAGCCTGGGCGGAGAGTGCAGCTTTGTCGTGAATGGAAACCAGCGGATAGTGGCGGAAGGCCACCCGCAGGTCCTCCGGATACTGCGCCTGAAGTTCCTTCAGGATCGGCGCCAGCTGTGCGCAGTAGGGGCATTGAAAGTCGCTGTATTCGACGAAGGTGACATAAGCGCTGTCTGGCCCGCTCACCCAGTCGGCTTCACTGACGGGAGGAAAGATCGACTCCTGAGTGGCGTCAGGCGTTGAGCGAACGCTGGTGACGGTGCAGCCGGGTACCGCAGACCCTTCCTGGCGGACGGACGCTGTTTCAGCGGGTGCAGCTGTTTCCTCCACTGCAGGAGCGGGTGGGAGCGCTTCGGTCTGACTGGGTTCTTCGGTTAGGGCGGTGGGGGCGCAGGATGTAAGCAGCAGGACGACAAGGGTGATCAGGAGGGTATAACGTTTGACCATTCAATTTCCTTTTCGTGACCGGGTTGATGTGGTAACGGGCAGCGGCCGTCCGGAAAGCGTAAACTGCCGCTGTAGTCAGTATTCCCCCATTGTATCTTGAAAAATGCATGTCTTATTCACGGACTAATACCCGTACTGCGCCGCAGAAATTTCATTTTGCAGCGCTTCAAACGAATCCAGCCATGCGATTCGTTTGATGAATTCGGTGATCGAAGCGCTCTGTGCACGCAGCTCACGCACGGCGGCTCCAACGGGGTCTCCGCCATCCGCCCCGCCGCCTGTCGAATCGGCATAGGCCCCGTAGAAGGCAAAGTAGGCCTGGTTGAGCCGGCGAATATGGCGGTACCCGTGGTCCCAGAAAATGACCCGCCGGTTCTCCATATATTCTTCTGCTTCTT
>JAAYXE010000056.1 GCA_012516075.1 Chloroflexota bacterium | reverse complement strand
GATCGTAGACATGGCCGGCGCCGTGCTGGACCTGCTGCTCATGGGCTGGGACGGCGTGAGCGACCAGGTGATGCTGCTTCAATCGAAGTTCAACCTGGAGCCGCAGTTCACCTGTTTGTTCCTGCCCGCCCGTTCTGTGGTTGAAGGAATCTAAAAAACCAGTGAAGAAGGTTGTTTAGAAGGTATGTTGAATACCATTCCTGTAGGTATCGGTGAAATTAAAGTCAGCCGGGATCCCCGGGATGTGCTGGTGGCTTATGGACTGGGTTCCTGCCTGGGAATCGGCCTCTACGATCCCCAGGCGCGCGTGGCAGGCCTGCTGCACGCCGTGCTCCCCACGTGCCCCGATCCAGAAGCGGCGAGCTGCCTGACGGGTAAGTACGTGGACAGCGGTCTCGCTCACATGCTGGAAGAGATGCTGGAGGCCGGCGCCGACCGCAAGCGCATCATCCTGCGCATGGCCGGCGGAGCGAATATGCTCTCGTCTTTCAACGGCGACCCGGCCCTGCAGATCGGCGCCCGCAACATCTCCGCCGCTCAGGAGATCATCGCCGGGCTGAAGCTGAAGGTGGCCGGGCAGGAAGTGGGCGGCACATCGGGCCGCACGGTCAATTTCTACGTGGCCGACGGGCGTATGACCATCCGCATGCTCGGCAACCGCGAGCGCGAGATCTAGCCCGTCCCGAGGAAATGCTTTGTGGTTTTACCGCGAGAATCGCGGAGGATGAAACGGCAGCACGGGTCGTGCACGGGGATTGTCCCTGAGCAGCTCTGTGCCAGTCTGCAGGTAATGACGATTGTGAAGGAGTGACCAATGGCAAAAATTCTCGTCGTGGATGATGCAGAATTTTTACGCGTGCGCATCTCCAAAATGCTCAGCGGAGATGGGCACCAGATCGTGGAGGCCGAAAACGGCCAGCGCGCCGTGGAGGTCTACCAGGCGGAACAGCCCGACCTGGTGCTTATGGACATCACCATGCCCGAGATGGACGGTCTGAGCGCGCTGAAGGAGATCCGCAAGAACGACCCGAAGGCGAAAGTAATCATGCTCACCGCCCTGGGCCAGGAATCCGTGGTGCTGGAGGCGATCAAGTCGGGTGCGCGTGATTTTATTGTCAAACCTTTTGAGCGGGAGCGCGTTCTGGGAGCGATCTCCAAACTGTTAGGGTGATCGAATGGAAACGCTACAGCCGGCCGGACAGCAATACGCCGGACAGGAAGAAGAGCAGCCCATACGCGTTCTGGTGGTGGACGATTCGGCATTCATGCGCCTGACGATCTCGCGCCGCATGGAGGCCTCGCCTTACCTCCAGGTGGTGGGAACCGCGAAGGACGGCGAAGAAGCCCTGGCGATGATCCCGGAGCTGCAGCCCGATGTGGTCACGCTCGACGTGGAGATGCCGCGTCTCAACGGGCTGGACACGCTGCGCCAGATCATGAAGCGCTTCCCGCGGCCGGTGGTCATGCTCAGCAGCCTGACGGTGGAGGGGGCGCGCGAGACGGTGCAGGCGCTCACCTGGGGCGCGGTCGATTTCGTGACCAAGCCCACCAACAAAGCCAACATCGAAGCCGTTATGGACGAGGTGATCGCCAAAATCCGCAGGGCGGCGCGCGCCCGGGTGCAGCCGCTTCCGGCGTCTCTGGTGGAGCCAGCAGCCAGCGCCAATCCGGCGCCACGGCAGCGACCCGCCCGCAGCCCGTCGCCTGCGAAGCGGGTGGTGGTGATCGGCTGTTCCACCGGCGGGCCGCGTGCCCTGAGCCAGATTATCCCGCGCCTGCCGGCTTCGCTGCCTGCGGCACTGCTCATCGTCCAGCATATGCCCCCCGGCTTCACCCGCTCGCTGGCCGAACGGCTGGACGCCGAATCGCAGATCAGCGTCAAAGAGGCCGCCCCCGGCGACAGCCTGAAGAACGGCTGCGCCCTGCTGGCTCCGGGCGGGTATCACATGACGCTGGACAGCAGCCTGCGCGTGGCCCTCAACCAGAACCCGCCGGTGCACGGCGTGCGCCCGGCAGTGGACGTCACCCTGGCATCCGTCGCCCAGCGCTTCGGCAGTAACACCGTGGGTGTGATCCTGACCGGCATGGGCCGCGATGGGGCCAACGGCTCACGGCTGATCCGCCTGGCCGGCGGCACGGTGCTGGCCGAAGACGAGTCCACCTGTGTGGTGTGGGGCATGCCCCGCAGCGTGGTGGAAACCGGCGCGGCCAACCGGGAGGTCCCCCTGGGCGAGATGGCCCAGGCCATCCAGCAGGTGCTGGCGGGAGGCTGAGGATGGAGCTCGAGACCTACGCGCGCATTAAATACCAGATCAAGAAACGTCTGGACATCGACCTGGATCATTACAAAGATGAGCAGATGCGCCGGCGTCTGGACTCCTGGCTGGTGCGCTCCGGCGCCCCGGGCTGGGAGGAATATTTCTACCGCCTGGACCGCGACCCCGACGAGCTGGCGCGCCTGCGCAACTACCTGACGATCAACGTCTCCTCTTTCTTCCGGGATAAGGAGCGCTGGAATGCGCTGCGTGAAGTGGTCCTCACCCCGCTGCTGCACGAAGCACAGCGCACCCGCCCCCTGGGCACCGGGCTGAACATCTGGAGCGCAGGCTGTTCCACCGGCCCGGAGCCTTACACCCTGCTGATGATCCTCGATGAGATGGCACGCGGTCTGCAGCATCACATCCTGGCCACCGACCTGGACCGCCAGGCGCTGGAGAAAGCCCGCGCCGGCGGACCCTATATGGCCGATGAAATCAAAAACCTGACGCCCGAACAGCGCCTCAAATACCTGGAGCCCGAGCCGCCTTACCGGGTGAAGAAAGCCTTCACCCGCAGAATTAACTTCCGCGAGCACAACCTGCTCGCCGACCCTTTTCCACCGGATCTCGACCTGATCGTCTGCCGCAACGTGGTCATCTACTTCACCAACCAGACCAAAGACCAGCTGTACCGTCGTTTCTTCGAGGCCCTGCGCCCGGGCGGCTACCTCTTCGTTGGCGCCACCGAGATTGTCCCCCGCTATGCAGAGATCGGGTTCCGATTAAAGGCGATATCTTTTTACCAGAAGCCGCTTTCCTGAAGGTACCTGCGTATCGCAGTCAACCCGGAGGCTATGAATGACAAATGTTAAATTTCTCAACCCCTTTGTCGATGCAGTCGTAGATGTGCTGAAAGCTGAATGTGGTGTGGAGGCCCGGCGAGGGCAGCTCTCCCTGCAAAAACTGGCGCTGACCACCGACGATCTGACGGTGCTTATCAGCCTGGTTGGTCAGGTGCAGGGTGTGGTGCTCTACGGGCTCTCGACGCAAACGGGTCTGGACCTGGTCTCCCGGGTGATGGAACAGCCTTTTCATGAACTCGACAGTCTTGCGCAGAGCGGGGTGGCCGAACTGGGCAATGTGATCACCGGCCGGGCCACGGTCAAACTTTCACAGGCCGGTTACGAGGCCAACATCTCGCCGCCCACGCTGATCGTGGGCAAGGGGACCCAGGTCTCGACTCTCGACTTCACCCGCATCGTCGTGCCCCTCGAAACCGAGCTGGGCACCCTGGTGATCCACCTGGCGCTGCGCGAAAGCCCGCCCGGACAGGCCCGGGAAAACTTCGTACCCGTCAACATTGCGACTAAGGCGTGAGGCCCGGCAGGTAAGCGGCTGCGCCCACCTGAAAAGAGACGACGATGAACGTCAAATTTCTAAACCCATTTGTCGAAGCAGCATTTGAAGTCCTCCAGTCCGAAGCCGGCTGCACGATGACGCGTGCAGAGCTGCGGCTCGAGAAAGAACCTTACGTCAGCGATGATGTGACCGTGATCATCAGTCTGATCGGGCGCGTGGAGGGGAACGTCTTTTACAGCATGTCGGCCGATACGGCGCTGAGGCTCGCCTCACGCATGCTGGGTGAAAACCTGGACGAGTTCGATATGCTGGCCCAGAGCGGCATTGCCGAACTCGGCAACGTGATCACCGGCAAAGCCAGCGTCAAGCTCTCACAGGCCGGCTTTGCTGCTACCATTTCACCGCCGACCCTGATGCAGGGGCAGGGCGCCACCATCTCTACGCTGGATTACCCGCGCCTGGTTGTGCCGTTGAAAGGCGACTGCGGCCCGCTGGTGATCCACCTGGCACTGCGCGAAGGCGCCGACCGCACTTTCAACCCGGCCCATAACCCGGTTGCACCCACGCATATCCAGTAGAGCAGCATCGATTCTCGCAAGACAGAGGTGCGACCATGCAGATTCTACACAGGACTGACCCGCAGGAGAGCGCCGCTGAAGCTCCTCCCGGCCCCACGGAGAGCGGCAGCTTCTTTCTTGCCCGCCAGCCCATCTTCGATCGCAACCTGAAGGTCTTCGGCTACGAGCTTCTGTTTCGCAGCGGGATGACCAACCGGGCTGAGATCCGGGACCCGGATGAAGCCACCACCCAGGTGATCGTCCACGCCTTCAGCGAGCTGCCCATCGAACAGCTCATCGGCGGGCGCAAACCCTTTATCAACCTCACCCGCAACTTCCTGCTGGGGAAGATCCCCATCCCCTTTACGCCGCGGCAGGTGGTGCTCGAGATTCCCGAGACCATCCAGAAAGACCCGACGATCATCGAGCCGCTGAGAGAGCTCTCGCGGCGCGGCTACCGCCTGGCACTGGACGACGTGGCCGACCCGCGGGAGGTTGCGCCGCTGCTCGAGCTGGCAGACTTCGTTAAACTCGACCTGATCGACATCGGCATTGCCCGTCTGCCGGCCGCAGTCAACTACCTGCACACCTACCGCGGCCGTTTGCTTGCCGAAAAGGTGGAGACCCTGCGTGAGTTTGAACTCTGCAAGCGCCTGGGGGTCGAATACTTCCAGGGGAATTTCCTGAGCAAACCGCGCATTGTGCAGGGGCGCCGTGTGCCGGCCACCCGCCTGGTGGTGCTGCAGTTGATCGGCGAGCTGCAGAACCCGGCGATCAAATTCAGCGACCTGGAGAAGGTCATCGCCCAGGATCCAACTCTGAGTTATAAGATCCTGAAACTCATCAACTCGAGCTTTTACGGGCTGACCATCGAGGTCAAGTCTCTTGCCCAGGCCATCGCCATTCTGGGACTGGACCAGCTCTCGCGCTGGGCGGTGCTCTTTCTGGTGCACAGCCTCGATTTCCGGCCCAGAGAGCTTTCGATCCAGGCGCTGGTGCGCGCCCGTATGTGCGAGCTGATGGTCGCTGCAGCTGGCGAAAAATGCCGCGACAGCTTCTTCATGGCCGGGCTGTTCTCCCTGCTCGAAGCCATGCTGGGCATACCCATGTCGCAGATTGTGGACAGCATCCCGCTGGCAGCGGACATCCGCAGCGCCCTGCTGGAGCGCAGCGGGCGCATCGGCGAGGCGCTCAACTGCGTGGAGGCCTATGAAAGGGCCGACTGGCAGCATGTGGTTTTCAGCGGGTTGAACATGGGAGCGATCGGAAAGAGCTATCTGGACTCGCTCCAGTGGGCCAGCCAGGTGACGGCGGCCGCCGGGGTCTGATCCGCACACACGTCTGGCACCTTCCGGACCCGGCGCTGCAGCCTGATCGCAACAGACGGCCAGCTGCCAATACGGGGAAAATTAAGTCCGGGTTCACATAATCTTCACATTTTTCTTACATCATTTTTATGTCCTTCGCCTGAGGAGAGGCAGATAATCTGGTAGGAGGCGTGCGTTACTCACCGGACGCAGCAAACCCATCCCACCTCCCGGTCTCATACTGTAACATCCTTACCCGAGCTTACAAGGATTTCGCGCGATGAAAAAACTGGTCCGTCGCTCTCCCGACAAGGCGCAAAAACGCGTCCGTTTTACCGTCTTTAGCAAGATCGTCATTGGCTTACTGGCCCTCACCCTGCTGCCCCTGACGGCGCTGTCATACCTGACGCTGCGCTCCAGCAGGCTGACTCTGATAGCGGCCCACCTGAGCACCTTTACAGAGCTGGCCGACAGTACTGCCCGTTATGTGGCCCTGTGGCTGGAGGATCACCAGAATGAAATCCACGTTCTGACGCATGGATCTGGCCTGGTGAAAGCCAGCGCCCGCGAAGCCGGTGAAATCCTGGCAGATAGCATGGAAAATTTACATGATTATGAGGCGCTGTATCTGGCCGGTACGGATGGCAGGGTGATTGCCAGTGTGAGCGCGGGGGGAAAAAGCGGGGGGAAGACCCTTCCCGGACAGGACGCCTTCCAGAAGGCCCTGAAGGGTGAGACTGCGATTTCAGAAGTGTACCGTTCGGCAGGCGGTAAGCCGGCCATCGCCGTCGCCTCCCCGGTGCACATTCGCGACGCGGTGAAGCGGGTCGTCGTAGCCGAAATCTCCATTGAGCAGTTGTACGAAGGGATTGAGACCCATCTGGGAGAGACCGGGGAGCTGTACCTGATCAACGGACAGGGTTACCTGATTTCCCCATCACGCTTCAACCAAGCGCTGGTCGCCGAAGGGCTGGTGAAGACCGGCGCCGAGCTCGAACTGAAAATCGATACCACGGCCTCCCAGGCGGTGCTGGCCAGAAAAGCCGGCGCGGGCGAATACACCGGTTACCGGGGAGAGACCGTGCTGGGAGCCTACCAGCCGCTAAAGAGCGCCGGCTGGGGGCTGATCGTGGAACAGAGCAGCGATGAAGTTCTGCAGGACGTGGCACAGCTGCGCAGAAGCGTGATCGGTGTGGCGCTGATCCTGGCTTTCATCGTCTGTGCAGCCGGCTACTCGCTGGCACAGTCGGTCAGCAGTCCGCTGAAGGAGCTGGCCCATATCGCCAGCCGGCTGGCCCAGGGCGAGATTGACCACGAGTTGAAATATCACAGCGACGACGAGGTCGGCGCGCTGGCGAACGCCTTCCGCGAGATGATCGCCTACCAGCGCGAGATGGCACGCATCGCCAGCGCCATGGCCGGGGGCGACCTGACGCAGATGATCGCGCCGAAATCGTCTAAAGACGTGCTTGGCATGGCCTTCACCCAGATGGTGTTCAACATGGACGACATGATCACCACCGTCACCGAGAACGCCCACCAGCTCACAGCCGCCTCGCGCGACCTGGCCTCGGCCGCCGTTCAGGCCGGCCAGGCGACCGGCCAGATCGCCGCCACCGTGCAGCAGGTGGCGCGCGGCAGCGCCCAGCAGTCCGAGGCCGTGGCGCAGACCGCCACCAGCGTGGAGCAGGTCTCCCGGGCGATCGACGGCGTGGCCCGCGGCGCCCAGGAGCAGGCAGCCGCCGTGGCGCAGGCCTCCGAAGCGACCCTGCGGCTCAACGAAGCCATCCAGGAGGTGGCCAGCGCAGCAGAAGAGAACACGCGCGGCACCGTCTCCGCTGCCCAGGCAGCCCGCGAAGGCGCCCGCCGGGTGGAGGAGACCATGCAGGGCATGAACGCCATCCGCAGCCATGTCAATCTCTCGGCCGAGAAAGTCGAAGAGATGGGCCGGCGCTCGGATGAGATCGGCGCCATCGTGGAGGTCATCGAAGACATCGCCTCGCAGACCAACCTGCTGGCCCTCAACGCTGCCATCGAAGCCGCCCGCGCCGGCGAGCACGGAAAGGGCTTTGCCGTGGTGGCCGATGAAGTCCGCAAGCTGGCCGAACGCTCGTCGGCAGCCACCAAGGAGATCGCCGCCATCATCCGCGGCATTCAGATTTCGGTGAGCGAGGCCGTGCAGGCCATGACCGAGAGCGCCGGCGAGGTGGAACAGGGCGTGGAAAAGGCCCAGGAGGCCGGGCAGTCGCTGCAGGCTATCCTCACCGCCGTGGAAGACATCCGTGAAAAGACCGAAGCCTCGCTTCAGGCCCTGCAGCGCATGCAGACCATGTCCAACCAGCTGGTAAGCGCGGTCGACTCGGTCAGCGCGGTGGTGGAGGAGAACACGGCAGCCACCGAAGAGATGGCCGCCAGCGCCGGGGAGATGACCCAGATGATCGAGGATATCGCCGGCGTGAGCTCTCAGAACAGCGCCGCTATCGAAGAAGTCAGCGCCGGTGCAGAGGAGGTCACCGCCCAGGTGGAGGAGGTCACCGCCGCCGCCCAGTCGCTGGCTGACCTGGCTGTCGAACTGCAGGAGGCCGTGCGCCAGTTCCGCCTGAAGAGCGAGGAGGAGTTCCTGGCCGAGTACAGCCCCGGCGCCCACCGCGAGCCGGTGAAGCCGGCCGAGAAGCGGCCCGAGCGTGAGCTGGTGCCGGCTTGAGCCAGCAGCATCTCAAACGATTTCATATACACAACCACCCGGCCCGGGTTTTCGTACGCGATCCTGAATACGTCTATGGTCACCGGAATGGCAGTATGCCTGATTGCGACGGTTTCATCCAAGATTCGGTACATACGAGAAATACGATAAATCCAAAGACCGCATCATCTATGTGGTATCGCCTGCCGGAGCCATCGGCTTGGCGAGGAAATCGACTGGCTGTTTCTGTCCGACGCTGTGCCGGATGAGATTCTTCCGCTGACATACCAGGCTGTACCGCAGATGAATTTCTGCCCGAAATGCGGTGCCCCCGGCATTCCCAACGCACGTTTTTGCGGCAACTGCGGCGGGAAGCTGCGCTGAACAACAGGGCGGCTGTTCCCGCAAAACAGAAAGACCACACTACAGGTTTTATCCTCCGGTGTGGTCTTACTGTTTTGGCTCCGCTTGAAGAGTGCCGGTCAAATAATATATGTTTTAAGTAATCTCTTTGACACGCTCCTCTTTTCGCGTTTATTCGATCAACCGGTCCGGTTTGCGCTCACCGGTGCGAGTCGTCAGGCGTTGTCTCTGCTTACGGGATCCAGAACACAGCCTTGTCCTCGCGCAGGCGCAGTTCGTGCTTGTCGGGGTTGGTGATCTTCATCGTGCCGGAGTACATCACCTTTTCGCCTGCCAGCACCCGGTAGGTGTACTCGCCTTCGGGGACGGTCTTGCCCGTATTCTTCTCAGGGAGCACGCGGAAGTTCTCGCTCACCGGGCCAGTAATTTCGACGATCAGATCCAGCTTCGTCAGGTTGACGATCTTCAGGAAGGCAAAGCCGGGGATCTTCTCGGTGAATTTGGCCGGCAGCGGGGGGGCCTCGGGCGTCCAGGTTACCGGGACGAACGTGGGGCTGGCCGTGGGCGTTGGGGTGGCGGTGATCTCGGGTGTGACCGTGGGCGTGACCGTCACCGGGACTTCGACGACGACGGTGGATTCGACCTGGCGTGTGACTTCCACCGTGCTCAGGATTTCGACGATGCGGGTGACCTCCACCTCCTGAGTGACCACGACCGTGACCGGCGCGGGCTGCGCGGCAGGCCCGCACGCCGCCAGGAGCAGCGCCGCGGCCGTCAGGAACAGGACCAGGATCTGGCTCGAAGTGAACTTTGACATAGGGACAGGAATCCTTTGGTTTATGTGTATGTGTTCAGAATGAATAGCGCCTATTCTATCATTATTTTACAGATCCTCTCGTTCCTGTGCAGGCGCGTGGTAGCGCCAAACCGGGCGTTCCGCGCCCGCTTTCCTCCCCTGCATGGCGACCGCTGCACGAGTAAGGGCGGGCCTACGACCCGCCCTGGACCCGCCACAACATCTTGTGCCCACGCTCTGCGTGGGAATGCCAGACCGGGCGCTCCGCTCATGATATACACAGCATCCCCCCACTACTCCAGCGCCTGGATCGACTCGGGAAGGATCTGCCCGCCGTCCACGACCAGGGTCTGCCCGGTGATGTAGCTGGCCTCGTCAGACGCCAGGAACAGCATCGCGTAAGCAATATCTTTGGGATCCCCCAGCCGCCCCAGCGGGATGGACTTACGCATGACTTCCAGGTACTCCTCCCCGGTCCCTTCCAGCCCCTCCGTCATGATGTTGCCGGGCTGGACGGCGTTGATCGTAATGTTGTCCTTCGCCAGTTCGAGCGCCGCAGAACGCATGAAACCCAGCATGCCCGCCTTGCTGGCGCCGTAATGCGCCCAGCCCGGATACCCGGTGATGGGCCCGGTGATCGAAGATGTGATCACGATGCGGCCGGCGGACTGGCGGCGCATGTAGGGCAGGACGGCCTTGACGCAGAAAAACATTCCCTTCAGGTTGACATTCAGCACCCGGTCCCAGTCCGCCTCGCTCATATCGTCGATCCGGGCGGAAGGGAAAATGCCAGCGTTGGCGATCAGAACATCGATCCTGCCCCACTGGTCTGCCACTGCCCGGGCCATGCGCTCGACCTGCTCCCAGCGCGTCTGGTCGGCCGGGAAGAACGCGGCCTGCCCGCCAGCGGCCTGTATGGCCTCGGCGGTCGCCTGGCCAGCCTGCTCGTCCAGATCCACGACCGCAACGCGGCCGCCTTCCTCAGCGAAGACCTGTGCGATCCCCCGCCCGATTCCTTTCGCTGCACCGGTAACGATCACCACCTTATTTTCCATGCGGTTCATGTTTTCCTCCCTCTCCATATGGCAACTTCCCTGATAAATTGATTGACCACGCGGTAAATCCCCCTGCCTGGACGTTAATTTTACCCCGCAGCGAACCAGGCATAGTGCTCTCCTGTGCCAGAGATATCAGCCGGAATTGACAAAAGAGAACTGCAGTGTTATGGTTACATTACTCCTGTAAACAATTCTGAATCGAACAGATTTCAGGCGCATGCCAGCAGTGGCAGTTTTCGGCGCGCCTCCGTACGGCGGCTCTTCCGTCCGGCGTTTCAAACCATCAAGCAGCATTATTCAGGAGAGCCGCATGAGTTACACAAAAGGGTTTAATTCTTTCTATACCGTACCCGGAGAAGTGGAGTCGATGAACTGCAAAGTCTGTGGGGCGGTCTGCGAGGTAAAACGCAGCGTGTTCGGCGCCACGAGCTGGGCTGAAGCGGCGGCAAAAAGCGGTCACGTGCACGACCACTTCTACTGTTCCCACAGCGGAAGGAGATGGCATGAACAGGCGCTTGAGCTGGTTGAGCAAATGGTTTTATCCCCCAGCAAGCGCCTGAGGGAGCTGATGTGGCAGGACCTGCTGGACCTGCTGAAAGAAAACGGCATTGATACCGTGCCAGAACTGCCGAAATAAATGAGAACTGGGCATGTGCCCCCTGCTCCGCAGGGGGCTTTTATATTCATGGGATATTAGACTGGCGAATTAAGAGGTTGAACACTGACGAGCGCGGTAGAGCGCGGATGATTTTTTAATAACTCGCTCCCCCGCTCCTGCGTGGGAACGCCAGACCGGGCGCTCCGCGCCCGCTTCCCTCCCCTGCACGGCAGCCGCCGCATGGGAAAGGGCGGGTCTGAGACCCGCCCCTGCGACCTGCCCAACCTTAATCACTTGTTCCCACGCTCCGCGTGGGAATGCCACAACGGGCGCTCCGTGCCCGATTCCCCTCATCTGCATACCGGGATCACCCAGAGGCCCCGCTAAGCAGGGCTAATTGGGTTCCCTTGCTGAGGGACCTGAAAACCTGTGGTACGAACTCATACCAGCGTCTTCGATTATGCCTGCTCGCTGTGGCTCGCAGGCTCCGCTCAGCCTGCCTGTCATCTTTTTTCTGGGTTCCACGATCCGCGTCCAATCGGCGCCACCGGTTCTCGTCCGCGTCCGCATTAAACCGAAAGGGCGGTTGAGACTCGACCCGGCGATTGTCCTCCTCCCCGCTGCCCGTAGAACTCATCGCCCCTATCCTCCCGTTTTCCTGTAAAATAGTCAGGGGCGCGATGATCATCCTATATTTCACCAGCATCCAGTTCTCCAGGGGATGCGGATTCACCTGCCATACGGTAAACTGACCAGGGCGAATCCCACAGCCGGGGGATCGAATCGACTGTTTTCCTGTACTTCAGGGTAGTCCGCCTGCGCGACAAACGCGCCCGGGCGTATGTACAAACGAGATCGCAGATGAGTACAGTAGAATCACAAACCGGAATGGAGTCTGAAAAACCGGTCCGCGTCATCATCGCCGACGACCAGCCAGTGGTGCGCAGCGGGTTGAGCACCTTTTTGCGTTCATACAGCGACGTGCTGCTGGTGGGAGAAGCAGAGGACGGCGAAGAAGCCGTTCAGCTTGTCGAGCTAACCCAGCCCGACCTGGTGCTGATGGACGTGGAAATGCCGCACATGGACGGCATCGCCGCCACCCGGCTGATCCGCGCCCGCTGGCCGCAGATTCAGGTGTTGATGCTCACCGGCCTGAAAGAGCACGACCGGATCCAGGCGGCCCTGCAGGCCGGCGCCCAGGGCTTCTGCTTCAAAGACATCAACGCCGACGAACTGCACAACGCCATCCTGAAAGTTCGCCATGGCCAGCGCGAATGGACCCCGGCCGCGGCCAGGGCCCTGGAACAGGCCGAACACCTGCACATCCTTGCTGCCGAGCTGCAGCGCAGCGGCATCGAGCCGGGCGATCTGCCGGCGCTCCTGCAGGAGCATCTGCCGGCGGTTTTCCCCGAATGTCACCTCATCGTGCGCATCTTCCCCAACCGGGAGTACCTGTGGCACCCCTCCGGGCATGCCAGTACGGTGTCCGACCAGGCATGGGCGTGGCTGCAGCGCGCCCCGCAGCCGCAGACCTTCGCCCCCGGCGATCAATACCCCTGGGGCGGGCAGCACAACGAGGAGAGCGGGTTGATCCTGGCGCCTATCCCCGGTCCCGATCACCGTCCCATCGGCGGGGTGTCCATCGTGCAGTTCAGCGATCCGCTGGATCTGGCCAACCTGCTGCCTGTGGTGCGCTCGCTGTGCGAGGGGATTTCGACTGTGGTCAGCCGTTCACTCATGGCACAAACACCGGCACGCAGCGACAACCAGGAACTGGTCTCCGCCGGCCAGATCCAGGCGAACATCCTGCCCGACGAGGCGCCCAGCATCCCCGGCTGGGATCTGAGCGCCCGGCTCGAATCGGCCCGCGAGACATCGGGCGATTTCTTCGACTTCATCCGCCTGCCCAACGGGCAGTGGGGGCTGGTGATCGCCGACGTGACCGACAAAGGCATGGGTGCGGCGCTGTTCATGGCCCTCAGCAGCACGCTGATCCGCACCTACGCCATCCAGTACCCCACACTGCCCGCTTTCGCTCTGGGCGCGGTGAACCGGCGCATCCTGTCGGACACGCGCGGCAGCATGTTCGTCACTGCTTTTTACGCCGTTCTCGATCCCAACACCGGGCGCATCCGCTACGTTAACGCCGGGCACAACCCGCCGTATCTGGTCAGCGGGAACCGGGGCAAACCGGTCGACCGTCTGAGGGGCACGGGGATGGCCCTGGGTGTCGACGAAGAAGCCATCTGGCAGCAGAAAGTGATCCGCATGGTGCCGGGCGATGTGCTCCTGATGTACACCGACGGGGTAACGGAGGCCCAGAACCCGCAGGGCGAGTATTTCGGCGAGCAGCGCATGCTCGACATTGTGCGCGCCCGCATGGGCTGCCCGGCCCGCGAGATTCAGGATGCCGTGCTCACAGCCGTGCGCGAGTTCACCGGCGGCGTGGGCAGTTCGGACGATATTACGTTGATGGTGGTCGCCCGCAAGAGCTGAATGGGAGTTCGTGACGCAGAACGCTGTTCTGCAGCCTGCCTCGCAGCCTGCAGTGCCTGCTGCACTGCAGTAAGCCGCTGGCCATTGCGCTGCAGTGCGTTACGCTATAGAGCGGCCTCTCCGGGCCGGCTCTCCACCTCAGGCCGGCAGGAGCACTGCAGGCCGTCGGCGCAGTCCTTACAGCAGTAGTGCTGATCATTCACGATATACGGTGCAGCCAGGATCTCAATACCACATCCGTCACAAATCAGGGTGTCTTCTATTCTCGCCATTTCAATTACCTCCTGTCGTTTTCGTCTGATCAGCTACCTGTAAACGATTGACCCGTCTGCAGCTACAAGTATAACGATAAACTGCAAAAAAGGGCTCCGGCTGCTGTGCCGGAGCCCTGTGCGTATGCAGATCCGGCTGCCAGCGTTAGCCTTTAAGGAACCCCAACCCTGGTCCTGAACGAACAGGAATACGCCGCGCTTTCGAACCTTTGGCCTTCGGCAGCCGCAGGGTCAGGCATCCGTTTTCATAGCTGGCATCAATTTCGTCGGGGTTGACATTGGGGATCGAAATACTGCGGCTGAAGCGGCCCCAGCGCCGTTCGCGCAGGTGGTACCGCGCATCTTTCTCTTCTTTGTCTTCTTTAACCTTACCCTGGATGGTGAGCACCCCGTTTAAATAGGTCACATCGATGTCCCCGGGGTTGACGCCGGGCAGGGAGGTTTTAACCACATATTCATCCCCCCGCTCGATGACGTCCAGCGCAAGGCTCATGATCCCTATGCTTCTCTCACCGCCCTGGCCGAAAAAGGCATCTTCATACAGACGATCCACGGCATCGCGTGCACCCGCCATTCCGTGAAGAAGATCCCAACGAGAACGCATCATCCACCTCCTGTGGTCCTGAATCCGGCAGCCTGTCTACACAATTTAACCATAAGGCAGCCGCGTTAATCCGTTATAAACAAAACCTAAGTTTTTTCTATGAATCGATGGAACCAAATCGGGGTGTTGCTCGTCTTATTGTCAGTTAGAACACAAGAAAATGAAAAGTAAATCAATACGGAGGTTCACATGTTCTTGAAACCAAATGCAGTTCGCTTTTTATCAGTCCTCGCTGCTGCACTGATTCTGTTCGCTGCGGTTGCAGCCGCGGTCCCGACAAAGGCCCTGGCTGCTGCCCCGGCTGCGCAGGCAGTTTGCGCGGAGAAGCACACGATTAAAGAAGGTGAATCCATCTGGCGCATCGCTCGCGAGTATAAGGTCGGTGTAGCCCGCATTGCCAAGGCCAACGGCCTGTCCTGGCCTTATCACCTGACCCCTGGCGGCGAGCTGTGCATCCCCCAGCTGCCGAAGCCCAGCTCGAAATACGGCTGGTCCGCCAGATTCACTGGTGAAGAAGTGCGCATCACCGGCGAAGACTTCAAGAAGCAGTACACCTTCAACGTGCGCGTGCGCGAGGACGACACCGCTCCCTTCTTCAAAATTGGTAAGTTCACCACCAACCGCGATGGAGAGGTCGATAAGACCTTCGACGTTCCCAAGGAGCTGCAGAAGGCCCCTTCCATCCGTGTCTGCCTGAAAGACACCGTTACCGACTACCTGGACTGCAAGCAGGTCTGGCGGTATTAATTCCGGTCGACCTCAACCGGACCGGGAGAGCCTGAGGTCCCATACAGGCGGCTCTCCCCTGAACACCGCCGGGCAGGTTTTCTGCCCGGCGGTGTCTAATTAAGGACGGCGCAGATTTCTGACTGCCGTCAGCGCTGCTGGGGGAGAAAAACGTAATAAATTTGCTTCCCCCCGTCAGCCGTGACTGCAGCAATGAAATCCAGATAACGGTATGCCCCCGATGGACCAGACCTGCCCGGTCGAAAAGCAGACGGACCTGGCCGGGTACAAAAGCTCGCGAATACGGCTGCCAGTAGCAGTCGACAATGTGCGGCGCGGTGGGAGCATCGTAACAGGTCATCAGGCAGTCACCACCCTCCGGCGCGTTCTGCGGGGCATCTAAGAAAAGGACAGGGTTATCGAACTGAGCGGAAAACAGACGGGGCTGCGCAGCGATATCTTCGATACGATCGTCATCCACCACCACCCAGAGATCGAAATCGCTCAATGCGTCTCCATCTCCCCTGCCCAGGGAGCCAAACAGCCACGACGCCTTCACTCGCGGGTCGATTTCCAGCCCTTCAGAGATGGGCCTGAGAAGCTGGTTGCGCTCTTCCAGATATTAATCAAGCAGCGAAATGGGTTCATCTTAAATTTCCCGGGCAGGAACTTCAGAAAAAAAGGCTCGCATCGATTATTCCCCGCTTCGAATCCAGTGTCCAGTGTAGAGTGGTGATATTTCTACCAAAACTCCGCCGGAACAGGCGAGGTGCATCAACAGGCTCAGGTAGACTGCCTATCTTCCGGATTACTGACGGGGGCTGTGGGTGTAAAATTGAGAACCAGAGCCAGACGAGAAGGGGGTCTGCGTAAACCACCGATCAGTCCCTGAAACACAGCCGCAGGGGAAATTCATCTACATGGAAACGATAACGACACCAGCAAAAAACCAGCATTTGAAAGAGGTAACTTCACTCTTCCTGCGCCTGGGCCTGACCGCTTTCGGGGGGCCAGCCGCGCATGTGGGGATGATGCACGACGAAATCGTGCGCCGCCGTAAGTGGGTGGATGAACAGCGCTTCCTGGACCTGCTGGGCGCCACCAACCTGATCCCCGGCCCGAACTCCACCGAGATGGCCATCCACCTGAGCTACCTGCGCGCCGGCTGGCCGGGGCTGATCCTGGGTGGGGCTGCGTTTATCCTGCCGGCCGTGGTGCTTGTCACTGCGCTGTCGTGGGTGTACGTGCAGTACGGCGCCACCCCCGCAGCGAACTGGCTGCTCTACGGCGTCAAGCCCGTGGTGATCGCCGTGGTGCTGCAGGCGCTGCTGGGGCTGGGGAAAAAGGCCATCCAGGACTGGGTGACCGCGGCAGCGGGCGCGGCCGTATTTGTGCTCTTTTTCCTGGGCGGCAACGAGATCCTGCTGCTCTTCGCCGGCGGCCTGGCCGTGATGCTCGTCCGCCAGGTGCCGCGCCTGGTGAAATCCGGCCCGGCCGGGCTGCTGCCTGCCCTGGGGAGCCTGGCGCCCGGGGCCGCCTGGGCGGCACTGCAGACCGTCCCTTACAGCCCGGTGCGCCTGTTCCTGACCTTTCTGAAAATCGGTTCGATCCTGTATGGCAGCGGGTATGTGCTGCTGGCCTTCCTGCGCAGCGATTTTGTGGTGCGGCTGGGCTGGCTGACCGACCAGCAGTTGATCGACGCCATCGCCATCGGCCAGGTGACCCCCGGGCCGGTGTTCACCACGGCCACGTTCATCGGCTATGTGCTCGGCGGCCTGCCCGGAGCGCTGCTGGGCACGCTGGGAATTTTCCTGCCCTCGTTCCTGCTCGTGGCTATCAGCAGCCCGGTCATCCCGCGCCTGCGAAATTCCGCCTGGGCTGGCGCACTGCTGGACGGGGTCAACGCGGCCTCGCTGGGGTTGATGGGTGCGGTGCTGGTTCAGCTCGCCCGCGACGCCCTGGTCGATCCGGTCACCATCCTGCTGGGTCTGGTCGCAGCAGTGCTGCTGCTGCGCTACCGGGTGAACTCCACCTGGCTGGTGCTGGGCGGCGCCGCCGCCGGCCTGCTGCACTACGCCGTGCGGCTGCTGGGCGGCTGACCGGCTGCAGGCAGACGGGATACCTCCCAGAGCAGTGCCGGTAAAGGGCCAGTAACCCGGTTGAGGTCCAATCTTTCTCAACCGGCGAGTTCCCGATATAGAGGAGCGAAATGAGTTCAAAAGAAACCGGCTATACCCCCAGTGTGAGCGACGAAAGCGTGCGCGCGAGAACCGGCAGGAACTGGCAGGAGTGGTTCGAGCTGTTGGATGCGCGCGGCGCCCGGGAGATGAATCACAAACAGATTGTGGCGCTGCTTGCCGGCGAGTACGGTGTGGATCCCTGGTGGCAGCAGATGATAACGGTCACTTACGAGCAGGCGCGCGGGCTGCGCGATAAGCACGAGACCCCGCAGGGGTTCCAGGTCAGCCGCAGCAAAACGCTTCCCGTGCCGGTCGAGCGACTGTTCAGCGCCTGGGAAGACGAAGACCAGCGCAGTCAATGGCTGCCCGGCGCTGCCCTGAGCGTACGCAGGGCCACGCCAGCGAAAAGCATGCGCCTGGACTGGGAGGCAGATGGATCGCTGGTCAGCGTCTATTTCTATGAGAAAGGTGAACAGCGCAGCCAGGTCGCGGTGAACCACGAGAAGCTGGGCAGCCGCGAGCAGGCGGAGGCGATGAAGGGGTACTGGAGCCTGGCGCTTAACCGCCTGGCGGCGTATCTCCAGGAAGGATAGCTGCCGGGTGCAGTAGATGTTTTTTCGACAGCCCTGCAGGCTAACTTCGACCAGGCTTGCGCAGCATGCAGCTCTGAACGCCTGCAGACAAATTACCCGGCACCCAGTCGCCCTTCGACATGGCTCGCGAAGCAGCCGCTCCGGGTGCCCGGGTGCCGGGTAGTCGATCTTCGACTTCCGCTCTGGATGCCTCGACAGCTCGTGCCCCATTCAACCCTCTCGCGTTCAATCGTGAACGTTCATTCACAGGCGAGGGGAAAACTTGGTGTCCATGCGCGCGACCGGCGTGCATCCCGGGGACCACCCTCACCCAAGCCCTCTCCCTGCCAGGGAGAGGGCTTTAAAATCCCTTCCAATGAGAAATTTATTCTGGTGATCTGCGCCTGTGGGAGTGAATCCTTGAAATCCGTTATCGGGCGACCGCAGGCAGCCATTGTTGTCATCTTCCCACCCAAACCTC
>JAAYXE010000005.1 GCA_012516075.1 Chloroflexota bacterium | reverse complement strand
TTTAAACCGGTAAAAAGCTTTTCAACAATAATTGTTCCCAAATTTACCACAAAAACTCCATTGGGCAAACCCCCACAATACCGGTACAAACGGGGGACAATCCTGAGGCGGCGTAAGGGCGGGTGGCAGGGGATGGTCGCAGGGGCGGGTATGAGACCCGCCCCTGCTGGTAACCATACCAGAACCCTTCTTTCCGTAAGGGCACGGCAATGGAGAGGGTAAGCAGCCCAGTAAAGAAGGTTTGCCGTTCCCGAAGGCTGCCAGGTCAGAAATCAGCCGTGCCCGCACCGTGGATAGAATGGGCTGCGGTCAGCGGGCACGGCTGCTCTAAGGACAGAGATTTCAGGCCCTGGTGCGATCCACGAAAGGAGCGGTCAGGAGCCGGCCCCTGCCGCGCCTATAATGCTCATTCCCAGGAGAGGGGATAAACATCCGCGTCCCTCTGCACCTTCCGCGTCCCTCCGCGTCCCCCATCACCCGCGATGGTATAATCGCTCCCAGACGATTCCCGGGCCCGGTGCGTGTAATGTGACCGGGCCCGACCATCGAGAGGCGGCATTCATGTTCATCGACGAGGTAGAAATTTACGTGCGTTCGGGCAAGGGGGGCGACGGCGCAGTGCACTTCCGGCGCGAAAAGTTCGTCCCGCGCGGCGGGCCGGACGGCGGCGACGGGGGAAAGGGCGGCGACGTCATTCTCGAAGTGGTCCCCACTTTGAACACGCTGTCTTCCTTCCGCAATAAAGAGAAATTTATCGCCCGGGACGGCGCACCGGGCGGCAAGCAGAACATGACCGGCCGCAGCGCCGACGACCTGGTCATCCCCGTCCCGCCGGGGACGATCGTCACCGACATGGACAGCGGCGAGGTGATCGGCGACCTGACCGAGCCCGGCCAGCGCCTGAAGGTGGCGGCCGGCGGGCGCGGCGGGCGCGGCAACGCTCGCTTTGCCACCTCCGTGCACCAGGTGCCGCGCACCGCCGAGAAAGGCGCCCCGGGGCAGGAGCGCCGGCTGCGCCTGGAACTGCGCCTGATCGCTGATGTGGGCATCGTCGGCGTGCCGAACGCCGGAAAATCCACCTTCCTGGCCGCGGTGACCAACGCAAAGCCGCGCGTGGCCCCATACCCCTTCACCACGCTGGAGCCTAACCTGGGCGTGGCCCGCCTGGATGATGAGAACAGTCTGGTGCTGGCCGATATCCCCGGGCTGATTGAGGGTGCGCATATGGGCGTCGGCCTGGGGCACGACTTCCTGCGCCATATCCAGCGCACGCGCGTGCTCATCCACCTGCTGGACGGCATGGCCGAAGACCCGCTGCTCGACCTGGCGCAGATCAACAGCGAGCTGGCGCTGTTCGACCCCGAGCTGGCCGAGAAGCCGCAGGTGGTGGCGCTCAACAAGATCGACCTGGACGACGTGCAGGCCCGCTGGCCGGAGATTTCCGCCGGGCTGAAGGAGCACGGCTACGAACCGCTGGCCATCTCTGCGGTGGCGGGGACCAATGTGCGCCAGGTGCTGTACCGTGCCCTGGAGCTGCTCAAAACCGTCCCCGAGAAACCGCGCGTGGTGGAAGCGCCGGTCTACCGGGTGGAGACCGACCCGAACGAGTTCACCATCCTGCGCGAGGCCGGCGGCTGGCGCGTCCGGGGGGAGGCCATCGAGCGCGCCGCTTCGATGACGTACTGGGAGCACTACCAGTCGGTGCGCCGCTTCCAGCGCATCCTGGAGACCATCGGGGTGGACGAGGCGCTGCGCAAAGCCGGCGTGCAGAACGGCGACACCGTGTACATCGGCGATTTTGAGCTCGAGTGGCAGGACTGATGCGCCTGGGCATTTTCGGCGGCACCTTCGACCCGCCCCACCTCGCTCACCTGATCCTGGCGGCGGAAGCGCACTGCCAGCTTGCGCTGGACCGTGTGCTGTGGGTGCTCACCCCCGACCCGCCGCACAAGCAGGGGCGGGCGATATCGGGGCTGGAGGACCGCCTGGAACTGCTCCAGGCGGCTCTGGAGGGCGACCCGGCCTTTGCGCTCTCGCGGGTGGACATCGACCGCTCACCGCCGCATTATTCGCTGGACACCGTGCTGGCGCTGCGGGATCAGCACCCGCAGGCTGTGCTGGTCTTCCTGATGGGGGGCGATTCGCTGCACGACCTGCCGGCCTGGCACCGCCCGCACGATCTCATCGCCGCCTGCGACGAGATCGGGGTGATGCGCCGCCCGGGCGACGGGGTGGATATGAGCCGGGTGAAGGAGCAGTTCCCCGAGATTCTCCCCAAACTGCGGTTTGTGGACGCGCCGCTGCTGGAGATTTCGGCCTCGGAGATCCGCCGCCGAGCCGCCGCCGGGCTGCCGTACCGCTACTTCCTGCCGCCAGCGGTGTATGAGCTGGTGCGTGCGAAGGGGCTCTACCGGGGGACACGGAGGGACGCTGAAGGCGCGTAGCGCCCGGATTTCCGCTCTCGCGCAGAGCGGCATGGTTCCCCTGCTCAGGAGCGAGAATATCAATAAAATACTGGTTCCCACGGTCCTCCGTGGGAACCGGTAAAGCCCCGCTCTGCGGGGCGCTCTGTTAATTCAGGTCTGCATGGTGACCGGTGGCAGGCGCGGAGCGCCCGGGTTTGCGCTCCCACGCGGAGCGGCATGGTTCCCATGCTCAGGAGCGAGATTAGAAGGGTAGGCTATTTAGTTTGGATCAATGAATAATGCGGATGATACGGAATATACGGGATAAAGGCACCACGGTCGAACCGCCCGCAGGCGCGCGAAGCGGCATGCTGCGCATGCTTGCTCGAAGCGGCCTGCGGGCAAATCCATCCTTAACCAGGCGCCTTTCATCCCGGCAGCCAGGCGGTCTTCGACCGGGCATGCGAAGCATGCCGCTCAGACTGCCAGGCTGCCTCCGCTTGTTGACGCTCGCCTGCTTAGCATGTTAAACATGCGCATCATATGCAGCAAGTCCATTTCCATGCAGCTCTGGATGCTTGGCAGCTATGGATCGATAAAAAAACTACCTTTGAAGAATGGCGCGGTTGGGGCGTTGACCATCGAAACTTGTGTGTAGATAAACCTTCCGTATCTCCGAATGCAGCTATCCGGGATGGAGACGCTCAGAGGAAGTGGGCACAGCCGGGCTGTCCAGCAGTGGGCGCAGAGCGCCCGGTTTTGCGCTCCCGCGCAGAGCGAGTAACAATTCCCTCCCCTGTAAGCGGCGTAAACG
>JAAYXE010000055.1 GCA_012516075.1 Chloroflexota bacterium | reverse complement strand
CTGGGGCGCTTACCACTTCGCCCGCCCGCAGTACAGCGCCGCGCGCCAGCGGGGCGAAGAACTCCGCCTGGCGCGCGGCGCTGTACTGCGGGCGGGCGAAGTGGTAAGCGCCCCAGGGCAGCGCCAGCCCCTGGCGGGTCAGGTCGTTGAGGGCGGCTGCGTTGGCCTGGAAGCGCGGATCCTGGAAGGCCTGCGGGCTCTGCAGGCGGCCTTCGGAGGCCTTCACATAGGCGAAGGCCACGCCGCTGCGGGCCACGGCCTCCCAGTCGATCTCGCCCTGGTAGTGCGAGACGTCGATGCCGCGCAGGTAGGGGAGATCGGGCGATACCATGCTCACACGCCTCCCAGGAAGGAGCGGATCAGGGCGATCAGCGAGAGGAAGCCGCTGCCCCCGCTGGCCAGGCTGCCCCACACTTTGAACTGCGTCACCCCGTCGGTGGCGCTGCGCAGGCGGTTCTCGTGGTCGCGCGCCTGCTCCTCGAGCTGCGCCAGACGGTGGTCGGTGAACTCCCGCAGGTGGGCCTGTTCGGCTTTGAGGGCGTTGATCTCGGCCCGCAGCAGGTCGATCGTGTGCCGCAGCTGGGCGGCGATCAGCTCCGCTTCAGGGTTTTCGTTCATGAGCTCCTCCCGGTGGGGGCTTTAGAGCAGCCCCCACTCGTCGTTGATCTCCAGGATCGCGGCGTGGATCTGGCTGTTGAAGGCCTCGATGATGCGGCAGGCACCGTGATGCGAGCAGCGCCCGCAGGCCTGCAGGCTGCGCCGCAGGCGGCGCATGCTCCGGCGCAGCTCCAGGCTCTGGTTGAGCACCTGGCGCGAGGTGGACAGGACCGGGCAGCGCGTGCGCTTCTTCATGGCCGCAGCCCCAGTTCTTCGACAACTTCGTTGAGGGCCTGCTGGATGGCCATGCTGGCCGCGCTGCTCCCCTGGCCGATGGCCTTCTGCGTCTTGAGCAGGTCTGCCAGGCGGGAGGCGGCCAGGCCCAGCGCGCCGAGCATTTTAGACCAGTCCTGGGCGCTCATGGCCTCGTCGCGGCTGGCCTCTTCGAACACGCGGCGGATGACCACGCGCAGCAGCGCGATCTCGTTTTCCAGGCCGGCGGCCAGCGCCACGTCCAGGTCCTGCAGGTCGAGCGGGCGCAGGCTGCGGCGGTAGTACGCGGCCGGGTCATCCGGCGGGGTAGATCGGGTTGTGCGTTTGGAGGGTGACTTGTGCATGAGAACCTCTTTTGATCAGGACGCGGAGGGACGCTGATGGTGCGGATCGGTCAACGGATTTGAGAACGGATTACACGGATATGTCCCCTCCCCTGTAAGCGAGCGAAGCGAGCGCAACGGGGGAGGGTTAGGGTGGGGGTTGACAACGGATTGCTGACAACGGATCAGGTTCACGGATTTCACGGATAATGACCCTCCCCTGCACGGCAGCCTGCCAGCCGGCAGGCGGGCTTAAGCGGGGGAGGGTTATGGATGGCCTGGCAGGCATCCGGAGCGTCATGCTTCGCATGCCCGGTCGAATACTGCCTCATTCCCGGTCGTCCAGAGACCCAGCATCCGCAGTCCCTCCCCATCCATCACCCCCGCCTCGTGCGGGGCGAGATGGCGTAAACCGACTGGTTCGCCATCACCGCGGCGATCAGGGCGCGCAGCAGGGCGGCCAGAGACGGCCGGTCGCAGCCGTTCAGCGGCAGCTCCCCGGCGTACAGGTCGCCCCAGCCGCTGCAGGCCAGGGCCCAGGCGCAGGCCGCCGTAACCACCAGCAGCCCCAGCACCAGCAGGCGCTTGCGCGTCCCGCCGTCATACGACCCGTCGGGTCCCGTGCCCAGGCGCTCGAACCACGCGGACAGCCCGGGCGTGTACGAGAGCAGCAGCGAGAGGGCGGCACCGGCACAGGCCGCCAGCCCGGCGCTCAGTTCGGCGGTGTCATCGTTCATCTTTCACTCCTTTCCCAGGCGGTTGTTCTGCCCGATATATAGCACAAATGATCTATTTGCGAAACGCAAAAATGGGAAATTGTCATTTTTTATACCCCCTGGGCGGAGAGCAGGCCTTCCTGCAGCGCCAGAAGCAGATAAAATGGACTGAAAATGACCAGAAACATTGCCACCCGGCGATCCCTCGGGTACAATAAGGAGCCCTCGCCGGGCGGCTCACGCGCGGCATGGGGAGCGGGAACAACCCGCATAGACTGAGTTCAGCAGCCTGCTGCGCAGCCCGGCGCAGGGGCGTGGAAATACAGGGAGAAGTATTTGAATGGGACGTTATCGAGGACCGAAGCACAAGCTCTCACGACGTGAGGGGAAGGACCTGTTCGGCACCGGCGGTGAGAGCCTGCAGCGCCGGCTGGACCGGCCCCCCGGACAGCACGGGCCGAACCGCCGCCCGCGGCGCGAAAGCGAGTACAGCAAGCAGCTGCGCGAGAAGCAGAAAGTAAAGCGCATGTACGGCATGCGCGAGAAGCAGTTCCAGCGCTTCTATCTCCAGGCGGATAAAAAGCGCGGCCAGACCGGCATCAACCTGCTCACCCTGCTCGAGCGCCGGCTGGACAACGTGGTCTACCGGCTGGGCTTTGCCCGCACCCGGCCCCAGGCGCGCCAGTTCGTCTCGCACGGGCTGGTGTACGTCAACGGCCAGCGGGTGAACATCCCCTCTTACCTGGTCAGCCCGGGTGAGACCATCACCATGAAAGAGACCCTGCTCAAGATCCCCGACGTGCAGGAGCTGGCCGAAGGCAAGCCGATCGTGCCGGGCTGGCTCGAGCGCCGCGAAGACGGCGGCACGGTGATCCGCGAGCCCGAGCGCATCGAGATCGACCCCGACATCGAAGAGCAGCGCATCGTCGAGTTTTACTCGCGGTAGATCTGGCTTATTTTGGGTATTGAAAGGCCCGGAAGGAGAGTCCTTTCGGGCCTTAATGATTCGGAACGTGGAGCTCAGTCCTGTTCCCCCCTCATCCCAGCCTTCTCCCCCACGGGGGAGAAGGCGTTTATTACCTTTGCTAGCAGGGTGCTGATTCCTCCTGGCGCTAACGTGCCCGAATGGGCTGACAACGGATTTTGAACACGGATTTCACGGATTTGTCTCCTCCCCTGCAGGGTTGCCTGCCTGCCGGCAGGCGTGCTTAGCGGGGGAGGGTTTGGG
>JAAYXE010000054.1 GCA_012516075.1 Chloroflexota bacterium | reverse complement strand
TCACATACACCCGTTCGGCCAGCGTCACCGTGATCACCTGGAACACCCCGCTGACCGTCAGTGAGATCGCCGCCTTGTGCAGGCTGACGGCGAAGATATCGGGGTGCGCCTGCAGGTACTTCAGCCCTTCCAGATACTCGCCCAGCGCCGCCCCCAGGCCGGCCGGGCGCGCTTCTGCCGGTTTCGGCTGGTAGCGGATGCGGCTGATGAAAAATGCCGAGAGCAGGAAGGTCAGCGCATCGATCACGAAGGCGGGGTAGATGCCCCACTCTCCAGCCACCAGCCCGCCGGCAGCCGAGCCGACCGCCAGCATGACCGACCAGGTGGCCGAGCTGAGGGCGTTGGCCGTGCCCAGTTCCCCGGGCGAAACGATGTCGGGCAGCATGGAGTTGCGCGCCGGGAAGAAGAAGCCGCTGATGGCGAGCTGCACGGCGGTCAGCACGTACAGGATCCACACGTGCTCGGGCTGGCGGACGAACAGGAAACCGGTCACCACTGCAGCCCGCGCCAGGTCCGAGGCGATGAGCAGCCGCCGGCGGTTGAAGCGGTCGGCGAACACGCCGGCCACCGGGCTGACCAGAAACGGCGCCAGCATGCGGATGACGAACAGGCCGCCCACCGCCAGGCCCGATTCGGTCAGGCTGGAGATCAGCGAGGCGGAGGCGATCAGGTTGAACCAGTCGCCGAACAGGCTGACAATCTCCCCGAACCACAGGGAGCGGTAATTGCGGTTGCGCCTTAACAGCGTGCTGTAGCCAACAGAGGGGGTGGAATGGTCCATGGCGTTGTTTGAGTTTATATGGGTTGGATGGCCGGTGTATTTCCCCGTTTATGAAAACTGAGGAGCCATTATAATTGACCCGGCGGGAATTATGGGACAGGGATGGTGCTGCGCATCGCGAGGGCGGATGGCCGGGGATTGTTACTTATCTCTGGCACCCGGGCATGGGAATCATTCCCGGCCACTTAGAAACCTGGGAACTTCCCCCTCTGGTGGGCAGACAGTTAAATCCGGCGCACTGGATGGGATGCGGCGGCCGCGGAGCGGCCGGTCCAGACGTTCCCACGCAGAGCGTGGGAGCGAGAGAACATATCACTGGCTCCCACGGTCTCCGTGGGAGCCGGAAAAAGCCCCGCTCTGCGGAGCAGTCTGTCGATTCTGGTGTACCGGATGGTTTGTACTGGCTGCGGAGCGGCCGGCCCGGGTATTTTCACGCAGAGCGTGGGAACGAGAATCAGCGTCCCCCTGCGTCCCCCTCACAGTCGTGCCATGATGCGGTCGTTCACCGCGCTGGCATCGATGCCAACGATAGACACCAGCTTATCGCGCCCGGTCGCGCCAGCCACAACCTCGATATTCGACTTCGGCACGTCGAGCACCTCGGCCAGGAACTTTACCAGCGCCTCGTTGGCCTGCCCGTCCACCGGCGGCGCTGTCAGCGAGATCTTCACCGTGCCGTCGTCCAGAATGCCCAGGATTTTATTCCGGCTGGCTTTGGGCGTCACCCGCACCGCCAGCGCCGCCCCCGTTTTGCCACTGTGAAAATGAAAACGTCGTGCGTTCATACAGCCCTGTTCAGAAAGCGCGCAGCACGCTGATAATCAGCACGCGCAGAATTTGCAGCAGGATCAACAGCACCATCGGGCTGAAGTCGATCATACTGACGGGAGGCACCACCCGGCGGATCGGCGCCAGCATGGGTTCCACAATACGGTCGAGATTCTGCCGGATGGGATGATATGGCGACATAAAGAATGAAAGCAGCACATCGACAAAAACGATCAGCGTCAGCACGCGAAACAGCGTGTCTACCAGAACGATTAAAAAGCCCATTGTCAGTTCCCTGTCATCCGGTTTTCAGTCCTTGAGGTCGGGGCGCGGTCCCATAATTGCCGTGCCGATGCGCACGATGGTGGCGCCTTCCTGAACGGCGGCTTCAAAATCGCCGCTCATGCCCATCGAAAGCTCGCTCCAGTCCGCCTGGGGGAAATGTGCGGCCAAAAAATCGCGCAGGCGGCGCAGGCGGTTGAAATACGGGCGCGCCTGCTGCGGGTCGCTGAAGAAGGGAGCCATGGTCATCAGGCCGCGCACCTGCAGGTGCGGCAGCGCCAGCACGCGCTCGAGCGGCTCGAGCAGACCGTCCCAGCGCTCCTCCTGCCAGGCGGGCCAGCCAAACTTGCTCTGCTCTCCGCTGACGTTGCACTCCAGCAGCACAGGCAGGGTGCGCCCGGCTGCCGCGGCGTCGCGCTCCAGGCGCAGGGCCAGCTTCTCGCGGTCCAGCGAGTGCAGCCAGTCGAAATGGGCCGCCACCGCTTTCGACTTGCGGCTCTGCACGTGGCCGATCATGTGCCATTCCACACCGCCCGGGAGCCCGCCAGCCTGGATTTTCTCGAGCGCCTCCTCCACGTAGCTTTCGCCCAACAGGCAGGCGCCCGCCTCGACCACCTGCTGGATGTCCTCCAGCGGGTGCCCCTTGGTGACCACCACCAGACGGATCCCAGCGGGATCGCGGCCGGCGGCCTGCGCCGCGCGCCGGATTTGCTCATTCACCTGTGCGTAGCGTTCGGCGATCATGAACCAGCTTCAGGATAAATTTGGTTAACAGCCCGCTGTGCGGGCCGGCCAGACTGAATGGATTTTAGCATGAAACGAGGCGCTGCCGGGAGAGCGGTTTTAATTTTACAGTTTTTTCACGCCCGGCCGGGTCAGGGCAGGGCCAGCAGGGCGCCAAAGCGGCCGGTGCGGCCGGCTTCCGCCCGGTGGGAGAACCAGTCTGCCGTGTTACAGGCGGTGCAGATCCCGGCCAGTTCGATGTGCCGCACGCCGTGCTGCTCCAGGCGCAGGCGGTTGGCCTGCCACAGGTCCAGGTGCGTACGCCCGTTCTCACCGCAGAGCAGCGCGGCGGCATGCTCGCCGAAAGCCTGCTGCACCTGCTCTGCCACCTCCGGGCCGACCTCGTAGTGATCCGGGCCGATCGAGGGGCCGATGGCCGCCAGGATGTCCTCCGGCCGGGAGCCGTAGTGTTCCAGCATGGCTTCGAGGGCCGCGCCGGACGCGTCCTGCACGGTGCCCCGCCAGCCGGCGTGCACCAGCCCGGCTGCTTTGCGCACCGGGTCGTACAGGAAAATTGGGACGCAGTCGGCGAAGCGCATGAAGAGCGTCACACCGGGCGTCCGGGTGATGATGGCGTCGGCGCGCCGGTGAGGCACATGCGGCGGCCGGGGAGCTTCGCCGCGCACCACCGCCCGCCCGTGCACCTGCCAGACATCGAACAGGCTCTCGGGGTCGCGGTCCAGGGCGGCAAAGGAGCGCCGCTTATTCTCCAGCACGTTGTAGGGGTTGTCGCCCACCGTGCTGCCGACGTTGAGCGAAGTCCAGGGGCCCTCGCTCACACCGCCCTGGCGCATGAACACGGCGTGCACCAGGCCGGCTGCATCCAGGGATTCAAAATGAAAATAGCGTACTCCGGTGGTAGGGATCTCGGTAACAGGCATGATGATCAGGTTTGCTTCTGGCTCTGGCGCACGCGCAGCAGCTTTTCGGACATGTACTGGCGCGATTCGGCCATGGATTTCTCCACCATGGGGTAGCCGAACCAGGCGGTCATAAAGCCGAACAGTCCGCCGGTGAGCGCGCGGAAGAGCGGCGTGCTTTCACGGTAGGGGAGGAAGTTGAACGGCGGCTGGCTGAAGAGCTGGCTGAAACCGTCCACAGCGATGGGCAGGATGCCCACCAGGATCCACACCAGCCAGTGCAGGGGCGGGAGCCTGCGCCCGGTGAGGCCGAAAATCAGGCCGAAGAGCAGGATGGCCCCGTAGATGGCCACATCGCGCTGGCACAGGGCGATCTTGTAACCGGTGGTGGGGTTCCCAACGAATGTGCGCGCGTCGAGCAGCTCCTGCGAGCTGCTGCCCTCGCCGATGCCGGTCACCGCCTCAAAGGACTGCAGGCCCTCCAGGCCGGCCGCCGCGCGCGGGTAGACCGGCTGCTCGCCGAACAGGAAAAAGGAGCGGTAAGGGAGCTGGTGGCAGACGAAGCTGTAGGCCCGGTAGATGGGCTGCGCCAGCCCGGGCGCGCCGGCGGCCATCAGCACCGGCGCCAGGAACGGCAGGCCAGCATAGATGAACACGATCAGGTTAAACAGCGCCAGCCAGTGCCGCGACAGCCAGTACGAAACCTTATCCGCACCGGTCCAGCGGTTTCCATAGGCGGGGGTGTTGAGAGTCTCGAGCTGCTGCTGGCGGTACTGCGCCGCCCGCAGGGTGATCTCCAGCTCCTGGGCGGTGATCGGGGCTTTCAACCGGTAAGGGCCGATCTCCACCACCGGGATCTCAAGGCCGTAAGCCTGCACCAGCTCGGGGCTGCTGTCGATATCGATTACAGTCAGGCGGTGGGGGACCACCGCCTGCAGTGCCTTCAAATCTGCCTCAGCCTCGTCGCAAAGATGGCAGTTCTGGCGGCCGTACAGCGTGACTTCGATCATTCCAGGGATACTCCCATTTCTTCAAGATATCGGGCCAGCTGGCGCTCTTCAAGCTGCCCCATATGCTGGTAGCGGATGACCCCTTCCGCGTCGATAAACACCGTTGTCGGGTAGCCGCGCACCCGGTACTGGTTCACCACCTTTCCGCCCGGGTCGAGCAGCACGGGCAGAGTCAGGCCGAGCTCGTCGACAAACCTCTGCACCAGATCCTGCGGCTCGTCAAAGTTGACCGCCAGGATGGTGAGCTGGTCGCCGTACTGCGCCTGGTAGGAGTCTAAGAGCGGCATCTCCAGCCGGCAGGGGGCGCACCAGGTGGCCCAGAAATTGACGACCACCGGCTGGCCGTGCAGGTCCTCCAGGCGGTAGGTTTCCCCAGCCAGGCTCTGCAGCTCGAACGGCGGCGCAGGGCTGTCCACTTCCGGGAAGAGGATGGAGTCTTCCCCCGAAAGGGAGGACTGCAGACCGAAAAACAGCGCGCCGCCAGCCCCGGTCAGCGCCAGCAGCAGGCAGCCGGCGCCCAACCCGATGAGCAGGCCCGCACCGAGCAGCAGGAGCGTATTACTCGAACGTTTCAAACCAGCTTCCTATCCAGGGCGGGGGAGGGCCTCCTCGTCGCCCCTGGCGGAGGCGCTGCCCGCCTGCCCGGGTTCCCCCTCCCCGGGCTGGGGTTCTCCTGCAGAGCGCGGTTTGACCAGCAGGGCCGCAATCAGGGCGACGGGAAACAGGCCCAGGCCAAACAGGTACCAGTCCAGAAAGCTGCGCCCCTTACGGCGGCCCAGGTAGCCGGGTACCAGCGCCAGCACGACCAGGGCGGCCAGCCCGATCAGCAGGTAGCGGCCCACCAGCACCTCATCGCTGGCCGGGAAGAAGAAGGCCAGGCTGGCGAAGCGGCTGTACTGGCCCGCGAAAAGCAGCACGCCCACCACGAGCAGCAGCAGGCCCATGACGATCTCGATGTAGCGCATCACCTTGCCGTAGCGGCGGATGATGCGCGTCACCAGCCCGATCTGCACCGAGGCGATCAGGAAGGGGATGGCTAACCCTGCAGAGTAGGCCGACAGCAGGCTGACGCCCTGGACCACCGAGCCGCCGAACATGGCAATGCCCAGGATGGTGCCCAGGATCGGCCCCACACAGGGCGACCAGCCGGCGGAGAAGAACACGCCCATCAGCGCCGACGCCAGGTAGCCGCGGCTGCGGTCTGGGGCGGTCTGCCGGCGCAGGTCGTACTCCAGGAAGGGGATGCGCAGGATGCCGGTCATGTGCAGACCGAAGAAAATGACGATCACGCCGCCCACGCGCGCCAGGATGTCGCGCGCATCGTACAGCAGGCTGCCGATGGCCGAGGTGGCCATGCCCAGCAGGATGAAGACCACGCTGAACCCGAGCACGAAGGCGACGCCGTGGCTGAGCGCCGTCCAGCGGCTGCTCTCCCCGCTGCTCAGGTTCGACGCCGAGCGCCCGCCCAGGTAGCCCACGTAGGCGGGCACCAGCGAGAACACGCAGGGCGAAAGGAAAGATGCCAGTCCGGCGAGGAAGGCAAAGCCGAGACTGATTTCAACTCCAGGCATAAAAATGTACTCCAGCGTTTCGCTCGATCAACCGAATTAACTCTCGATAACAACCACTTTGGTGCTGCCGCTCCCCGAAATCGTGATGTCCCCGGGATCGTAGGGAGCGGATGGCAGTGTCCAGCGGTAGATCCACTGGGCATCTTCCGGCCGGGCGTTGACACAGCCGTGCGATTTGGGTATGCCAAAGCTATTATGCCAGAAAGTGGAGTGCACGGCGACCCCATTCCCCGAAAACAACACTGTCCAGCCGATGCCGGGCAGGTCGTACCCGCCGCCGGTGGTTCCACCCGTCATGTGCACCGAGATCAGCTTACGCCAGATCGAATGCGTACCGGGCGGGGTGGACCATTTATCCGAAGGGTTGCCTTCGGCGTCGTATTTGCCTCCTGTCGATACCCTGCAGTAGTAAACCTCGGTGTTCCCCTCGTAGCAGGAAAGACTCTGGTGGGTCAGGTCGACGACCACGCGCTTTTCTTCCACGTCGGGGTGGATGGGTGCCACATCTTGCTCGCCGAGCGGGCGGAAAGCCTCCCCGGCCGCCCAGAAGATATCGCCAAACGTGCCGTAGCGTTCGTTCACCCGGTAGAGCACCTGCCCGTCTTCGGTGGTGCGGATGTCGTCGATCCACATGATCTGGCTGTAGTACAGGCGCGG
>JAAYXE010000053.1 GCA_012516075.1 Chloroflexota bacterium | reverse complement strand
GACCGAGAACGCACGCAAAGTGCTCCTGCGCCGTTATGTACGCCGCGGGCCGGATGGCCAGCCCGCTGAGACGGTAGAGGAAATGTTCTGGCGCGTGGCCTATCACGTCGCCAAGGTCGAGCAGGTCTGGGGCCAGGAAGTGATGCCGCGCGCCCGGGAGTATTACGAGCTGCTCACCAGCAAGCGCTTCTTCCCCAACTCGCCCACGTTCACCGGCGCAGGCACACCTCTCGGGCAGCTGGCCGCCTGTTTTGTCTTACCGATTGCCGATGATATGGGCCGCAACTCCGCCGGCATCTTCCAGACGCTGCGCGATGCTGCCCTCATCCAGCAGACCGGCGGCGGCAACGGCTTCGGCTTCTCGCGGCTGCGGCCGCACGGCACGCGGGTGGTCTCCTCCGCCGGCCAGGCGACAGGACCGGTGGGCTTCTTACGGGTATACGACAAGGCTTTCGGTGAGGTCGCTCAGGGCGGCACGCGCCGCGGCGCGAACATGGCCGTGCTGCGGGTCGACCACCCCGACATCGAGGAGTTTATCACCTGCAAGACCGACGAAAACGCCATCACCAACTTCAACATCTCGGTCGGGATCACCGACGCTTTCATGCGCGCCGTCGAAAACGACGAAATGTGGGACCTGGTTTTCCCCGACATCTCCTCTCCCCAGTACCGCAGTTTTGACGGCACGCTGGAACAGGCCGTTGAAGCCGGCATTCCGCTGAAAGTGTACAAAACGGTGCGCGCTCGCGATCTGTTCGATAAGATCGTCAAACAGGCCCACCACAACGGTGAACCCGGGATGCTCTTCCTGGATACGGCCAACCGCTCCAACCCCGTCCCGCACCTGTACCAGCTCGAGGCCACCAACCCGTGCGGCGAACAGTTCTTAGGGCCTTACGAGAACTGCTGCCTGGGCTCGGTCAACCTGGCCCAGCACTTCGGCCCGGACGGCACGGTAGACTGGGAGAAGCTGCGCCAGAGCGTGGTGCTCGCCACGACCTTCCTGGACGATGTGGTGGAAGCCAACGCCTATGTGCCTGCCGTGCCGCAGCTCGCCGAAGCCGCCCACCGGGCGCGCCGCATCGGCCTGGGCATCATGGGCCTGGGCGACCTGATGTACCACGCCGGGATCCGCTACGGCTCCGAAGAAGGCCAGGAGTTTGCCTCCCAGGTGATGGAGTTCATCCGCTATCACGCCATGCTGACCAGCATCGAGCTGGCCGAAAAACGCGGCCCCTTCCCGGCTATCAAGGGATCGATCTACGACCCGAAGGACCTCAAATGGACGCCCCCGCAGCCCATCACCCCCTACACGCATGATTACGGCCGGCCGGAGGTAGACTGGAAGCAGGTGGTCAAAGGCATCAAGCGCCACGGCATCCGCAATGCCGCGCAGACCACTATCGCCCCTACCGGCACCATTGCCACCGTGGCCGGCTGTGAAGGCTACGGCTGCGAGCCGGTCTTCGCCCTGGCTTACATCCGCCACGTCAACGACAACGGCAAAGACCTGCAGCTCACCTACGCCAGCCCGCTCTTCGACAGGGCTCTCATCGAAGCCGGCCTGGATGAGGAGACGCGCCAGCACATCGTCGATCAGGTGATGGAGAAAGGCAGCTGCCAGGACATCCCGGAGGTGCCCGAGAAACTGCGCCAGGTCTTCGTGGTCTCATCCGATATCACCGCCGAAGAGCACGTGCGCATGCAGGCCGCGCTGCAGGCCTTCGTCGACAATTCGCTCTCCAAGACGATTAACCTCCCCGAGCACGCCACCGAGGAAGACGTCGCCACAGCGTACATGCTCGCCTGGAAGCTGGGCTGCAAAGGCATCACCGTGTACGTGACCGGCTCACGCCAGAAGGTGGTGCTGGAAACCAAAGCCACCGCCAAGGCAAAGGAGCCGGAAGCAGCGCCCTCCTCCGGCGAGCAGATGATGATCTGGCACGACACGAAGAAACCGCGGCCGCGCAGCCTGAGGGGCTACACCTATCACATTGGCACGCCGCTGGGCAAGGCATTCGTCACCATCAACGAGAACGGCGGCAACCAGCCCTTTGAGGTCTTCATCAACACCGCCAAGGCTGGCTCCGACACGGCTGCCGTCTCGGAGGCCATCGGCCGCCTGGTGTCTTACATCCTGCGCCTGGCCTCGCCGGTGGCGCCGCGCGACCGCCTGCGCGAAGTGGTGCGCCAGCTCTCGGGCATCGGCGGCGGGCGTTCGCTCGGCTTCGGCCCCAACCGGGTGCGCTCCCTGCCCGACGGCGTGGCCCAGGCCCTGGGCGAGTACCTGGACAGCACCGGTGAGCAGCACGGCAGCGAACCGGCCCCGAAGACGAACAACAACGGCTTCCAGGGCGAGAGCCTGTTCGACATGGACGCTGAAGCTCCCGCCGGCCCGCCCATGCCGATGAAAATCGGCGACCTGTGCCCCGAGTGCGGTCAGGCCGCCGTGGTCAACGAAGAAGGCTGCCGCAAGTGCTACGCCTGCGGGTTCAGTGAGTGTTGAGAGCCGCTGCTCACCAAAGGTGACCTGCTATACCCACCTGGCTAATCTGCCCCAGTGGTGATTAATCCTAAGTATAAGGCCCCGACTCATCGACGGGGCCTTATCTACACTACATTGCTTTAGATGATAAACCACAACCAGGCGAAGGCCGGGTTTTGTGCTCTTAATAGCTGCGGCTTCAGCCGCCAGAACACTTACCATCCCTTCCCCTCGCAGCCCAACCTTCATAAACCTCTACCGGACCAGAGTCAAAGCGCCGCATCTCTACCAGGCGCGCATATATACGACAGATTTTATCCAATTTCGGATATAATCAAAAAATCTATCGCCTATCTATAAATCTGATTCTGGGGGAAAGGGAGCTGTCATGCACAAGCGATTCCATCAAACAGGCCTGATCTCGCTTGTCCTTCTAGCCTGTCTTTTAAGTCTGCTGCTCCCCTGGCCGGCCGCTCAGGCCCAGACTCCTTCTCCAACGCCCACGCGCACACCGGTTCCAATCAACGTCGGAAATTTCGTCTGGGACGACCGGGATAAGGACGGCCGGCAGGACCCCGGAGAACCGGGCCTGGCCGGGGTGACGGTACAACTGTGGAACGCTGCCAAGACCCTGCTGATCGACAGCACCGTGACGAACAGCAGCGGTCTTTACAGCCTGTCCGCTCCCGCGCCGGGGACCTACAGGGTGCGCGTCCTGCTCCCGGACCCCGCAGATTTTTTCACCATCATGGACGGCGCCGGAGGCGATGACACTATAGACAGCGACATCAACCCTTCCGGTCCTGATCAGGGGTTTACCAATGTTTATACTTTTCAGAGCAACCTGATCAGCATCACAAGCATTGATGCCGGCATCGTCAAATATCATCCTCCCACACCAACCCGCACGCCCATACCCATTAACCTGGGAAATTTCGTCTGGCACGACCTGAATGGGAACGGCATTCAGGATTCCGGAGAGCCAGGCGTGGGCGGGGTGGTGGTGCAGCTGTGGAACAGCGCCAAAACGCTGATGTTCCAGAGCACTACCACCAACAGCAGTGGTAATTACTCTTTACTGGCCCCCGTGCCAGGGGATTACCGCATCCGCGTCATCCCGCCGCCTGGCGCATCTTTCTCGCCTGCCAACCAGGGCCCGGACGATACCAGGGACAGCGACATTAACCCGGCCGGGGTTGACGCCGGCTTTACGCACATCATCTCCATTGCACCAAATGTGATTTCAATAACCAGCCTCGATGCCGGGCTGGTGAATGTCGTCCCCTCGCCCACACCCTCACCCACCGGCACACCGCAGCCCGGCGTGAATCAAAAAGTCTATCTGCCGGGCATTCTCAGGTAGTCCCGGCCCACAATCCGCTAAATGCAGCGTGCTCTCCCTGGTTCACAGGGAGAGCACGCTTTTAATCCGCCGCTTTGAACGGCTCATGCAAAGAACCCCGAGCCGCGCACGATCTGGTCCGCAGGCAGGAAAGTGGCCTCTTCGATCGACAGACCGCTGCGCTGCAGGAAGGCCTGCACCATGTGGTAGCCGATGGTGTAGCCGCCGTAGGTGGGCATGCCGCCCACGGGGCGGAAGCCGGAGCGTTCGGCCAGGGCGTCGCCGAAGATGTAACCGCGGATCACATCGAAGCCGCTGGCCTGCAGCCCCTGCCCGACCAGGCGGCGGGCCTGCTCGAAATCCGCCGGGTCGAACTCGGTGATGAAGTAACCCACTTTGTCTTCACCGTACAGCGAGGCAGCGAAGGCCTCGGCCGTGCCCTCGATCACGATGTAATCGGCCACGGTCGTGGTCATGGGGTTGAAGGGGAACAGGCGCATGCGCACCAGGTGGTGCAGTTCGTGGGCCAGCAGGGCTGGCAGGCGGGGCAGGTTGTAATCGTTCGGATCCCAGATCTGGCCGATCAGGCGCGGCTGGAACCAGTCGGTCGCGCCGGTGTAGCCGCGCTCGAACGGGTTGGAATGCGCCGGGTCGCCCAGCACCAGCCAGCCGGTGACCGTGTCGAACGGGATGCGCCCCTGCCAGCGGTCGAAGCGGCGTGCGGCTTCTTCGATCGCTTCGCCGCCGCGTTCCCAGGCCTGCGCGGCCTCCAGCTTTTCGAGCATGGCGCGCATCTCCGTCACCTGATCTGGCAGCAGCCAGGCCCAGGCGCGCGCCCCGGCCAGGGGATCATCCTGCTGCACACCGGGCATGCTGGTCATCATGGACTGCCAGGGTTCCACCAGCAGATCCAGGTACAGACGGCAGCGGGTTTCGGGGTCGCCAGCCTCCAGGATTCGCCGGTAGTATTCACGGGTGGGGGTCCAGATCGTTTTCATTTTTTTACCTCCTCTGAACCGGCCTGCCCGGGCTGCGGCAGGCACCCGGGGGCCGTTTTTTTACGGCCTGCATTGTAGGCTATGACGCAGCGTTAAGGTCAAGAGGGAATTTCGAATGATTTAACCCTTGACCTTAACGCTGCGTAATGGTTTAGAATGTGCGGCATGGATACGGAAACGCGTTACACCGTGAAACAGCTCGCTCGTATTGCGGGGGTCAGCGCGCGCACCCTGCACTACTACGACGAGATCGGTCTGCTCCGGCCGGAACGCAACCCGTATAACGGTTACCGCCAGTACGGGCGCACAGCCGTGTTGCGCCTGCAGCAGATCCTGTTCCTGCGCGAGCTGGGCCTGAGCCTGGACGAAATCCGCTCCCTGCTCGACCGGCCCGACTTCGACCTGCTGCAGGCCCTGGAACGCCACCGCCAGGCCCTGCGAGGCCGCATGCAGCGCCTGGAAAAGCTCGTGCACACCGTCGAGCAGACCATTCAATATTTGAAAGGAAACATCGAAATGGAGACGAAACAACTCTTCGAGGGCCTGAGCGAAGAAAAGCAGGCCGAATATGAGCAGGAAGCTCTGCGCCGCTGGGGAGAGAAAGCCCGCGAATCGCAGCAGCGCTGGAAGCGCTACACGGCCGAGGAGAAACAGCGCATCGGTGAGGAAGGGGAAGCGGTCTATCGCGATCTGCTGGCTGCCATGCCGCTGGGGCCCGCCAGTCCCGCCGCGCAGCACGCCGTGGCCCGCTGGCATCAGCACATCCGCTACTTCTACGAGCCGACCCCTGAAATCCTGCTGGGCCTGGCGAATGCCTATAACGACGACCCGGATTTCAACGCCACCTTCGTGCGCATCCACCCCGACCTGGCCGGCTTTATGCGCCAGGCAGTGCAGATCTACGTCGAAAAACTTAACGCTGCTGGCTGATCCGGTGTGGATAACCACTCCCGGTAAACGCAGATGCCCGTCTCCTTGAGGAGACGGGCATCTTTTTTCGATCCATAACCGGCATTCAGCCGGTCTTCTCGGCCACAATCAGATAGCGGTGCTCTCGCACCGTGAACCCGCCATCTTTTTCAATTTGCTGGTGCAGGCGGTAGAGCGCGTCGCGGTACTTTTCCACCGAAAAATCTTCGATCTGCCAGGGCACTACTTTCAGATTATAGACCACCCCGGCAGTGTCCAGGAAGGTCCACTCGGGGAAGGCTTCTTCGGCCCGTAAAATGGTGAAGCCCGCTTCCTGAAGCTGACGCACGTGCGCATCGAGCTGCACGTGGGCGTACGGGTATACAGGCTGCTCCTGCAGGAAGCGATTGAGGTCCATGCAGTTCTCGCCGCCCACCTGCTGGGTGATGTAAAGGCCGCCCGGACGCAGCACGCGATACACCTCCGCAGGCTCACAGCCGTTATGGCGGTCGATCACCAGGTCGAAGGACCGGTCCGGGTACGGCAGGTGCTCATCGTCTCCGGTGACGTCGGCAATTTTCACACCCAGCGGCTCCAGGCGCCGTCGGGCAGCCGGCACATTGGGCGCATAGCCCTCGGTGGCGTGCGTGTCCGCCGGCAACGGCGCCAGCGAGGCCAGGAACTCCCCACCACCGGTGCCGGCATCCAGCAGGGACTGCACACCTTTCATGTGCTCCAGCACGATCTGGCGGTAGTCCCAGGGCAGCTGGCTGCTGCGCGTATGGGCATGCAGCCAGGTGAAATCCCAACCGCGCAGCTCCTGAGCCAGCCCTTTCTGTACCTGCTGCTCGAAATGTTCCAGCGTGTCCATCATCAATCCACTTCCAGCGCACCCTTCCCAGCGACGATGGACTGCACGCGCCCGACCCGCCCGTCCTCCAGCATCACCTTAATTCCGTGCGGGTGCGTGGGGCTGTTCGTCAGGATGCGCCTGACGATCCCTTCAGTGCGTATGCCGCTGCGCTGGTTGTGCTTTTCAATAATCTGTACGCGCTGCCCGGGATGAATTTCGCTGCGTTTGGGGATGCTCATCCGCTGCTTCCTTCTCCAGTCGGTTTGGTTTCCAGTTCAGCCAGGGCGCCCGGATGATCACACCCTCTCCGCCTTTCTCATGAGGATTTTATACGAAAAACACAGGCCCGGATATAATATCCAGCGGTTCAGCTCGCGCTGGACCAGTTTCTTCACAGGACAGCCCGCATGACGATACGTAATCAGATCCAGCTCATCACCTACCCTGACTCTCTGGGCGGCGACCTCAAAGCCCTGAACGAGATCCTCAACCGCCGCTTCAGCGACATTTTCAAAGGCGGTGTCCACCTGCTGCCGCCCTACCCGTCCTCCGGCGACCGGGGATTTGCCCCGATCTCCTATTTCGAAATCGACCCGCAGTTTGGCTCCTGGCAGGACATCCGTAAACTCAGCGAGCGCTTCGACCTGCTCGTCGACCTGATGGTCAACCACATCTCCCGCCGCTCGGTCTATTTCCAGGACTTTCAGAAGAAGGGGCGCCGCTCGCCGTATGCCGACCTCTTCCTGACCCTGGACAAAGTCTGGCCCGGGGGCGTCCCCGACCCGCAGGACGTGGCCAAAATCTTCCTGCGCCGGCCGGAGCATCCCTTCGCCGACATTGCGATCGAGGAGACCGGCGAGATCGAGCGCGTGTGGGCCACGTTTGGGACGCGCGACTGGTCGGAGCAGATCGACCTGGATGTCAACTCCCCGGCTGCGCGTAAGCTGCTCACCGAGATCCTGGAGCACCTGGGCCAGCAGGGAATCAAAATGGTGCGCCTGGACGCCGTCGGCTACGTGATCAAAAAGCCGGGGACGAGCTGCTTCATGGTGGAGCCGGAGATCTACGCCTTCCTGGAGTGGATCGAGACGCAGGCGCGCCTCGCCGGGATCGAACTGCTGCTGGAGGTGCACGATCACATTTCCACCCAGCTCCGGCTGGCCGGGCACGGTTACTGGGTGTACAACTTTGTGCTGCCCCTGCTGGTGCTGCACACGCTGCTCAACCGCTCCAGCCATGCGCTGCAGGATCATCTGAAAGTGTGCCCTCGGCGCCAGTTCACCATGCTCGACTGCCACGACGGCATCCCGGTGCTGCCGGATATCGAAGATGTGCTCGACCTGGAAGCGGCGCGCCGGGTGGTGGAGGTCTGCCTGCAGCGCGGCGCGAACCTGAACCGCATCCTGTCCGACGAACACAAAGGGCCGGGGGGGTTCGACGCCCACCAGATCAACTGCACTTACTATTCGGCGTTGGGGAACGATGACGACGCTTATATCAGCGCCCGAGCGATCCAGTTTTTCGCTCCCGGTGTGCCCCAGGTGTACTATGTGGGCCTGCTGGCCGGGGAAAACGACCCGGCCGCAGTGGAACAGACCGGCGAGGGCCGCGCCATCAACCGCCACAACTACTCCACCGAGGAGGTGGAGCGCGATCTGAACAAGCCGGTGGTGCAGCGGCTGCTGCGGTTGATGCGCTTCCGCAACGAGTTCCCTGCCTTCAACGGCGATTTCGAGGTGCTCCCCTCCCCCGAACAGGAACTGCGCCTGGCCTGGCAGATGGGCGAGCAGTGCTGCCGGCTGCACGTTGACCTGCTGACCGGCCGGTCGCGCATCGAATATCGCGATGCACAGGGGAACACCGGCGTGTTTGAGCCCTAGCGGCCTGCAGGAAATGGATTGAATTCTCCTTGACAGGATTCAGTTTATCATGATAAACTCGGCCCGCTGTTTGTGGATAAGGTTCGATTATTAAGGAAAGGAGGCGCGTCAATGTTACGAAAAGTCGCTGTGCTTGACACGGTTCAAGATGCATGGGCGCGTCTCCACGCCGCTGTATAAGGTTTTCTGATTAAAAACCTCCAGCCGCGGGTGCGCTCATGCCCCGTGGCCTTTTTTTAACCACATTAAGGACGGCCGCGAACTCCCCTCCCCGGATGGGCTCTGCCCCGGCCGGCAAGGAGCGTTCTCAAGCACAGCGCTGTTCAGGCGCGCTTAATGGAGAGATATCAGCCAGCCACGGGATACATCCCTACGGCTGGCTTTTTTATTCAGGAAACCCTAGCGATGAATACTTTATCGAACCAATCGATTCACCAGGGAATCGTGTACCGCAAGTCAACCGGTTTTTATACCGTTTTCAACGGCGAGCAGATGATCCCCTGCAGGATCGCCGTACATCTAAAAAAGCAGTCCGTTCCGGCGAACGACGAGCGGCGAACAGGCCGGAACGGCAACCGCCGCCGGCGCTCGTATTCTGCGAAGGAAGTGCTCACAGATGAGCTGGCAGTCGAAACCCTGACGGTGGGCGACCGGGTGGAGTTCACCTATACGCAGGAAGGCGGCGGTACGGTGGTCGCCGTGCTGCCCCGCCGCAGCCGGTTCTCGCGCCGCGCCGCCCTGCCCGGAAACCACCCTGTCGAGCAGGTCATCGCCGCCAATGTGGATCTGGTGGTGCCCGTTTTCGCCGCCGCAGAACCGCCCCCCAGGTGGAACATGCTCGACCGCTACCTGGTTTCAGCCGAATCGCTCGAGCTGCCCGTGCTGGTGTGCATCACCAAGCTGGACCTCCTCACTACAGGCAGCGAACTCGACGAGGAGATCCGGGAAGCCGTGGAAGATTACCGCCGCATCGGATACCGGGTCGAGCTGGTTAGCGCCAGAACGGGTGAAGGCATGGAGGCGCTCAAACAGGCGCTGCAGGGCCGTATTTCTGTGCTGGTGGGTAAGTCGGGGGTCGGGAAGACCACCCTGCTCAACGCCCTGCAGCCCGGCCTGGGGCTGCGCGTGAGCGAGGTCAGCCAGGCCACCGGTAAGGGAAAGCACACCACCACCCACCCGGAGATGTTCCCTCTCGATATGGGCGGCGCGATCGTGGACACCCCCGGCGTGCGCGAGTTCGGCCTGTGGGACGTGAATGCTGACGACCTGACGCTGTTCTTCCCCGAGATGCGCCCCTTTGCCGGCCGCTGCCGCTTTGGGCTGGACTGCCGGCATGACGAAGAGCCGGGCTGTGCCATCCGCCAGGCGGTAGTGCAGGGCAGGATCAGCCCGCGCCGCTACTACAGCTATCTGCGCTTGAGGGCTGAGACATGAAGGACAGCAGACTTTATCCGGTATATGAAAGGGGCCCGGCCAGCCCCGGAAACCGGCGCAGCCGCCTGAAGCTGGCGGATATCCTCTACCAGAAAGAGAAGGAGTTCCGCTGCACCCACTGTGCGGGCCTGGTGCTGGCGGATCCTGCGCTATCAGGCGTGGTCAACCGCAACCACTGCCCTTACTGCCTGTGGTCGCGTCACCTGGACCAGTTCGAAGCCGGCGACCGGCTGGCGGCCTGTAAGGCGCCCATGAGGCCCGTGGGCCTGAGCCAGAAACGGGTGCGCAAGAAGTACGCTTCCGGTGCGGGCGGCGAGCTGATGCTGGTTCACCGCTGCGAGGCGTGCGGGAAAACCGCCCTTAACCGCATTGCGGCCGATGATGACCCTGAAGCGCTGATCGTGGTGTTCGAGGCCTCCCTGCAGCAGGACTTTGCCCTGCAGGTGGAGCTGAACAGGGAGGACATCCACATGCTGGGCAGGGCCGATGCCGGCCGGGTGCGGATGCAGTTGTTCGGCGTCAGAACCGTGCTTGAATGAAGGCGGACGCGGACAAGCGCTGAAATCCGCGAAATGATGAAAAATGGTCACGGCTCTTTTCAACCGCGCCGGCGGTTATCTGACTGAGGGGTGATGTTTGAAAATAACGAAGGAGAAGTTCAACGGTATACGACCTGCAGGCGGCCGTCGCGACACACGTCCAGCACCCCGCCCTGCAGGCGTACATACTCCATAATTTCCCGGCGCAGGGACAGGCCGGTATCCTCGAAACCCCAGGAGCGCAGATCGACCAGGGGCAGGGGTCCGGCCTCCCGGGCCTCCTTTTCCCAGGCCGCGGCGAGCCGGCGGACAAAGCTGGGGGCGGCGAACACGAAATCCTGCTCCAGCAGTTCTTCCAGCGGCCGGCCGTTGAAGCTGGCGCAGTACACAGATGCCGGTCGTCCGTCCCCTGCCGCGCAAATCTGGTAGCGCACTTCACGGCTGAAGTGCAGAAAACCGCGCTCGGTGTGCGGCTCGCCGGGCATGTCCAGCCGGCAGGCGTTGTCCTGCAGCAGGGCCAGGAGCTGGCGGCCGTCAATGCGGCAGGTGCGAATTGTGTCGGCATACGGCACCAGGCGGTAGAGGTCCCTGCCCTTCAGGGTGCCGCCGGCCGGCAAACCGGCGTTGACCGCCGAGGCGTCCAGCACGGCGAAATCCACGTCCACCCCCTGCTTCCGGCAGCGCCGGACCAGGGCATCGGCCAGATAGTTCGCCAGCGCGGACTCGCCGGCGGCGAAGTCGTTGCGCAGCGCATCTTCCAGCAGGTCGGGGTGGCTGGCCACGCGCCCGTAGCGTCGTTCCAGTAGCGGACGCACGTCCTCCAGCAGCGGGCGCACCTGGGCCCGGTCAAACCCCTCGTCGCAGGGCAGGGCGGCCGTGGGCAGCAGCCGGGCGCTGGTGACGGCTGTGGCGCCGTTGCGGGTGATGGTTACCTCGCCCAGGTAGCGCCCGGACATGCCCGCCTGCACAATGGGAATGCCGTTGACGATGTTGCTCTGCTGCAGTCCGTTCTCGTTCAGCGCCAGGTGTGTGTGCCCGCCCACTATCAGGCTCACCACACCCCGGGGAAGCTGCTGGGCCAGCTCGCGGTCGCCGGCGTCCTTCACCGGCGCCGTCGCTGTGTTCAGGCTGTATCCCAGATGGCTGAGGATCAGGATTACGTCGCACAGCTCCTGCAGCGCCGGCAGCAAATTGCGCAGCACCGGCAGCGGGTCGACCGGCTGCAGGCCCTGGCTTGCGCTGCGGTTGCCCTGAATGGGAGCCGTCAGCCCTATCATGCCCACGCGGATCCCCTTCACGAGCAGCACGGCGGCGGGAAAAATACAGTCCTTCAGCGCTTCGGGAAGCGGCAAATTGGCCGCCAGCACCGGAAAGCGCGCCTCCTGGCCGATGGCCCGTCTCAGCCCCTGCACGCCCAGGTCGAGCTCGTGGTTGCCCAGCGCCGCCGCGTTCAACCCGGCCGCCGAGTAAAGGCGGTAGGCCGCATGCGAGCAGGAGCTCCCCAGGTCGTCCAGCAGCCCTTCAAACAGCGAGCCTGCCAGCTCGTCGCCGGCCGACACAAACAGCACGCCGCTGTCCGGGTCATGCCGGCACTGCCGGCGCAGCTCCCGCACGCGCCAGGCGATGCGCGAGAACACCGGCAGCTCGCCATAGGGGCTCAGGCGCACCAGGCTGCCGTGCAGGTCGTTCATATGCAGCACCTTCAGGCGGAAAGGGCGCCCGTTCATCTCCCGGCGGGGGGGCAGGCCAGTCCCCTCCCCGACCGGCCGGATGTCTGTGACCGGACCCGAGCAGGCGTCGCCCTTTAATACGAATATTTCCGGATTACCATTAAGGGAATCCGCCGCGGCGGGGCGAAAACGATATAATTCCATCAAATAGAAACCTCTAGGAGAGCCTATTATATCCCACAAATGCAAACAGCCGGGGAAGCGCTCGCCCGCCCCAACATAATTGTTGAAATTGAGGTTACAGGGGGAAATGGAAAAAGAGCGCTCGTGCGCGCAATCAATAGAGCAGGTGGTACCAGGCGCTGAAATCCCAGTCGGAGAGGATCAGGCGCAGCTCGGCTTTGCTGTGCAGACCGAACTTGAACAGGATATTGCGCACGTGCGTTTTGACCGTTTCAGGGGAGATTGCCAGGCGCGCCGCGATCTCGTTGTTGGTTAAATTCATGCAAATCAGGGCTGCAACCTGCTGCTCGCGGGGGGAAAGAGCGTTCCAGCGCTGCCAGAGATCGCTGGAGGCGCTGCGGTGGAACAGGCCCAGAGAAAGCAGGTCGGCGGCCACATCTTCCGGCGCACGCTGCTCCCGGTCGGCCAGTCCCTGCACTGTCTGGACCAGCTCCTGATCCAGGTTGAAAGAACGGCGTGAGGGGCTGTCGCTCCTGAGAGCGCGGCGCAAACGTTCCCAGAGGCGCTTAAGTGGATGATCAGACAACGGAATACCCTCGCACGAGGAATTATATTAGAACACATGTTTTAGCGTCAAGTAGGCCATTAGTACCGAGGGGGAAGAAGGGCAATCATTGACCACCCCACAGGCACGCGGAGCGGCATGGATATGGACATGCTGCGCATGTTACGCATGACAAGGCATGCTTCGTCGAAGCAGCCTGCGGGCGCGGCGGCTCAGATGCCCTGCAGGGGAAACCAGATCTCGCGGTCATCGCGCGCCCAGGCAGGGTAGCTCTCCCGGCGCAGGAAGCGGGCGGTATACAGAGCGGCCAGGCGGGCCCAGCGCTCGCCGCCCTGTTCCGCCAGGGCATACAGCAGCGCCACTGAGGCGCTGTCGGCCAGGGCGGTCAGGGCGTCCTTGCTGTACCACTGCGCCTCCGCGGGCGGGAGCTGCGCCAGCTTTTCCAGGGTCGCCCCTATCGTCTGGGCTGCCAGGCGGGCATCGGGAGTCCCGGCATGTTCCAGCAGCGGGATCATCTCATCGAGAAAGCCTTCGTGGGCGTGTTTTTTGTGCATAGCCTCCAGCAGGTCCAGGGCCTGGATATTGCTGGCCCCCTCCCAGATGGCGGTCACCAGGGCCTCACGGTGCAGGCGCGAGATGGCAAAATCCTCCATGAACCCGACCCCGCCGAACAGCTCCATCACCTGCCGGGTGACCTCGGCGGCATGCTCCGCGGTGCGGTTTTTGGCCAGATGGGAGAGGAAGCGCGCCGTGTGGTAGGCGGCCGTGTAAGGCGGGCGCTGCTGCCAGGCCTGGTCGAAGGCCTGCACAGCATGGAAGGTGAGCGCCAGGCCGCCGGCGGTGCGCACGGCCAGATCGGTCAGGTCCATGCGGATCAGGGGATGCTCGCTCAGAGCTGAGCCGAAGGCCTGCCGGGCGCAGACGCGGTACAGAGCCTCCAGGTGCGCCTTGCGCGCCAGCCCCATCGCCCCCACGGCGTTGGCCAGGCGCGAAACGGTCAGGTTTTCCAGGGTGTAGTAAATCCCCAGCTCCGCTTCCCCGATCAGGTAAGCCTGCGTGTTGTGGAACTCCACTTCGCCGGTAGGGACGGCGCGTGTGGCGCTTTTGCGCTTCAGGCGGCGCACGTAGAAGTTAAGCCGGCCGGCCTCGTCCAGGCGCGGCACCAGGAACAGCGCCAGCCCCTTCGGGCCATCTGGCGTCCCCTCCGGACGGGCGGTGACGATGGCCAGATCGGCCAGGCCGGCGTTGCTGGCAAAATACTTGTCGTTTCCATCCAGGTGCCAGCCCGAATCATCCCGCCGGGCCAGGGTGCGGTTGGCCCCCAGGTCGCTGCCGGCGTGCGTCTCGCTCATCCAGGTCGCCCCCCAGGCCTGTCCCGAGAGCAGGGGCTCGATCCAGCGGCTGTGCTCAGGGGCGTACTTGTAGATGGCATACGCCGTCTGGTTGGTGACGATCAGCGAGCAGTACAGCCCGGTATCCGCCAGCAGGTAGCCCAGCGCAAAGTGAGCGTGCCAGGAGCCGCCCTCGTAGGGTGGCCGGTTGATCCAGGCCATGTCACGCAGCAGCGCCATGTGCTCCGGCGCCAGGCGGGCACGGTCCACGCGCCGCCCGTCTAAATCCATCGTGACCAGCTCCGGCGCCGCCGCCCGGTCCACGGTATCGGCAACCGCATACGCGCGTCCTCCCGCCAGCGCGCCGAACTCGTGCAGCTGCTTTTCAAAGCCGGAGAACCCCGGCCAGTAGCGCCGCAGGATGTGAGGCAGATCCGGCTCAAGAGCCCAGTGATTTTTCCCGTAGGCATAGGACTGGAATTCCATAACCCCTCCTTCTGGTTTCCGCCCGTCTGAAATATGAGCCTGCACTCTGGTTATAGCAAGAAGGGGCACTGCCGTCAACGATCCCGGCCTCCGGATATTCTCACCCGGTCTTTATCCATTAATCAGACGGGAATGGGCTACAATAAGGGGACGAATACAGCGGCAGGTAAAAAGCATGTCAGAGCGCAGAAAATCTCCTATTGAACTCGAGCCGGTTGAACCGCATATGTGCACGGTGGAGGTGCGCCTGGAGATCCTCAGCCGGGTGCCGTTCTTTTCTGGGTTAAAGCCCCACGAGCTGGATGCGGTCAACGCGATGTTTGTCGAGCGCGGCTACACGGCTGGAGAATATCTCTACCATGAGGGCGACCCGGCCGAACGCCTGTACGTGGTCGCCGACGGGCGCGTCAAGCTGCTGAGGCACGGCGACGGCGAGAAAGATGTCCTGCTGGATCTGCTGGTGCCGGGTGAGTACTTCGGCAGCCTGTCTTTCGAGGAGGACGACGAGTACACGGATACGGCCCTGGCGCACACGCCGGTCTGCAGCCTGAGCATCGACCGGCAGCGGTTCCGCCAGATCCTGGACCGCTACCCGGACGTGGCGCTGCGTGTGCTCCGGATTTTGAACCGGCGCCTGCTCGATGCTCAGGAAGCCGTGCGCATGCTCAGCGCTCTGCCTGTCGACCGGCGCATCGCCCACACCCTGTTGAAGCTCGCCGCCAAGCTGGGCAAGCAGCAGGCGCAGGGCATCCTGATCGAGACCCCGCTGTCGCGCGATGACCTGGCGCAGATGACCGGCGCCACCACCGAAACCGTCAGCCGGGTGTTGAGCCAGTTCCAGAAAGAAGGCCTGATCGAGAGCGGGCGCCAGTGGGTGGCGATCTCCGACCGCGACCGCCTGGAGGAACTGGCCGGGGAAGGGATGACATAATCCCCGGCCAAAAGCAAGCTGAATGTCCGGAAAGCCATGCGCGCGCATGGCTTTCTTTATTTAATTCCCAAAATTCGTTCAAAATTGGTGCAGTTAATTGATCCAGATAATGGAAGGATTTGTCCGATACGGCTAAACTGTGGTCGAAAATCATCAATCATTTCAAAGAAAGGATGTAGAGATGAAAACCATTTTACGAAGTCAGGAGCTCTCCTGCCCGTCCTGCGTGGCAAAAATCGAAAAAGCGCTGAAGAATCTCGACGGCGTTCAGGAAGCCACTGTGCATTTCAACACCGGCCGCATCGAGGTCGAGCACGACCCGGAGCGGGTGAAAGCCGAAACGCTGGTGGCCGCTGTGAAATCCGCCGGATACGAAGCCAGAGTCTCTGCGTTTTAGTGACGACAGGAAAGGTGTGATATGGCAGGATTAAAAACCCGGCTGCAGGATATCAAACAACGGCGCGAACTGCTGCTGATCACCAGCGGCAGTCTGATCATCGCCGCACTGGCTGCCACGCACCTGTTCTCCTTCGCAGCAGCCGGCAGGTGGCTGTATGCAGCCGCAGCCATCGCCGCCGGCTGGGATATTGCCCTGCGGGCGTGGAACAGCCTGCGAAACCGCCATGTCAGCATTGAACTGCTGGTGACCATCGCCGCAAGCGGCGCGCTGCTGATCGGCGAGGTCTGGGAAGCAGCAGCAGTCACCTTCCTGTTCATCCTGGGAGCCTACCTGGAAGCCCGCACGCTCACCCGCACCCGCAAAGTGCTGGAGGAACTGCTGGACCTGGCGCCCATGCAGGCCGTGGTGATCCGCGACGGCCGCGAGCTGGAAGTTGCCCCCTACGAAGTGGCGGTCGGGGAGACGGTGCTGGTCCGGCCGGGCGGCAGGATACCGGTAGACGGTGAAGTGATCGACGGGCGTTCGGTGGTGGATGAAAGTGCTATCACCGGTGAACCGATGCCCGAGGTGAAAACCGCCGGCGCGACCGTCTTTGCCGGCACGATCAACCAGGAGGGCCTGCTGTGGGTGCGTGCGACGGGAGTTGGCGCCGATACCACCCTGGCGCGCATCATCCGCCGGGTTGAAGAAGCCCAGGAAGAGAAGGCGCCCACCCAGCGCTTCATCGAGCGCTTCGCCCGCTGGTACACCCCCTTTATCATTGCCCTCAGCGCGGTCGCCTTCCTGATTACCCGCAACGTGGAGCTGGCCCTGACCCTGCTGGTAATCGGCTGCCCCGGAGCGCTGGTGATCTCCACCCCGGTCTCGGTCGTCGCCGGCATCGGGCGCGCCGCCCAGCGCGGCATCCTGATCAAGGGCGGCGAATACCTGGAGAATTCGGGCAAAATCTCAATCGTCGCCCTGGATAAGACCGGCACGATCACCCGGGGCCGGCCCCAGGTGACTGAGATCATCGCCCTGCAGAACGTCCCGCAGCTCGCTTCCGCCGTCGTTCCGGCGGGCGAAACGGCGGCCAGCCTCCCGGACCAGGCAGCCAGCGTGCTCTACTGGGCTGCAATCGCCGAGGGCGGCTCTGAACATCCCCTGGCGCGCGCCGTGCGCCTCGCCGCCGAGGAGCAGTTCGGGCCGCTTCCGCCTGCAGACGAGTTCGAGACCTTCACGGGCAAAGGTGTGCGCGCCGTCTACGGGAACGTCGAGATCCTGGTCGGCAATCAGGAGTTCTTGCAGGAAATGGAAGTCACCATCACCTCTGAGCTGCAGGAGCATCTGCGGGAGCTGCGCAGCCGCGGGCATACCGCTGTTGCCGTGGCGCTCAACGGGCAGCCCGGCGGCGTTCTGGGTATCTCCGACCCTCTGCGTGAAAGCAGCCCGAGCATGATCCGTAAACTCAGAGAGGCTGGTGTGCGGCGCATCGTCATGCTCACCGGCGACGATGAACTCACCGCACGTGCCATCGCCGCAGAGGCGGGGATCGAGGAAGTGCGCGCCAGCCTGCTGCCCGAGGAGAAACTGGATGCTATCCGGGAGCTGCAGCGCAGCGGTCAGGTGGTCGCCATGGTCGGCGACGGCATCAACGACGCGCCCGCCCTGGCCGCAGCCGACATCGGGATCGCCATGGGCGCCGGGGGCACGGATGTGGCCATCGAGACCGCCGACATTGCCCTGATCGCCGACGACCTGCACAAAATCCCCGAGGCCATCCGCATCTCGCGGGCCACCATGCGCAACATTCGCCAGAACGTGGTCGTCGCCCTGGCGACGGTCACCCTCCTGCTCGCCGGCGTGCTGCTGGGCGAGGTGCACATGGCCGGCGGTATGCTGGTCCACGAAGCCTCCGTCCTGCTGGTGATCCTCAACGGTATGCGCCTGCTGCGCATCTGAGCCGGTCTTCACTGGAGACCCGGAAGCCGGCGGTTCGAACCGCCGGCTTCCGGGTTTAACTTCTCAGGAAGTCCAGCAGCCGGGCGTTGACCGCAGCCGGCTCTTCGTGCTGCAGCCAGTGGCTGGCTTCGTCGAAGTAGACCAGCTGGCCCTGTGGGCACAGGTCGATGCTTGCGCGGGCCAGGTGATGGTTGAGCGCGAAATCCTTCTTCCCCCACAGCACCAGCGTGGGGACCTGGATGACCGGCCGGTCCGGGATCTGCGGCGGGCGCCGGATGAATGCCCGGTACCAGTTCAGCATGGCCGTCATCGCGCCTTTGCGCCACCATGCGCTGCGGTAGTGTTCGAAATCGGCCTCGCTGAACGTCCCCGGCCGGCTGGTGCGCTGCAGGGTCCTCACCATCAGCTCCCAATTGTTGTTGCGCAGGATCGCTTCGGGGATCAGCGGGATCTGGAAGAAGGCGATATACGCGCTGCGCAAAAACTGGTCGGGATGGCGAAAGGCGCCCCGGAAAGCGACCGCCGGATAGGGGACATTCAGGATCGCCAGATGCTCCACCATCTCGGGATGCAGGGCCGCCAGGCTCCAGGCCACGGCCGCGCCCCAGTCGTGTCCGACCACGCTGGCCCGCTCGTACCCCAGGGCATGGATCAGGCCGGTCACATCCTCCACCAGGCGGTTCAGCCGGTAAGCATCCAGCCCCTGGGGTTTATCGCTCAGGTTGTAACCGCGCTGGTCGGGGACAGCCACCCGGAAGCCAGCCAGCGCCAGGGGCTCGATCTGGTACTTCCAGCCCCGCCAGAATTCCGGAAAACCATGCAGCAGCACGACCAGCGGACCATCCTGCGGCCCGGCCTGCATCACGTGCAGGCGGATACCGTTCGTGGTGATCATGGATTCTGTTAACGCACTTTCATTCAACATACAGGCCCCCTTTGTTTCACGCCATTTACGTTTTCAAGCCCCCACACAGCAAAGGAAAACAACGCCTCACCCGGTTTCCAGTATACGCTGATACACCTGGTCCAGAGCGCCGAGCGGCAGCCGCCGCACCAGGCTGCGGAAATATTCTTCAAAAGGTACATCCGCCGGTTTGGGACGGCGGCGCAGCTCATCGAAAAGGACCACTGAGAAACGGTGCGAGCCTTCATCATGCCGGGCGAAATAGCCCATCGGATCCGGTTCCAGGTTAAGGCGGTGGCAGATGGAAATGGCCATCGCTTCTACGACGTTTTCTTCGATAAACCCCTCCATCGTACGGTAGGCGTAATCCGGATTCTGAGAGCGGAAGGATTCCGCCAGCAAAGGATCTTCTCCAAGCGCCTGCAGCTCCTCCTTCAACCGGCCGGCATTATAGGGCGGGTGGAACATTTCGTGAACGGCCACGCCGATGACCGTTTCTCTGGGGAAGCGTACATCAGCAATATACCGGGGACCGCATATTTTGATCCCGTGCGGGGCGGCGAACGTACACAGGTAGGCCGTGATCCTGTCCGGCGCCTGCCCCCTGCCCAGCATGTTCTCGATCTCCTCCTCCAGACGAAACTGAGCCGCGAAGCGCTTCAGATCCTGCAGCACAGACTCGACCAGCGGCAGACGCTCGCTGCGCCAGTACTCGCGGAACCCCAGCCGCTCCAGTTCCCGGATCACGGGAACAATTTTTCCCAGGATTGAAACCTGCTGCGGCCACTTCTCAGCGCTGTAGTAGGGGGTGGTGGAAAAGTGTTCGAACAGGAAATCCGGACTGGCAAGCAGCTTTGTCAGGCTGCGGCGCTCGAAATGGGGAGCTGCAGAGACGATCAGAGAAAGGATAGGGCCCAGCATGGGGCTCCCGTTAATATCCGCAGCTTCCTGCACAGCATCGAAGAACGCTGGCTGAAGCAGGGCTTCGAACCGCTGTGCGGCCGAACCATGCTCACGGACGTAAAACTCGCTGCGGGTGAGTACGTTGATAAAGTTGAGCAGGTCCAGGTTACAGGAAGTGCGGAAATCGAATTTCATCCAGAGCCTTCAGGTGATCATATCCTGCGGCAGGTAATCGATGCGGTTCATGTAAGCGATATCGATCCCGCCATCAAAGAAGCGGATCCAGGTCATGCCCACGTTGTAGAGCTGGAACCAGATCCCGTCCCGCTTTTCCAACCCCAGCAGGGCATCGATCAGCCGGTTGTAAAATCCGCCGTGGCTGATGATGGCCACCCGGTCATTCGTACCGCCGTGACGTTTCAGCAGATCCTCCAGGAAGCGCCGGGCGCGCGGCACACGCGCCTCGAGCGGCTCGAAGGGCCGGTTGTACCAGCCGCCCTCCGGAAGATCATCGGGAAGCTTTAATTCCGGGAAGTTCTGAGCAAAGAAAGCCCGGTCGCTGCCCGGCAGACCGATCAGCTCGCCTGTTTCTTTGTCCTCCAGGTAAATCCCCCCTTCCTCATGGATGTCTGGCCAGGCTTCGAGTGTCAGCCCCAGCGCCTGCGATACTTTTGCCCCGGTCTGCACGGCACGCACCATCAGGCTGCAGTACAGATGGGTCAGATCGGATCCTTTTATTTTTTCCTCGTAAGGGTAGCCTCCGATGGGCTCGCCCGAACATAAGAATTCCGCCAGCTTTTCCGCCTGGCGGTGGCCAAGTTCTGTCAATTTGGGGTCAGATGTTCGATTTGCACTTGAACCAGTTTTTAACCACAGGGCGTTATTTTCAGACTGTGCATGCCGGATAAAAAATAGGTCCATAGATATCTTTTACTCCGCTCCGGGTCCTCCTTTCAGAAATTTACAAACTGCACCTTTTCACGGCCTCCTCGTGAGGAGGGCCGAGACAATCCTCCCCTGATTATAAGGGATTGCGGCGGTATCCACAAAAAAGCCCCGGGCTCATGCCCGGGGCAGTATGGATTTCGATTTGAGAGGTTCAGCGTGAAATATCCCGGTAGAAATCTTTGCAGTACACCTGGTCGGTACGGGCGTTCTTCAAGCACACCCGGATGCGAGAATCGTCCGACAGGTCATCGGAAAGGCGGAAGGAGCGTGCGCCCTCACCTTCCTTGTTCACGCGCATCACGCCCAGTTTTTCCCATGTGAGGGTGCGGCGGGCCAGATTGGCGACACGCACGTAGTAAATTGCCCGGTTCGGCGATTCGGACACCACGACCTCGATCCGCTTGCCCAGATCGTTGATGGTGAAATCAACTTTCTTCGAAGAGGATTTCGACGAAGATTTGGCGGTCTCCGTAGCTGTGGACTTGGCTGCTCCAGGGATGCACAGCTGCTGACCGATGTAGATGGTGTACGGATCTTTGAGATTGTTGGCCTCCGCCAGAGCGGCAACCGTCGTATTGAACTCATTGGCGATTACGGTGAGGTTATCGCCCGATTTGACGGTGTATGTGCGTCCCGAGCAGGTAGCCGCCTGAGCCTGTACGGCGGTGAGCGACAGCGAAGTGATCACGAAGGACAGGATCAGAAGGACGCCAAGAACGCGTGCAGCCCTTTGCAGAGGTCGATGTTCGGACATTGTTAACATATTGTTCTCCTGAAACGATGTTGTTTAGCTACTATTTTCTTTTTGATACGCACGAACTTAAGTCGGCGCATTAATAACGAAAGTTAAAGCGTAAGAAGGTACTGCCCTATAGCTGCCTCCTTTCACGGGGGTTCCGCGGGGCATTATAGCGCACTTTACGGGATTCAAGATTAATAATTTACGCATCCAGCGTCAATAATACACAGCGCCATCTGTGTCTGTAAAACAAAGCCCTGCAGGTGTGAACCCGGATCGAAAAACGATCTTCAAAAAGGGAACGAAAAGCGGGTGTGCAGCGTCTTATCAGTGAAGGAACCTGCAAAAATGTAAGGCAGGTTAATCATCGTGAAGGAGTAAGCGCAAATGCACACCAAGAAGTTGTTCCAACTCGTTTTAGCTCTCATCATTGCCTTCAGCGCCACAGGCGGCGCATGGCTGGGTGCATCGGCGGCGAGCGGATCGAGCAGCAAAGTCATCACCAAAAAGATCTCCTTTGAAGAAGAGGCCGATATTTTCCAGGGCAACAGCGGCGTATATTTCCCCAGTTCAGCTTTCACGGCTGAGGTCGAGCTGATCCGCAGCGACCCCAACAGCCGGCTCGGGCGCAAAGATCTGGACTTCGTCCAGCGCTGGACAGAAGTACGCCTGTACGACTCGAAGGGCGCTGAGTTCAAACAGGTTTACGGGCTGATTTACGTCTACTATAACCTGACCAAACAGCAGCGCAGAGCCTGGGAAGATGGCGATCTGGGGATCTACTACTACAATCCCAACGAACGCGACTGGGAACGCTGCGAGATCGAGCGCCTGATCAGCACCAAGAACCGCCCCAACGGCCGTCTGGCCTGCGTGATCAGCGACTTCGGCCTGTACGGCATGGCCTACAAAGACTGACGTTCTCCTCTCACCTACCCATTAACAGAGCAGGAGATCCTGTGGAATGCAGGATCTCCTGCTCTTTATTAAAATCTGTCCGGATTCAGTCGGGCAGGCTCAGCAGCCACAGGTTGTGATCATCTGCCGAAACATAGGCCACCCAGCGCCCATCCGGAGAGACGACCCAATCATTGTTGGCGATCCGCAGCGGCGTGACCACTGGATCTGTCAGGTAGCGGGCTGCCTGCGGATCGCGAGCGTCCACTTCCCAGAACCGGTGCACGGGGCTGCTCAGATCCTGCGGCACCACCAGCAGACGTGCGTCGTCACGCCAGCGGTATGCGCCGAACTGCTCCAGGCGAAAAGCTGGGCCCCCCTGCGTGCTGACCAGCCACAACCCGTTCTCCGCTTCCTGGGGTGAAAACGTGACCTGATAAGCCACCCAGGAACCGCCAGGCGAGGCCAGGATCCCTCGCATACGGTGAGCATGCGCCAGCTCGACCAGCGCACCGTCCTGCGGGGAAAGAACCCACAGGGTATCGCCTTCCTGAGAAGGTTCCGTGCGGCCGCGCACCAGGAGACGGCCGTCGGGGAGCCAGCCGGCAGGTCCGCCTGAAAACACCGTGAGGACGGCTCGGGCGTCGGATCCGTCCAGCCGGCTGATCCAGATATCACTGCGGGCCCGGTCGAAGGGCGGGCCGTCCTGACCCTGTGTCCAGTACACCTGGGTGCTGTCCGGAGACAGCGCAACCGGCCGGCCCCCGCTGGGGATCACCCAGCGCTGCCCGTCCTCCAGCCGCTCGACGACAGCCTGTCCGTTTTCCGGGAACACACGCCACTGCAGGTCGGCCGAAAAGATCCCCAGCCGGTCGGTAAACAACTGCGGCTCACCCCCGGCGATGTTCACGCCCCAGATCCCGGCAGACATATCCGGGTTGGGCCGGTCCAGAAAGAGCACGTGCTGTCCATCCGGATGCCAGAAGGGATCCACGCAGCAGCCCCCGGAAGTCAACTGGCGCAGGACCGGGACCGGTGTGGGCGAGGGGAGCGGGCTGGGCGATGCAGTAGGGAGTGATGTGGGGGTGACCGGCGCGGCCCCGGTCGGGGGCAAAGCAGCCGCACCTGCCCGGGTGGCAGCTGGCGGGAAGCCGGCATCAACCGGCCCTACCAGCGAACAGCCGGCTGTCCCCAGCAGGAGAACCAGCCCCATTAATGCGGTGTAGTTTCTGCGGGCCGCCATCTTTTAATCCCAATCCGGGGGCCAGGGGCTGCTGTAATTATTCAACAGCGGACCCCAGAAAGCGATATCGGGCTGGTCGCCCAGATGCTGCCAGCGGCGCGGGTCCTGCAGGTCGCGCGCAAACCCTGGACCGGAAGGGCCAGACAGGGCGATCGTATCCCAGTCGGCGTCGATGAGCGGGATCGGATTGAAGGCGCGGTTATACTGGCCTGCGGTGCGGATCTCGAGGTGCAGATGGGGGCGCGATGTGCAGGTCTCCTCCGGGTCGCCGCCCTTCGCGACCACTTCGCCTCTGGAAACCCGCTGGCCCACCTGCAGATTGGGCCGTTCCAGCAGGTGCCCGTAAAATGAGGCGTAGCCGTTGGCATGGTCGATCATCAGGTTGTGCGGTGCCGCCCCGTGCTCCAGGGCATCCACTTTGGCGACCACCCCATCCCCAATCGCGACGATGGGATAACCACAGCGCGCCGAACGGTCCACCCCAAAATGAATCCCCTGGCCGGCGCCGTAGGTGCTCCTGCGGTTGTTATATGCCGAAATGGTGTTGCCGTACGGCTGGACGAGCAGCCAGGTATCCGGCCCTGGCGGTTCGGCAAAGGGCAGGGAAAAAGGCGGCCCATCCTCCTGCAGCGCGAGTGCGGGATTAAGTTCCAGGGAAAAGAAAAGGATAAATAGAACAGACAGGATCAACAGGCGAACGCGCATTGGCCCTCTAGTGCGTTTACCAGATCAATGAGACCGGAGGATGTCTCACCGGCTGTGGAGGAATCCTACCATAATTATCAGAGATCTGCGGCGGCGAGACCGTCGGGCTGCAGAACGGGTTCTTTCACGCCGTCCAGAATTATCTTCTTCACCTCTTCACCGGCCAGCACTTCGCGTTCGACCAGCGCATCCACCAGCGCATCCAGACCGGCGCGGTGCTCTTTCAGGGTCTGCAGCGCACGCTCGTAAGCCTCGTTGAGAACTGCCCGGATCTCTTCGTCGATTTCGCGCGCCGTGGCCTCGCTGTACTCGCGGCGGTGGGCAATCTCCTCACCCAGAAAGACCTGATCGCTGTCTTCGCCATAAGCCACCTGGCCCAGGCGCTCGCTCATTCCCCAGTTGAGCACCATTTTTCGCGCCAGGCTGGTCGCCTGTTTAAAATCGTTCTCCGCGCCGCTGGTCATGGTATTTAATACCAGTTCCTCCGCAGCCCGTCCGCCCATCATCACAGCCATGCGGTCTAGCATGTAGTCGCGCGGATACAGGTAGCGGTCGCGCTCGGGGAGCTGCTGGGTTACCCCCATGGAACGACCGCGCGGCACGATGGTGACTTTATGGATGGGATCGGTGTGCGGCAGCACGGCGGCCACCACAGCATGGCCGGCTTCGTGGTAAGCGAGCAGGCGTGTCTCTTCTTCCGTCAGCAGCATATTTTCGCGCTCCAATCCCATCAACACCTTGTCGCGCGCGTCACTGATATCCTCATTTTCGATCACCTGTTTATCCCGCCGGGCGGCCAGCAGTGCAGCCTCGTTCAACAGGTTGGCCAGGTCTGCACCGCTGAAGCCGGGCGTACCCCGCGCACCCTGCTCCAGGTCCACATCCCCGGCCATCGGCTTGGTGCGGGCATGAATATGAAGGATTTCCAGGCGGTCCTGCAGCAGCGGCAGGTCCACGGTAACCTGGCGGTCAAAGCGACCGGGCCGCAGCAGTGCGGGGTCAAGGATATCCGGCCGGTTGGTGGCCGCCATGACAATCACGTTTACTGTAGGCTCGAAACCGTCCAGCTCCGAAAGCATCTGGTTGAGGGTCTGCTCACGCTCATCATGCCCGCCGCCCAGGCCTGCTCCCCGCCGCCGGCCGATCGAATCAAGTTCATCGATAAAAATAATGCTGGGGGCTGCTTTCTTCGCCTCTGCGAACAGGTCGCGCACGCGCGAAGCACCCACACCAACGAACATCTCCATAAAATCGGAACCGGTGATGCTGAAGAAGGGCACACCCGCTTCGCCTGCGACCGCCCGCGCCAGCAGGGTTTTCCCTGTCCCCGGTGGACCGACCAGCAGGACACCTTTGGGGATCTCCGCACCCAGGCGCTGGAACTTCTCAGGATCTTTCAGATACTGCACGATCTCCTGCAGCTCACGCTTGGGACCATGAGCGCCAGCCACATCGTTGAAAGTGGTGGCTTTTTTCTCCCGGTCGTAGAGCTGCGCGCGGCTCTTCCCCATCGATAATATATCGCCGCCCTGTGAACGCATACGCCGCAGGAGGTAGAAACCCAACCCAACGAACAGCAGAAACGGAAGCAGGTTCAGCAGCAACAGCGTGGGGGAGATGATTTGAGACGGCCTGGTATCCACCTCGACTCCCTGCTCGCGCAGCAGCGAAAACAGCTCCTCATCTCCAAACGAAGGATAGTAGGTGGTGAAATTCGTGACGCTGACCGGCTGATTGGTCAAACTTTCCTGCTGAACAGGCTGCCGCAGCTCTCCATGGATCTCGTCGCCGGAGACACTGATTGCAGCCACGTTCCCGTTCTCCACCTGCTGGCGGAACTCGGTATAAGGGATCTCCATTGCACCGGCTCCGCCGGTCGTGAACATCCGGATCACCCAGGGTGCAAACAGGGCAAGCAGCCCCAGCCATAACACCCCGGAAGAGCGGCCGAACTGCTGCCTGAAGCGGTCCTGGAAACCTCCGCCGCCCTGATCTTTGTCGGGTTCATTGGGATTTGAAAACATGGTCTTACCTTTCTCATTGAGCGGCTCTGCCGTTCCCCGTCGGGGCACCCAGCCGCAGGCGATCAGGGAATATCCCCAAGAGGGCGTGGTTCCAGCACGGCATCCACCTGGCGGGCTTCACCGTTGCGTAAAATGGTCAGGTGGATGGTCGTTCCGGGGCTGCTGAAGGCTACCCGGGCAAGGAGTTCGTCGAAATTCTCCACCGGTTCGCCGTCTGCCTCGATGATGACATCGCCGGGTTCAATACCGGCATCGTCAGCCGGGCCGCCCGGGGTGACCCCGGCAATATACGCCCCACCCTGCTCTTCCAGGCCCAGTTCACGCTGCACCAGCAGATTGACATCCCCGCCTTCCACGCCCAGGTGCGGCCAGCTGTAAGCCCCTTCGGACATCAACACAGGAACCACCTGCCGGACCACATTCGAGGGGATGGCAAAGCCCACACCGGAGTTAGCCGCCACGCCGCCGGTATCAATCTGAGCATTGACGCCGATCACTTCACCGGACAGGTTGATCAGGGGGCCGCCCGAATTACCGGGGTTGATCGCTGCATCGGTCTGGATGGCCTCTGGCAGCAAATAGCGGGAAAGGCCGCCGCTCTGCAGGCCCGAAGGGATCGAACGGCCGATGGCGCTGATGATCCCCAGGGTCATGCTGTTGGTGTTACCGAACGGGTTACCGAAGGCCAGCACCCACTGCCCCGGCCGGGCGCCGTCTGAATCACCTAAAGGCAGCGGGTGACTGCCCTCCGCCAGTTCGTCGACCTGCAGAACCGCCAGATCGCTGTATTCGTCGGCGCCGATCACCCGCGCCTCCGACTGGAAACCGTTGTAATATTCAACAATAACGGTGGTTGCGCCTTCGATGACGTGGTTATTGGTAATGATGTGCCCCTGCTCGTCGATGATGAACCCGGACCCGGCGCCGGTTCCCATCTGTCCGGCGCGCTCTACCGCAACGGCGATGTTGACGACACCCGGAATTAACTGGTTATGGAGTTCAACCAGCCGGTCAGAGGCCACCTCCGGAAAAATGGACGCATCTTCGACTGCCTCCGAGTTGGGGGGCGGGGTTCCCTGCGGTGACGCATTGGGAGCCACGGTAAACGTGGGGATGCTCTGCCGGGAGCCGTTCTCTGACTGGTTTTGCGGTTCACCCTCGCCGGTCTGCTCTTCCTGTCTACCTGTATCGGGAGGGGCCTGGAAATCGAAATCAGGGGAAAATTCAACAGGCGCACCGCAGGCCAGTGAAACGAGCAGCACAAACAACACGCCGGTTAAAAACCAGAAGGAAACCGCCTTTGATGCGGGCCGGGGCGGTTTCATTGGCCCCACTCCCCGGCCTGACTGCTGTCATCCAGGGGGTGCACGCGCCGTGGATCAACAATAGTCAGGCGGTTGTGAATGGTCCTTACACCGGATACGCCTTCTACCAGTTTTTCTGCAGTTTGCTTGGCCCAGCGGCTGTCGACACGACCGTCCAGGGTCACCTCGCCGTTGATAACCTCTACCTTAATTTTGCTGGCGTCCAGACGACCGTGCTGCGCCAGCCGCTCACAGACTTCGTTGTACAGGTCCTCGTCCGGCCGGCGAGATCCGTAAGATCCCCTTTTCTCATCCGGTCCTCGCAGTGTCCAGTCCATGCGCTCATCATAATAATCACCCTCTCCGTACCCGGAAGTGATGCGTTTGTAGGGCTCAGCGGAAAGTGCCTTTTCCAGCTTTCGCCTTCTTGCCTCCACATCATCCGTCCGTCCGCCCTGCAGGCCAGCCGCCTGTTCAGCCATGAGAATTCCCTCCATGATTCAGAAAATACATCATACAAATCATCCATCGCCCGAATACGATCACTTTCAGCACTACCGAAGCAGGCTGGAAACAAGCCGGGCATGCATATGTCAAAAATAGTGGGGATTAGGCGAAATCGCTTGATCCCCCTGTATATACCGCGGAATATTCCGCCTGCCGCACCTCAACCGTGCGGAAGGCGGAACTCGATCACTCTGACTATACGGTGAAAGGGGAAATAAAACAATGGGGAACCATCCTATCAAAGGGTAGGGATTCCCCTATAAAGGACGGCCTACACCACCGGACGCTCGCGCATAAACTGGGTGCGGTACAGGCTGGCGTACAGGCCGTCCTGGTTGAGCAGTTCCTCGTGCGTGCCGCGCTCAACAATCTCACCGCGGTCCATAACCAGGATCTGGTCTGCCGCCAGGATGGTGCTCAGGCGGTGGGCGATCACGATGCTCGTGCGTCCGGCCATCACCCGCTTCAGGGCTTCCTGGATCAGCGCTTCTGACTCGCTGTCCAGATGGCTGGTGGCTTCATCCAGCACCAGGATGCGCGGGTCTTTTAAGATCACGCGCGCGATGGCGATGCGCTGCTTTTCACCCCCGCTCAACCGGTAGCCGCGCTCCCCCACCACGGTGTCATAACCCTGCGGTAGGCCGGTGATAAAGTCGTGGATGTTGGCTGCCCGCGCCGCAGCTTCCAGCTCTTCCTGTGTGGCGTCCAGCCGGGCGTACAGCAGGTTGGTGCGGATGGTATCGTGGAAAAGGTGCGTCTCCTGCGTGACCATCCCGATCTGTTCAGTCAGCGATTCCAGCGTGACGTCGCGCAGGTCGTACCCGTCAATGCAAATCCGTCCGCTGGTGGGATCGTAAAGGCGCGGGATCAGGTACGTCAGTGTGGTTTTTCCGGCCCCGCTCGGCCCCACCAGCGCCACGAGCTGCCCGGGAGAAACACGGAAAGAAATGTTGCGCAGCGCCTGCTGGCGAGCCTGGCTGCGCCCTTCACCTTCCTCCGGCTCTTTCTCATCCAGCGCACCGTTGCCCTGCTCCGGTCCGGGGACGGAATCGGACAGCACCGCTGTCACTCGGTCCATCTGTCCGTAGCGGGTCACATCGCGCAGCAGACCCTGTTCACGGACATCGTACTGGAAGGTAACATCTTCAAAAACCAGTTCGCCTTTGACGTCTTTCAGAACATGGGCGTCCTCTTTCTCGGTGATCTCCAGCGGCAGGTCGATGACCTCAAAAACGCGCTCAAAACTGACCACCGAGGTGGCGAACTCCACGGGGGCATTCGCCAGCCCCTGCAGCGAAGAATACAGACTGGAGAGATAAGAACCGAAGGCAACAATGGTACCCACGGTGAACAGATCGTTGATCACCAGATAACCGCCCAGCCCGTATACCAGAGCAGTTCCCACGGCGCTGACCAGACCAATGATCGCAAAAAAGGTCATGCCGGTCACTGCGCGGCGCACGCCGATATCGCGCACGGCAGCGGCGCGCTGGTCAAAGCGCTGGATCTCGAGCTGTGTCCTGCCGAAGAGCTTCACCAGCAGCGCACCGCTGATGTTCAGCGTCTCGTTCATCATCGCATTCATCCGGGCGTTAATCTCCATGTGTTCGCGGGCGATATCGCGCAGCCGGTCGCCAAGGCGGCGCGCCGCCAGGATGAAGAGCGGCAGGATAACCACGCTGATGATCGTCAGGCGCCACTCCAGTGTCAGCATCACAGCCAGCACGGCAGCCGCTTCGATTATGTACGTGATGATGCTGACGATTGTGCTGCTGATCGCGTTCTGCGCCCCGACCACGTCGTTGTTCAGGCGGCTCATCAGCTCGCCGACTTTGGTATTGGTGAAAAAGCGCAGCGACATACGCTGCAGGCGCGAAAACAAGGCCACCCGCAGGTCGTAGATGACTCCCTCACCTACCTGGGCGTTCAGCTGGCGCTGAAAGACGCTGATGATGCCGCGCAGCAGTGGGATCACCAGCAGGGCCAGGGCCAGCCAGATCAGGCGGTTCACATCTCCGGATGGGATCGTACGGTCGATCAGGTCACGCAGGATCAGGGGGGTCAGCAGGGTCAGGCCGGTGGTTGTCAGGATCATCACCAGCATGCCCATGATTTTATAGCGGTAGGGATAAGAATAGCGCAGCACCCTGCGCATTAAGTCCCAGGTTACTTTTGGTCTTTCATCTGTGGATCTTAAATAGCTCCACCAGCCACTTCCATGCATATGGTATTCACCTCCGGTATTCTCGCTCCATTATGATCCGATTCATACCATCTGACAACCCGGAAATTCGATCAGGGTCTGCCCGGCACACAGGGAGCGGGAGAATACAGGGGAATCACGATACAATTTTAAATACGCAGGCTGAAAGGAGTTGATAACCGTATGAGTGACGAAACCCACAGTGAACACCACCAGCGGATCCTGTTTATCCACGGTCTGGAGGGCACCAGCCATGGCTTCAAGGCCCAGCTTCTCAGAAACTTATTCCCGGGGATGCGCATCCCGGACTTCCGGGGAGCATTAGAAGAACGCATGCAGAAGCTGCGTGCAGAACTGGAGGGACGCAGCGACTGGATTATCATTGGTTCCAGCCTGGGAGGCCTGATGGCCGCCATGTATGCGTTCGAGAACCCGCAGCGTGTATCGCAACTGATCCTGCTCGCACCGGCGCTGATCTGGCCCGACTTTGCACAGTCGCTGCCAGAACCCATCAACGTGCCGGTTACCATCTTCCACGGAACACGCGACCACATCATCCCTCTGAACCAGGTGCGCCCCATCGCAGAGCAGATTTTCCACAGCCTGGATTTTCGTGTGGTGGATGACGATCACGGGATGCACCAGACCGTGCAGTCAGTCGACTGGAAGAGCCTGATTGCGAGGCAGCTTCAGCCTGGAGCGGAGGATCATGAGAAGCGTTAGGGTCTTCCCTACCCCGGGGTAGGAGCATCACTAATTGAAGAAGCTGTATAAGCGGGCTATAGTAGAAGCAGTACCAGCGTTACGTGAACCGCCGGTACTACTGTTCGTTTTATGAAGTACTGCCTTGAGTAAAGGTATATCAGAATGCTCAAACCACAGTTAACATTCGGCTGTCATCAGGAAGGGCCGTCCAATCCAGGTGGAACGGAGATGGTTTCTGCCCGAACTTCAAAGAACGCGTACTGGGGCGGGCAGGTTGAGACGGAGACCTCCACGTCCGGAGGTCAGGACCGGGTACACCGGCAAATGCAGCGGGCTGCCTGTCTGTACTACAGCGACCGGACCCTTCCCCCTGGAGCGGTTAAAGATATAAAGTTGCCTGGCTGGCACAGTATGAGCTTAGCAGCAGGGGAATTTTGCTGCAGATTGGGAGGTTTTATTCTGATCCAGAATTTCACGTGATCACCTGGGAAAGGAGGTGCTGGTTTTAATATTTCTGGTCAGACGCTGGAGCGGGTGCAGAATCGTACCCCGGGAACATCTTCGCTGACGCGCCGACAGCTGTGCTCAATGTGCACGGCAGCGCAGACGGGCAAACGCTGAAACGACTGCCCGTTGTGCTCTGCAGGAAAGATCGATAAAGGATGGATAAACGACGAGCGGCCTGGCTGTACTCGTCTATAACCTTCAATTCAAACGTCAACTGGAGGGAAACGATGACGAAAAAATTCCGATGGATTGCCGGTATTCTGATTGCCCTGCTCACGGTCACCGTGGTGCAGGCCCAGATGGCGAGCACCAATTACTTTCCGATCATCCACAAAGCGGAGCCTGCCACGGCCACACCGACCACAACCGCGACGCCTACTGTCACCCCCACTGCTACTGCGGAACCCGATCAGGTTGTCATCGATGATGTGGTCAATGGCAATACACCGAACGACCTGGACGACGAGTATGTCGAGATCACCAACTACAGCGACGATGACGTTGATATGAGTGGTTGGCGACTTCGTGACGAATCTGGCCCCCCAAATCCCAATATTTTCACTTTCCCCAATGGTTTCGTCCTGGACAGCGGTGATACGGTGCGAGTGTGGTCAAAATCCGGGACGAATACGGCCACAAACCTGTATTGGGGGAGCTCGGAACCCATCTGGGAAAACGGCGGTGAGTGCGCCATCCTGCGCGACGAGGATAACCAGCGCGTGGACCAGTTCTGCTACCGTCCGTAGCCTGATCTACCCTGCATAAGTAACACTGGCCCGCTCATAAAGAAAATGAGCGGGCCTTTGATTCCCGCCTGCTGATGCACCGGCCGCAGACTCCGCGCTGGGCGCTGCGCGTTCCTGCCCGGGCGATTTCCCCTGCGCCTGGCTTGACGTCTGACGGAAAATGCGCTACACTGGTTATGGGCATATGCCCATAATAAAGATATTGAAAGGGAGGCTTTCATGAGTAAAATTTTTGTCCGCGAACGCCGGCACGCCGGCGAGGGTGCCGGAAGGCCGCGTTTTGCCATAGTGGCTGTCCAGGGAGCCGATCTCAAAGTCTTCAAGACCCGGGTGCGCAAATCTGAGCTGGAGAAGATCGCCGAAGTGACCGGCGCCGAGATCGTCTACCTGCCGCGAGGGGAACACCAGGAAGAGCCGCAGGAGATGGGCGGCAGAGGCCGGCGCAGACGCCGTGAACAGGGTGACGACTGATCACCGTGCCGCGCCCACGTAAACGCCGCATTTTAAGGATGAAACCCCGTCAGGTGATCTTTAAGCCTGCCGGGGTTCCATTAAACCGCCTGGAAGAAGTGCTGCTGCTGCCCGAAGAGCTGGAGGCCCTGCGGCTGGCGGACCTGGAGGGGAAAATGCAGGCCCAGGCTGCTCAGGAGATGGGTGTGTCGCGCTCCACCTTCCAGCGCATTCTGACGCAGGCACGCCGGCAGGTCAGCCGGGCTCTGGTAGAAGGCTGCGCCCTGCGGCTGCAGGATGAGACTGTTACACCCATGCCGCCCGCGCCGCGCGGCCCCCGGCGCGAAGGACCCACAAAAAAACGCTAGTGCACCTCATGCGCGGGCCGGTAGCCGTGCTGCAGGGTGTACAGACCGAGCACCACATACTCCAGGCGCTGCGCCTTCTGGCGGCAGTATTGAGCCTTACAGGCCTTCAGGATCTGCATGCAGTGCTCCGGATAGTTTTCCGGGGGCAGCGTTTCGATCAGGCTGGCCAGCAGCAGTGCGCCCTGGTCGAGTTCTCCGAGAGCAAACGTGTGCGCGCAGCTGCGCACCAGCGTTTCATCCTCTGCCGGATTATTAGAGCTACTGTGAACGCGCTTGAAATAGGGGCTAAGAGCCTGTGAAAGAGCAGTTCCCGGGTCCTGGCGGCAGCTGCGCAGCAGCTGGATATAGGGGCCCTCATCTCCAACGAGACGCGCCAGCGCAAGGGCCAGCTCTTCGCGGCTGCCCGGGTTCTCCTCAGCAGCCAGCAGATCCAGTAATACCGGCACCGCCTCCCGGCACTGCAGTTTGCCCAGGGCCGAGGCATAGGCGATCAGCAGGCCCGGGTCAGTCTCTTCCTGGATCAGCTGCAGCAGCAGGGGCTTGCTATCCTGATCCCCCAGGGTCGCCAGCGAGCGCGCCGCATGCGCCTTGATCGACCGGTAAGGCGACTGCAGACTGGCGCGCAGGGGGGCCAGCGCTTGCGGGTGCCCCATGCGGCCCAGGGCCCAGGCAGCAATCACCCCCAGGGCAGGATCTTTCCCATTCAACACCTCAATCAGGGCCTGAACCAGCCGGTCATCGGGGCTGTGGCGGGCGATGGATACAATGGCTTCAAAGCGCACATAGAAACGCGGGTCAGCCAGGGCATCCAGCAGCTCATCCACGGTCAGCGGGCTGCGCGCCTGACCCAGGCGCTCGGTCACCGTCACGGCGGAAAGCTCTTCCCGGGCAAAGTGATAGCGGATCAACGATTCAACGGCGAGGATCGGGTTGCCGTGCAGGAACAGCCCGGCGAACTTGCCAACGCTGAGGTCCGACTCGGTGTGCACCGCACGCAGCGCCAGGCCCGCCAGAACCAGCAGGACGAACCCCACGGTAAAGAGCAGCGTATAAGACCCTACCTGCAGTCCCCCAAGGTCCCATGTCTGTCCGCTGAAGCGGTCCAGCATCCAGCCGCCGATCAGCGGGCTGATACCGCCCACCAGCCCGGTCCAGGCGTTGTACAGGGCCAGGTAAGAGCTTTTCCATTCCGTTGGGATAATGCTGACATACATCAGCCGGCCGGAGCCGATTGTCCAGCCAATCGTGGCGATGCCCTGCAGGACTGCGATCGTCAGCGCCACCGCCAGGCTCAAATTCGAGTGGCGCGGCATCAAAATCCACCACACCGGCAGCGTTAACATGAGCAGCAGGCCAGACACCATCACAGGTTTGCTGCCGTAGCGGTCGGCCATCCAACCCCACAGAAAACTGGAAACCAGGCTGCCCACCATGTTACCGGTCTGCAGCCAGACCACGCTGGCGGTGCTCAGTCCGACGTCGCTCTGCATAAAGAGGGGCAAAAAAGAAAACATCGGGCTGGTTGCCAGTGTGACCAGCCCAAAGCCAATCAGGAACAGGACGAATCTATGATCCCGCACCGGGCGCTGCATCTCCTGCCAGCGCTCCAGAACAGACGGTTCGACCGCTGCCGGCTTCCCACCGGGGACAAAGGTGATCAGGTACGTGGAGATCAGGCCGAAGATTACTCCCAGGCCAATCAACAGGATATAGGGGGATAGCCCAGAAAAACGCCCCACAATGCTGCTGGCGACAGCCACCGCCAGCAGACCGCTCAGGCTGGTAAAGATGTTACTGAATGCCGAATATTTACCACGGATCTCATTGGGGATATATTCCTGCTGCCAGGGGAGCAGGCCGGTCATGCCGATGGCTCTGCAGAGTGCGTAGCCCATCGTAACGATGGAAACAAAAATCAGAACTACGCGCGCGTCGAAGCGTGCAACGACCAGGGGGGTCAGCAGGAGCAGCCCGGCGACCAGGTTGCGCAGCCCGAAAAATGTAATAAAGGTACGTTTATAGCCAAGGCGCGCCACCTGCGGTGTTATGAAAGGAGCCACCAGCCCGAAGAAGGGGAATGTAGAAAGGAGAAAACCGATCTGGGAGTTGTTCAGCCCCAGGTCGTTCAGAAAGAGGACGAAAATCGAACCGAAAAACGTGAACTGGATGGCAAACGTGTTGGCAATATCAAAGGCGATGCTCCAGGGAAGGCCGCGCAGTTTCTCGACCTTCGTCGGTTCGCGATATGCCTCGCTGTGTTCGTTCGCGGTTTCAGTTGCAGACAATGTCAAACCTCGGCGGTCATAATCCCCCGACCGTGATCGTTCCGGCGGCGGCGCCAGCCGTCTGTTCATTTTTACCGCTCACAGGTCAATGTCAGGCCATAGCAGCGGTTTTCGATCGGCTCGCGAATCAGGTGAGCCCAGATGCGGGTCACCCGGCTGTCAAGCAGATCAAAGCCGCAGCTGCGGTACAGCCCGCAGGCGGCCCGGTTCATGCTGGTGGTGTGCAGGTGCACGCCTGGAACGTTCATACTTTTTAACCGCTGGATGAACGCTTCCATCAGGCGGCGGCCCAGGCCATAACCGCGCCAGCCGGCCTCCAGGTTGATGTGCAGGTGGGCCGGGTAGCGGTCCAGATCGGCATGGGGAAACTCCCGGTGCACGGCGGCTGCTGCGAGCGCGCGCAGGTAGCGCCAGGCCTGCGGGCCGGGGTGATAAGCTCCACGCAAAAATCGTAACACCATAGGGGGAAGGATGTGGCGCATCAATCGGCGCTGGTAGGCTTTTGTATCCGTGCTCCCCACAATAAAGCCGATCACCCGGCCTTCTGCACAGGCGACCCAACCGTTTTCCGGCTCCAGATCGGTGTAATAGCTGTAAAAAGCGTCACAGAACAGATGCCGGTCTTCAAAATAGGCCTCGATCGGCTCGCCGAAAAAAGCTGTGTCTGCAGCAATGCGAAATACTGCAGCACGATCCTCAGGTCGGTAAGGACGGACGGTAGCTGCCTGTGGAATGGTCATTTTTATGAAAAGATAAAATAAAAGTGCCCACCCTTTGTGGCGAGCACACAATAATCTTCCAGCGGGGAGGACAGGATTCGAACCTGCGGCCGAGTTTTAAGCCCGGCAACCGCTTAGCAGGCGGCCCCATTCGTCCACTCTGGCACCTCCCCAGTTTTTATTAATCTGGTGGGCGGTGAAGGATTCGAACCTCCGAAGGCTTCTGCCAACTGATTTACAGTCAGTCCCCGTTGGCCACTTGGGTAACCGCCCATTTTTAATATTGGTGTGAAAAACAGAAGACCGCTAGCTCAAATCGAACGGGTTTCTGAGGTTCCGAAGGTGGGAATCGAACCCACACTCCCGAGGGAACACGATTTTGAGTCGTGCGCGTCTGCCAGTTCCGCCACTTCGGCAAGCAGAAAATCAGACCCTGTAGAGCGGGCAACGGGACTCGAACCCGTGACCTTCTCCTTGGCAAGGAGGTGTTCTACCAGCTGAACTATGCCCGCAGTGTTGGACTTCTGAGCCTGCCTGGCTCAAAGCGAGCGAGGAGACTCGAACTCCCGACATTCTGCTTGGGAAGCAGACGCTCTACCAGCTGAGCTACGCTCGCAACCAGTGCCGAAGGTGGGAGTCGAACCCACACGGCCTCGCGGCCGGAGGATTTTAAGTCCCCTGCGTCTGCCATTCCGCCACTTCGGCTGGTAAAGATCGATCCTGCAGTTGGCAAGGTACACAGCCCTCTTACAGGAGGAGTGCCGAAGGTGGGATTTGAACCCACACGAGGGAACCCTCACTGCGCCCTGAACGCAGCGCGTCTGCCAGTTCCGCCACTTCGGCATGACTGCGGGAAGCTGCGATATCTACGAGCTGTCGCTGTTCTCCCCGCGAGCGCCTCAATTGTAACAAAAATCCCCCGGGAGTGAAAGATTAAACTTTCAGCGGGGGCTTTTTGCGGCACTGCGCCCCCCTTAACCGGCCGGCGCGGCCGGGTTGTATTTTAGTAAAAAAGTCTTTTGGCATTGACCTGCTCTCCCAGGGGGTCGCCCCCCCAGTACCCTCGGCGCTGACGGGCTTAACGACCGGGTTCGGGATGGGACCGGGTGTACCACCGTCGCTCCAAACACCAAAAGACTTTTTTTCTGGACGATCTGTCACCTGACGAATACGACTGCGCTG
>JAAYXE010000052.1 GCA_012516075.1 Chloroflexota bacterium | reverse complement strand
TCCTTAGCGTATGCACTAAAAGGTAATTTTAGCCATCCATTAGTATTAAGCGATTATGCAACTTAATGATGAATTATTGAGCCCCAGCATCATCGCTGAACTGCGACATCGTCTGCTAAACTGGTATGACTATCACGGAAGAAATTTTCCGTGGAGAAATACATCAAATCCATTTCATATTCTGATTTCTGAAAAATTACTCCAACGAACATCCGTAGGAGGTAGGGTAATTGATGCATATATCGATATCGTAACCAGATATCCTACTCCAAAAGCCTTATCATTAGCAGACGAAGCAGAACTAGCTCAGATTGTTGCTCCTCTTGGATTGCACTATAGGGCAAAAGAATTAATTGACCTTGCAAAGGCAATTGATGTTTTATTTTCTGGAAATTTGCCCAACGTCTATGAGGCGCTCATGTCGCTACCTGGAGTAGGTGAATATTCTGCCAGAGCGGTACTAAGTTTTGCATATAATCAAAATGTCGCGGTTGTAGATTCTAATGTAGCAAGGATCCTGTTTAGAATTCTTGGCATCACAGCCAAACTTCCAGAAAATCCAGCAAGAAAGAAATATCTCGTAGATTTAGCCACTTCCTTGATGCCAGAAGGGAAAAGTAGGGTTTTTAACTATGCAGTGCTTGACTTTAGTGCTCTAATTTGTAAACCCCGCAATCCTGAATGCCGATCATGCCCAATAAACCAGTATTGTTTTTACTACAAACACCATTTTCAGAAAACAGACTAGTGTGATCTAATCACCTCGTTGACTTTCCCCCCAAAATCATGTAAAGTCATACACAGGATGGGAGAAGAAACCACGCTGCGCATCCCCAGTGCCACGCTGAAGGACCCGGCCCGCATCCGCCGCTTCATCGAAACCTCCACCGCTGACTGGCCGGTGCAGACAGATGCGCTGTACGACCTGCTGCTCTCGGTCACCGAACTGGTCACCAACACCATTGTCCACGGCTACCGGGGTAAGCCCGGGCCGGTCGAAGTGCAGGTTGGCCGCTCCGGGACGGCACTGGTGGTGCGTTTGCGCGATTCAGCCCCGCCGTACGACCCCAACACAGCTCCCATCCCCGATGTCACCCTGCCGCTCGAGCTGCGCCAGCCGGGCGGGCTGGGTATTTACCTGTGCCGGCATTACCTGGACAGCATGCAGCACCGCAGCCTCCCCGGACAGGGCAACGAACTGGTCCTCCGCAAGGAGGGCGCTCTGACCGTGGAGGGGAACCATGTTTCTGACAGTTGAACAGCGTCAGGGGGCTGCGCCCGTCACCGTGCTCGCCATCAACGGCGCGCTGGATGCTTCCAATTTCGAAGAGGTGATCAATAAAGCCAGAGAACTGGTGCAGGCCGGCACGCAGCGCCTGCTGCTCGACCTCTCGGACGTGTCCTTTATGAGCAGCTCGGGGATCGTGGCCCTGCACAGCCTGGTGCTGCTGATGCGCGGCGACCCGCCCCATGACCTCAGTGCCGGCTGGGACGTGTTCCACCAGATCGGTCACGATGTGCGCTCCGGCCGGCAGCCCTACGTCAAGCTGCTCAACCCGTCCCCGCGGGTGTTCGATACCCTGCAGAAAGCCGGCATGGACGTTTTCTTCGAAACCTATACCGACCTGCCCACCGCGCTTGCATCCTTCTCATAACGCACCGTGCGCATGACGAGCCCTCCCCTCTGCGAGGTGCCGCACTGCGGGACGGTCTGCAGTTGACTATCGTACAGAGATTGGTTCGTGTATCAAGAACGGATGTCCGATGGATAAGAACATCATCTCCTCCGTCCCGCTGTTTCAATCCCTGCCGCCGGAAGAAATCGAGCAGCTCGCGCGCGCCATGCAGGAGGTGGAGCTGCCGGCCGGCACCCAGCTTTTCAAAGAAGGCGAGCATGGCAGCACCTTTTACATCGTGCTCTCCGGCCAGGTGGCCATCATCCAGTCGCAGGGCACGGAGAACGAACGTGTGCTGGCCCTGCGCGGGTCTGGCGAGTTCATCGGAGAGATGAGCCTGCTCAACCGCAGCGGCCTGCGCACAGCCGGCGCCCGTACCGCCAGCGACGCCCGCCTGCTGGTGCTCACCCGCCAGGACTTCGACGACCTGCTCTTCCGCTCGCCCACCATCGCCTACGAAATGCTGCACGTGCTCAGCGTGCGCCTCACCCAGGCCCACAGCATCGCCATGCTCGAGATGGAGGAGAAGAACCGCCAGCTCGCCCGGGCCTATGCCGAACTGCAGGCCGCCCAGGAGCAGATCATCCAGAAAGAGATCATCGAACACGAACTGCTGCAGGCGCGCGAGATCCAGCGCAGCATGCTGCCCACCGTCATGCCGAAGGTGAAGGGGTTCGACGTGGGCGCCTGCATCCAGCCGGCCCGCATGGTTGGCGGAGATTTGTTTGACCTCATCCCGCTGGACGCCGATCACCTGGGCGTGGTCATCTGCGACGTCTCCGGAAAGGGCACGCCGGCAGCTCTGTTCATGGCCCTCACCCGCAGCCTGCTGCGCGCCTACGCCTGCCCCGAGGATTCGCCCGAGGAAGTGATCTACAACGTCAACCGCCACCTGCTGGGTATGAACGCCAGGGGGCTGTTTGTGACCGTGATCTACGGGATTCTGGAGCGCAAAACGCGCACATTTCGCTACGTGCGCGCCGGGCACGAGCGCCCCGTGCTGCTGGACCCGGACGGCGGGCTCACCGAAACCCCGATGGGCGCCGGCCAGGTGCTGGGTCTCTTCCCCAGGCCCACCGTGGAGACCCTTACGGTGACCATCCCCCCGGGTCACACGCTGCTGCTGTACACCGACGGCGTGAACGAAGCCCGCAGCCCCGACGGATCCTTCTTCGGCCTGGAAGGCCTGGCCGCGCTGGCTCCCTCGCTGAGCGGCCTCAGCGCTCAGGAAAGCTGCGAGAAGCTGCTCAAAGGGCTGGACCGCTTCCGCGGCACAGCCCCGCAGGCCGATGACATCACCGTCATCGCGCTGCAGGCCCTGCCGTAATTTCTGCTTCCCTGTAAGGAATAAAGAGAATCAGGGGTTAGAAGGATGCGATCGCCTGGCGCTCGTCCTGGAACACCTCCAGGTACATATCGAACCCGGAGAGACGCAGCGTTTCCATGGCCTGCGGCGTGGGCCGCAGCAGCTTGAGGTGCGCCGATTTGTACGTACCGTCCGCCAGGCCTTTGCGCACCGCAGCGTCGTCGCTCTGTTCTTCCGGGCGCAGCAGGTTGTAGATGTGGTGCAGCGTGCGCAGACCTGAACTGCTGATGTAGGTCGCCTGGGAGAGATCGAGCAGCAGATAACGGGCCCCTTCCTGGTAGACCTGATCGGCCAGTGCTTCCAGACGGGCACAGGAGCTGGCGTCCAGGTCTCCCAGCACGCGAATTACCGTCACCGGGACCCGGCCCATTGCCGGGGATGAAGTCACAACCGTACTCGTATTCATGGCAGTCCCTCCTTCTTAGAACAGCCCGGCCGGGCATCATTAATGCGACAATGTACACCCAATTATATCTGATTTGGACGCCTGCACCCGGCCAGGTTCCCGGGTCTCTATCTCGAAACTGCCGTCCATGATATACTGCCGTTAAGGGATATGGCATGTCATTCGGGGTGATTTTATCTGTGCGCACGAATGAGCAGTGGCTAAACGATCTGCGCTCCAGCGGCCCGGAGCAGGCTGAAGCCCTGGAAGAGCTGCGTACGCTCCTGCTGCGCGGCTCGCTTTACACCTTCAGCCGCTCACTGGGGCCCGGTTCCGCCTGGAACGGCGAGGAAGTGCTGCGCCTGGCAGAGGACTGTGCCCAGGAAGCGCTGATCGCCATCCTTTCGCACCTGTCCGATTTCCGCGGCGACAGCAAGTTCACCACCTGGGCCTATAAATTTGCCGTCAACTACGCCCTTTCCACCGCGCGCCGCGAGCGCTGGAAGGGCATCTCTCTGGACGAACTCTCACCTCTCAACGACGACTTCGACTGGATATCGTCGGCTGCGCTGCCCGGGAACAGCCCGGCCCAGTCCATCCTGCAGGGCGAGGTCTGGATGGAGATCCGCCGCATTCTGAAAACGGAGCTTACCGACCGCCAGCGCCAGGTGATTAAATGGATGGTTTTCGACGAAGTCCCCATGGATGTGGTCGTCGAACGGCTGGGATCCAACCGCAATGCCGTCTACAAACTGCTTCACGATGCGCGCCAGAAGGTAAAACAGCAGCTCGAAGCACGCGGGTTCAGCACTGCCGAGGTGATCGAGCTGTTCGGAAGTCAGAGGTAAGAAATGCCGCGATTCCTGCACTTATATAAGGGATGATTGGTAAAGATGACGTCGTCTAGAAAAACATTGAACCTACGCAAATGGCTCGAGCAGGTGCAGGAAACCCTGCCGGAGGAGATCTCCTGCTCGGAGTGCTTCGATCTGATCTCCACGTATGTGGATCTGGAGATGGATGAAGAGCCCGCCCAGCAGCGCCTCCCCCTGGTGCACCAGCACTTGAAGCAGTGTCAGGTCTGCCGGGATGAGTACGAGCTGCTCCATGATCTGGCCCTGGGAGAGAAGGAAGGCGCTGTCCCTTCGATAGAGGAACTGCGCCGCCGGATTCAAGGGGGATTGGAGTAATCCGCACCGGTGTTCGGGTTTGTGAAATCACCGTCAGTGGAATGCCGCTGTCAACCCTCGCCCTGGATCAGGGCGAGGGCTTTTTTTATTCCAGGATAGGGCATAGGAGCCAAACGAAAACGGCTATCCCTCCAGCACCGTTGTAAGTGCCTTCTCCCCGGTGGGGAGAGGCTGGGATGAGGGGGGATCCACAGGCCGATTCGACCGGGCATTCGTAACATGCCGTTCAGCGCACCGGGAGGCGGAGCGACAGTACTGCCAGGCACATGAGTGTACGTCAACGTCCTGGCGACCACCCTCACCCAAACCCTCTCCCTGCCAGGGCGAGGGCTTTTTTGCTCCCTAATAAGCAAATATGGACCAGATAACATAGTTCTGTATCTAGCACCGCTTTAAGCGCCTTCTCCCCGGTGGGGAGAAGGCTGGGATGAGGGGGATTCCTCAGAAAGCTTCACAGCCAGCCTGTCGAGCTTCGAACACCTCCCGTAATCGGAGGCTGAGGGTGGGTCTAACCCGCATACTGTCGGATACTATGGCGGCTGTACGGCAGTGCCATTTCAGTTCAATCGCTTCGCCCGCAGGCCGCTTCGACCGAGCTTGCGCAGCAAGCCGCTCCGCGCGCCTGCGGGCGGAAAAAATGTAACTGGGCGCCCTTCGACCGGGCTTGCGAAGCAGCCGCTCCGGGTGCCTGAGTGCCGGGTATTCGCTCTTCATCAACTGCCGCTCTGGACAGCTGGCAAGCATAATGAGATTAATAATGTACCCTTGTGAGACTCAAACTCTCTCCCTGCCAGTGCGAAGGCTTTTTGCTCCTATACGGAAAAATGAGGATCAGTATAAAAAATTTATGCTTTTAGAACCTTCCTAAACGCCCTATCCCCGGCGGGCAGAAAAATTCAAAATCCGCATAGATGCGCACCATCCGCGCCCTCCGTGTCCCCAGCCCCCATCCGCAGTCAATAAATGAGAAAAGATAAAAGCCAGGTAAGAATCCCGGGCCGGCGGATACTTACAGATACAACTGCCGTGCGGGCGCTTAACCCGCCTGGCCGGTCGAAGCCGGGCCACCGCAGCGGGGAAAGAATGAGTCCAGTTTAAGAGGGAGGTGAATGTGAGCAGATTCTTCCGGGCAAAGAACCGGGCCCGTTTTCTGATCCTGACCGGTGTCCTGGTGGTCGCCGGCACCGGGTTTGGATTCATCAACGCCGGCGGCCTGGCCGCGCTGCAGGGCCCCCGCCCCTCCGCCCCCTTCGATGAAGACATCATCGAACACGGCGGAGAATTGTTTTTAACGGGCCGCGAGATCTTCCGCTACGACACCTTCGGCGATGAAGTTTTCTGGGGCGACACGCTGCAGCTCCACCAGGCCATCCAGGGAGAGCAGTTCGGCGGCGTTGGCCCGGGCGTCAGTCCGAACATAGCGCTGGCCGCCGGCCTCAAAGTGGATGTCGACGCGCTTCCGCAGCCTCTCCTCCGCCGCATCCAGCGCGGCCAGGTGGATCTGGATGACCCCGCCGTCACCCTGGCGCTGTTAAAGCTGAACGCCGTGGTCGGGGTCACCGGCTTCTTTAATGAAGAGGGCACCCTGCGCTCCGTCGGCATCCAGTGCGCCCTGTGTCACTCCACGGTAGACAACTCCTTTGCTCCGGGCATCGGCCACCGGCTGGACGGCTGGGCCAACCGCGACCTCAACGTGGGCGCCATCATCGCCCTGGCTCCCAACCTGTCGCCCTTTACCGAACTGCTCGGCGTGGATGATGATACCGTGCGCGCCGTACTGAACAGCTGGGGGCCGGGCAAGTTCGACGCAGAGCTCATCCTGGACGGGAAAGCCTTTCGACCGGACGGGGAATCCGCCGCCACCCTGCTTCCTCCTGCCTTTGGCCTGGCGGGCGTCAACCTCCACACCTGGACGGGCTGGGGATCGGTCACCCACTGGAACGCTTTCGTCGCCAACCTGGAGATGAGCTGGCAGGGCACGTTCTACGACCCGCGCCTGAACGACCCCGAGAAGTTCCCCATCGCAGCCGCAAACGGCTTCGGAAACCTGCGCAGCGACCCAGACCTGATCACGTCCAAACTGGCCGCGCTGCACTTCTACCAGCTCGCCATCCC
>JAAYXE010000051.1 GCA_012516075.1 Chloroflexota bacterium | reverse complement strand
TTTATTGAAGATTACCGTAAATTAAAACAAAAATTGGCGATGGTATAATATAAGGCTGTCTGAAAGTAAATAGAAATCAAGGCTGTATGTTTGCTTATTCTGTGGAGGAGTGAGGGGGCTCCTCTACCGAAGTGAGAAGGTTTCAGGTAATCAGTATGCTAGAGAAACTTGCGGGAATTGAAGAACGATACGAAGAAATCAACCAGCTCCTGATGGAGGTTGGCAACGACTACCAGCGCGCGGCCGAACTTAACATGGAGCGGACAGAACTGGAGCCGCTGATCGAAAAAGCGCGCCAGTACCGCCAGGCGCTCAGCAGGCGCGATGAAGCACGTGCGCTGCTGGACAGCCCGGACGATGAACTGCGCAGCCTGGCAGAGGCCGAGCTGGAGGATGTCGAACCCGAGATCGAGCAGCTCGAAAAAGAGATCAAGGCCCTGCTGCTGCCCAGCGACAAACGCGACCAGCGCAATGTGATCATGGAAATCCGCGCCGGGACCGGCGGTGACGAAGCTGCGCTCTTTGCCGCCGATCTCTTCCGCATGTACAGCCGCTACGCCGAACGCCACCACTGGTCGATCGATGTGCTCTCACTCAACGAGATCGGCGTCGGCGGGATCAAGGAAGTCATCTTTAAGGTAAAGGGGCGGGGTGCCTATTCGCGCCTGAAGTACGAGTCCGGCGTGCACCGTGTGCAGCGCGTGCCGATCACCGAATCGCAGGGACGCATTCACACCTCCACGGCGACGGTCGCCGTGCTGGCGGAGGTCGACGATGTGGAAATCGACATTCCTGAGAGCGACATCCGCGTGGATGTCTTCAAGTCGGCAGGGGCGGGCGGACAGAACGTGCAGAAAAATGCGACCGCGGTGCGCATCACGCACATCCCTACCGGTATTGTGGTCGCCTGCCAGGATGAGCGCTCGCAGCTTCAGAACCGCGTTCGGGCCATGAGCATTCTGCGCGCCCGGCTGTACGAGATGGAACAGGAAAAACTGCGCCACGAGCAGGATCAGATGCGCCGCTCACAGGTGGGCACGGGCGAGCGCTCCGAGAAAATCCGCACCTATAACTTCCCGCAGTCGCGCGTAACCGACCATCGTGTGAACCTCTCTTCCTATAACCTGGCCGCTGTGATGGACGGCGAGATCGATATTTTCATCGACGAGCTCGCGACCCGGGATGAGGCTGAGCGTCTGGCCGCGGTAGGCCTGGAAGATTAACCGCCTCCCTCTTGTAGGGAACTGACCCTTATTCTGGTCCCTTTGGATTCACTGCAAAACCATCTCCACCGGCTGCAGGAGCGGCTTAAGGGGAGCAGCGAAAGCTACCGCCTCGACGCCCAGGTGCTCCTTTCCCATGTGCTGCAGAAACCCAGAGCATGGCTGCTCGCCCATCCCGAGGCACATTTAACCCCTGATCAAAGACAAGAGCTGGAACAGGCAGTACAGCGGCTGGAGCGCGGTGAACCGCTCCCCTATGTACTGGGGCACTGGGAATTCTACGGTCTTGATTTCCTCGTCTCCCCAGCAGTGTTGATCCCGCGCCCGGAGACAGAGCTGCTGGTCGAGTACGCCCTGCGCTGGCTGCAGGAACACCCCGGAAGACGGAGTGCAGCCGACATCGGCACCGGTTCGGGCTGCATCGCCGTATCGCTGGCGGTGAATGTTCCGGACCTGCAGGTCATCGCTGGCGACATTTCCCCGGCCGCGCTGCAGGTCGCCCGGAGCAACGCTGCCCGGCACGACGTGACAGACCGGGTGCACTGTATCCAGACCGACCTGCTCTCCGGCGTTGAGGAGCGCTTCGACCTGATCTGCGCCAATTTGCCTTACATCCCCACCGAAATCCTGCAGAACCTGGACGTAGCCCGGGCAGAGCCCTGGCTGGCGCTGGATGGCGGCCCGGACGGCCTGAGCAGTGTCCGGCGTCTCCTGCAGGACCTGCCGGCCCGCCGGGCGCCCGGCGGGCGGGCACTGCTCGAAATTGAGGCCTCGCAGGGGGCAGCAGCCCGGCAGGCCGCTGGCCGCTTTTTCAAAGCAGACCAGGTCTCTGTCCTCCCCGACCTGGCCGGCCGCGATCGATTATTAATAATCTCTAACCAATAAAGGCTATAAAAAGGGGGAATTTTAGCGTAATATTCCGTGGTGCTGGGGGAAACCGTTGTAACGAACATCAGAGGAGGACAATGATCAACAACCGCGTACTGACTATCTTCTTGATTTTAATGGTGGCGCTGCTGGCCGCCTGCGCACCGCAAGCAATGCAGCCCACAGAAGCCGTGCTCCCCGAATCGGGTGCGGCAGCCACTGCACCCGTGGAAAGCAGCCTGCCCGAATCTATAGAAACAGAGCCTCCGGCCAGCCCCACAGAACAGGAACCGGTGAAGGAAACTGCCGCGCCGGAGGCGCAAGGCGAAGAATCCGCCGGGGCCGAGGTTGTGACGTACTTCCTTGTTCCGGGAGAATCTTCGCTGACTTACGAAGTCGGCGAGACATTTTTCGGCCAGAACAACCGCTTCAATGTTGCCGTTGGTACCACAACGACGGTAAACGGAGAAATCCGGGTCGACGTGAACCAGCCCCAGAACTCAAGCCTGGGGACCTTCACAGCCGATATCAGCCAGTTCCAGTCGGACAGTGCCCGCAGAGATAACGCCCTGCGCGGCCGATTTCTCGAGTCGTCCCGCTACCCCACAGTAACCTTTGTGCCTGCAGAGATCAGCGGGCTCCCCCAGGCCTATAACAGCGGTGAGACGATCCAGTTTCAGGTGAGCGGCGACCTCACCATTCGCGATGTCACCCGGCCGGTTACGTTCGATGTGACCGCCCAGCTTCAGGACGGCACGCTCAGCGGCACAGCCGCGACCACCATCCTGATGAGCGATTTCGAGTTCGGCCCGATCTCAATCGCCGGGATGCTGGGGACCGAAGACGAAGTCAGGGTAACCCTGAATTTTGTCGCCAGACCCTGATATTCTGGAGGAATCTGTGAGAGAATCGGTGCGGGATATACCCGCACCGATTTTTGTTCTGGAGAGCGAGAGCGCATGCTGACACCCCTGAACGGCAAACAGATCATACTGGGCGTAACCGGGTCGATCGCGGCTTATAAAGCCGCCGACCTGGCCTCCAAGATGACCCAGATGGGCGCGAAGGTAGATGTCATCCTCACCCAGGCCGCCCGGCAGTTCATTACTCCGCTGACGTTCCAATCCGTCACCGGGCGGCGAGCGTACACCGATGAAGACCTGTGGGGGAATGAAGGTCACGTTCTGCACATTGGGCTGGCCAAAGCGGCCGATCTGATGGTCATCGCCCCCGCTTCAGCCAACACGCTGGCCCACCTGGCCCACGGGATGGGGAACAACCTGCTCCTGGTGACAGCCCTGGCCGCCCGCTGTCCGCTGCTGGCGGCGCCGGCTATGGACGGCGGCATGTACACCCATCCAGCCACACAGGCCAATCTGGCGCTGCTGCGCGAGCGCGGGGTGACCCTGCTCGGCCCGGCGGAAGGCCACCTGGCCTCCGGAATGACCGGAATCGGGCGCATGCTGGAGCCGGCCGAACTGCTGGGGTACATTCGCCTGGCGCTCAGCAGAGGCGGCCCGCTGCAGGGCAGGCGGGTTGTGGTGAGCGCCGGCGGAACCCAGGAACCGATCGATCCGGTGCGCACCATCACCAACCTTTCCTCGGGCAAACAGGGCTTTGCATTGGCCCAGGCAGCCCTGGATATGGGCGCCGAAGTAATCCTGATCAGCGGCCCGGTGGCCCTGCCCACGCCAGCCGGGGCACAGCGGGTGAATGTGCAAACCGCACGCGAGATGCTGGAGGCCGTCCTCGAGGCCGCCGCGCAGGCCGATGCCCTGGTAATGGCCGCTGCAGTAGCCGATTTCCGCCCCGCGGTGACAGCCGGCGATAAGATCAAGAAAGAGGGCGGTGTGCCCGAAATTCGCCTGGAGAAGACCGAAGATATCCTGGCAGCCGTTGCCCGGCAAAAAAACGCGCTGGGCAGGCCGCTGGTGACGGTAGGGTTTGCCGCTGAATCGCGCGACCTGCTGCAAAACGCGCGCCAGAAGCTGGCGGCGAAAAAACTGGATCTCATCGCCGCCAACGACATCAGCGCCCCCGACGCCGGATTCCAGGTCGACACCAACCGTATTACGCTGCTCTACTCCGATGGGCGGTCGGAACCGCTGCCCCTGTTAAGTAAAGCAGAAGCTGCCTGTGAGATCATGAACCGGGTTGCGGCGCTCCTGAACACGGATCCCCAACGATAGGACGGTCCAGCATGCACAATAGAGAAACAGATGCACCAATCCTGCATATCTGCCCCGTGAGCGACTGGCAGGCGGCACGTGAAAGCGGCGAATACCGCCCGCCCTCGCTGGCTCAGGAGGGCTTTATCCACTGCTCACGGCCGGAACAGATCCTTGCCACCGCCAACCGTTTCTATTCAGGTGTCAAAGACCTCTGTCTGCTGTGGATCGACCCCCGCCGGGTAAAAGCGGAGATCCGCTGGGAGCCCGCCCACGGCGAAGCGTTTCCGCATATTTACGGCCCGCTGAACGCGGACGCCGTCTTTTATCAGCATGCCTTTCATCCCGATCCCGACGGAGTGTTTCGCTCCTTCCTGGAACGCTCATCCACTGGTCTTCCGGTGCTGCACACCCGGCGCCTGATCCTGCGTCCGTTCACGCTGGCCGACGCAGACGATGTGCAGCGGATGGCCGGAGAGTACGAAATCGCCTCCACCGCCCTGAACATCCCCCATCCCTATCCGGATGGCGCCGCTCAGAGCTGGATAAAATCGCTGAGCTTTGAATTTCAGTCCGGGATCGGCACCACCCTGGCCGTTACCCTGCGAGAGGACCGGAAGCTGGTGGGGGCCGTTGGCCTGCAGCTCGAAAAAAAGCACCACTGCGCCGAACTGGGTTACTGGACTGGCCGTGAATACTGGGGACAAGGCTATGCAACGGAGGCCGCGCAGGCGCTGGTGGCCTACGGCTTCAACGAGCTGGGGCTGCACCGTATCTATGCGCGCCACTTCCGCCGCAACCCGGCCTCCGGCAGGGTGATGCAGAAGCTGGGGATGATCCACGAAGGAACCCTGCGAGAGCACGTCCTCCACTGGGGGCAGTACGAGGACCTGGAGTATTACGGTTTACTGGAAAGCGACTGGAGAAATACGCGCTACCCCGCGTGAGGATATATATCCTTGCCCGGCCGGCTTTCTGGATATAAAATTACATCGAGGGGGAAAGCCATGAGCCCGTTCGGACCGGCAGTGAAACCGGCCGGTGGGGGTACAGGTATTAACAGGTAGAATGAAATCCTGACCCGCTCCCGATTGGTATTGAATAAGGAGCAGGGCGATACGATCATTTGAGGAGATCCTGATGATCTTAAAGGTTGGCGACCGCGCGCCTGAGATCGAGCTGGACTGTCATCTCGGTTACAGGGTGCGGTTAAGCGATTTCCGCGGACATTGTAATATTGTCCTGGCCTTTTTCCCGCTGGCCTGGACCCCCGTCTGAACGAACCAGATCCCATCCTACCAGGCCATGCTGGACCGGTTCGATGGGGTCGAGGCCCAGGTTCTGGGCCTGAGCGTTGACAGCGTTCCCTGCCTGCAGGCATGGTCAGACAGCCTGGACGGCATCTCGTTTCCGCTGCTCAGCGATTTCTACCCTCACGGGAAATATGCGCAAACCTACGGCGTGCTGCGGCCGGAAGGGATAAGCGAACGCGCTATTTTCGTCATCGACAAAAAAGGCGTGATCCGCTTTGCACGCGTGTACGACATCGATGAACTGCCGGACAACGAAGAGCTTTTCCGTGTCCTGTACGAACTGGAACCCGTGCTGGCCGAACAGATGCGCCTCCGGGATGAGGAGCATGTCCGGTTAAATACCGAGCCGCAGGATGACGTAGTGCTGTACTGCACGCCCTGGTGCTCCGACTGCCGCAAGGCGAGGGAGTTTCTGCAGGCGAAGAATATCCCCTACCGGGAAGTGGACATCTCGCGCGACCGTGCAGCCGCCGAGCGCGTGCGCCTGTGGACGGGCGGCTACGAGACGACGCCGACATTTAAGGTGCACGGGGAAGTGCTGATTGAGTTTGACGAACAGCGGTTGAGCCAGGCGCTGGGGATTGAGCCGTGATTGCAGTAGCGATTAAGTCAAATCAAACGGCCAGGCAGGTCAATAGGTTACGGACTGCCTGGCTGTTTTATTTACCTGGTTAATCGCTGGTCGGAGTTATTGTCGCACTGCATTTTTTACTGGTCGATCAGAGCAGTGCACCATATTCAACCGTCCTTTTCTCACCTTGAATAACGATTGATCGGATGATCAACTCAACGCGCTGAAATCCAGTGGATCTGCACGTTACGCTGAAGCTCCAGTCCTGGCGTATTCGCCATTCTGGCTATCCTGAATCCCCATAAAAGATTAGGCCTTTGAATAGATCTCATTGCCAACTGTTGACAATGGTATCAATAGTGATATCATAATAACGTGCCATCCATTCAAAACATCATCGCAGCAATGAAACGGAACCCTAAAGGGGTTAGCTACAGCGACCTTTGCAAGGTATGCGACCATTACTTCGGTGAGGCCAGGCAGTCAGGAAGCAGTCACAGGATTTATAAGACACCCTGGCCGGGAGACCCACGGGTCAATATTCAAAATGACAGAGGAATGGCAAAAGCTTATCAGGTAAAGCAGGTGCTCAAAGCCGTTGAACGCCTGACCGCCCTGAATGAGGACGAGGAGGTACCCGGCGATGTTGAAAGATGATCGCTATACTTATCGTGTTACCTGGTCAGAAGAAGATGGCGAATATGTTGGTTTATGTGCGGAGTTTCCCAGCCTGAGCTGGCTGGCTCCCGAACCGGAAGCGGCGCTGCGGGGCATCCGCCAGGTAGTTGCCGATGTCGTGGTCGATTTACAGAAGAACGGCGAGCCGGTTCCGGAGCCGATCGCTGCGATAAAGTTCAGCGGCCGCTTCATGGTGCGTATCCCCCCTGAGCTTCACCGGCAGCTGGCTTTAGAGGCTGCAGAAGCCGGCATCAGCCTGAATCGGCTGGCAAGCGATAAGCTCAGCAGGGCTCGCTGCTGAAACTAAATAAGAAAAGCATCCGCCGAATTTATCGGCGGATGTCTGTTTTAAGCGGCTATACTTACCCTATGATACAGGTGACGCCGGAGATTGCGATTGACGAAAGCGAGATCAAACTCGAGTTCGTGCGCGCCTCCGGACCGGGCGGGCAGAATGTCAACAAGGTCTCCACAGCCGTGCAGCTGCGCTTCGATGCAGCCCATTCGCCTTCTCTGCCGGAAGACGTGCGCCAGCGCCTGCTGCGTCTGGCCGGGAAGCGCCTCACCCAGGAGGGCGTGCTGGTGATCGAAGCCAGCGCGCAGCGCAGCCAGGAGGCCAACCGGGAAGAAGCGCTGCAGCGCCTGGTGGAGCTGATCCGCCAGGCGGCCGTCAGACCCAAAACACGGCGCAAAACGAGCGTTCCCGAGGCGCAGAAAAAGCGCCGCATCGAAGCCAAACGCCGGCAGGGAGAGAAGAAGCGCCTGCGCCAGCGCGTCAGACCGGGAGACTATTCCGGAGAGTAAAAAAACCGGCCGCACCGGATTATGGGTCGAGCGGCATCCAGACCGTCTAGCACGGCCTTGAAACACAGGGACCGCGGCTCTCTCGTCACCGGAGTTGAAAATCGATCTGAACCGGTATCAGTGCTTTTCATTTTCTTTTGTAAGAAACAGACAAAAGAGGTAAAATACATTAAGAGGTTAGCATCTCAACCAGGAGAAAGGACCTTTCATTGAAAACCTGGTTCTCCCCCCGTTCGGCCTGGTTACGCCGCACGCTTGCGCTGTCAGGGATGGCGGTTGTTCTGATCGCGCTGGTGGGGCTTGCCTTCACCGGGCAGGCCCGGGCGGATGGCGGTGGTTTTGGCACCCCGACACCCACCAGCACGAACACCCC
>JAAYXE010000050.1 GCA_012516075.1 Chloroflexota bacterium | reverse complement strand
GGTGTAGGGGTGCAGCGGCCGCTTGAATACCTGGTCCGAGGCGCCCCATTCCACCAGCCGGCCGGCATACATCACCCCGATGCGGTCGCTCACCTCGGCGATGACGGCGATGTCGTGCGAGATGTAGATCATGCTCATGTTCAGCTGCTTCTGCAGTTCGATCATCTCGCGCAGCAGGTTGTCCTGCACAATCACATCCAGGGCGGTGGTTGGCTCGTCGGCGACGATGACATCGGGATGGCAGGCCAGCGCCATGGCGATCACCGCCCGCTGGCGCATCCCGCCGCTGTATTCGTGCGGGTAGCGGTCGATCATCGCCGGGTCCAGCCCGACCAGGCGGAACAGGTCCTCCACCCGCCGGCGCGCCTCCTGGTTGGTCTTTACTTCGTTGTGGTTTTCCAGCGCCTCGATGATCTGGTCGCCCACCTTATAGACCGGGTTGAGGGCGTTCATCGCCGCCTGGAAGACCATCGAAATCTTTTTCCAGCGCACCTGGCGCATTTTTTCTTCATTCAGGTCCACCAGGTCCAGCCCGTCCAGGTAAATGTGCCCGCTTTTGATCACGGCGTTTTCGGGCAGCAGCCTGAGCAGTGTGGTGGCGACCGAGGTCTTGCCGCAGCCCGACTCCCCAACCAGGCCCATCGACTCGCCCCTGCGCAGCTCAAACGACACATTGTCCACCGCCGATACCTCTCCGGCCCGGGTGGTGTAGTGCATGGTCAAATTCTCAACTTTCAACAGGATATCGTTTTGATTGGTTGAGAGTTCAGCCACGAGCAGCCTCCATTAATATGCTGTGTTGGATCCAACCGGTTTTACCGCTTCCGCAGCCGCGGGTTGACCACCTCGTCCATGGCGCGTCCCACCAGGTAGAACGCCGCGCACAGCATGGTGATCGCCAGGCCTGCGGGGAACACCAGCCACCACTTCGACATGTCGAGCAGGTATCCGGCGCGCTGGGTGGTGTAGATCATCAGCCCCCACGACATGCGGATGTTGAGCAGGCCGAAGAAGGAAAGGACCGCCTCCAGGGCGATGGCGGTCGTGACGGTGAACATCATATACAGGAAAGACAGCGGCAGCAGGTTGGGGATGATGTGGCGCAGGATGATGTGGACGTCGCCGCCGCCGGCCACGCGCGCGGCTTCGATATAGGCGCGCACCTTGATGGTCAGCGCCTGCGACTTGATGATGATCGTCGCCCCGCCGAACCCGCCCAGCAGGCCGATGATGATCGCCAGGTGGACGAAGCCCACGTTGAACAGGGCGGCCATCACGATCAGGATGGTCACGGTGGGCGTCATGATGATCAGGTCGGCCAGGCGCATGAAGATCGTGTCGACGATGCCGCCGTAATAAGCCGAGAGGGCGCCGACCGTGGTGGCGATGGTGACCGTGACAATCGCCGCCAGGATGCCCAGCACGAAGGCGGCACGCGTGCCGAACATGAGCTGGCTGAGCACATCGCGCCCCAGCGGGTCGGTCCCCAGCCAGTGGTCCGCAGACGGCGGCGCCGGATGGTACGGGATGCTCTGGTCGATCCCGATCACCGGGTCGTAGATGTTGCGGTCCCAGACGTTATCCATCAGGTAGGGATGGATCAGCGCCATCAGGGCAAAGAACAGGATGATCCCCAGCCCGAACAGGCCGATGGGGTTCTCGGCGAACAGCTGGAAGTTGGTGCGGGCGGAACGCAGGAACAGGCGCAGGCGGATCTTCCACAGCGGGGTTTCGATCACCGGGACGTGGCTCCCCGGTTCGGGGAAGATGAAATCGGGTGCTGGAGGCTGGGGGGAGGGCTTTGCAATTTCGGCCATAATCACCTCACGAGTAGCGGATGCGCGGATCCAGGAAGGCGTACAGGACGTCGGCGACCAGATGGGCGGTGAGCGCCAGGATGCCGGTGAACACCAGCGCCCCGATCACCATGGGGATGTCCTGCACAACAGCCGCCTCCAGAAGAGTCAGCCCCATCCCCGGCCAGGAAAAGATGGTCTCGGTAATCACCCCGCCGTCGAGGACGAAGGCTACCGCCAGCACGAAGGCCGTCACCACCGGCAGCATGGCGTTGCGGGCGGCGTGCTTATCGCGTATGGTTTTATCGGGCAGGCCTTTGGCGCGCGCCGCCATGATGTAATCCTCGCGCAGGGTTTCCAGCATGCTGTTGCGGGTGAGCAGCATGGTGCCGGCGAAGTTCACCAGGGTCAGTGTCAGGATCGGCAGCACCAGGTGGTGCAGGATGTCCCACGCGTAGCGGCCGATCCCCGAGACGATCCAGTACCCCACGATCCCCACCAGCACGACCAGGAAACCGATCAGGCGCGCCGGCCTGCGCTGGCCCGGGTTCAAACGGCGGGAGAAGGATGTCCACAGCAGCAGGATGGTCGAGCCCAAAAAGGCGGAAAAGATCATCCGGTGGAAGACGAAGTTGGCGTCCACCGGCGCGCGCCGCCAGACCACCGGGTCGACGAACTTCCCGATGGGGAAGAGCCCCAGCGTGAAGGCAAAGAACCAGATCATCATCAGGCCGAACCAGGGTAAGAACACGGTGTACAACCCCACCCCGACGATCGTGGTGGCATATTCCATGAAGCCGCCCCGCTTCCAGGCCAGGACCTTTCCCGCCAGGAACCCCACGTAGTACGACATGATGGTGGCGGTCAGGAAGAGCACGATGGTGCGGGGAGCGCGCTCCAGGATGACGTCGATCACCGGGCGCGGGTAATTCGAGAACGAGACGCCCAGGTCGCCGCGCACCGCGTTGCGCAGCCACTGCAGGTAGCGTTCGAGCACTGGCCGGTCCAGGCCCAGGCTCTCACGCAGCTGGGCGCGCTGGGTGGGCGTCAGGCGCGGGTCGGCCAGGTAGATATCGGCAAAGTCGCCGGGCTGGGCGTCGACGAGCACGTACACCAGGGTCAGAAACAGGAAAAAGGTCAGGATATTTTGACCAATGCGCCGGACTATGAATCGCCTCACGGAACTCCTCCTCTCCTTGTGCTGCTCACGCTCCAGGGATGCCGCAGAAGCGCTCATCCTGCGAGCCGTGGATCACGCATGATGCATTAACACGCATGCGGCGTTTCTCACCAGTCAGGAAGAGAAAACGGCAGCGGTGGGAGGGCAGGCAGCTGTCCTGCCCTCCCGGCTGCGTTCGTCTGGTCTGGTGATCCCCTAGCGGATCTTCACCTGCGACTGCAGCTTACCCCCTTCCTGGTGCGTGTACTGCAGGCCGCTGAGCTGTTCGGTGTAGGGGAACTCGATGGATGCGCTGCGGTAGGCTTCGATGATGCCCGTGTCGAAGAGCACGACGTAGGGGTTCTCGGTGGACAGCAGCACCTGGATAGCGTCGGAGTACTCCTTACATTCCTCGAATGTGGAGCAGGTCAGGATGTTGTTGGCCAGTTCTTCGAACTCCGGATTGACATAGCCGCCGGCGTTGTTCCCGTCCACAACAGCCTGATCCTCGGCGAAGAAGTCGCGCAGGTAGTCGGGGAAGATGCCCAGGCTCCAGCCCAGGATGTACATATCGAAGTCCTGCTCGACGAAGATGCGCGGCACCAGCACGTTGAAGCCCGAAAGCTCAGCCGTCACCGGGATGCCGAACTCGTTCAGCCAGGTTTCGATCCAGATGGCGAAGGTGGAGCGCAGCGGGTCGTAACCTGCGCTGGGAGCGATCAGGGTGAGGTTCGGGACCGGCGTGCCGTCGGGCATGATCAGGCGCCCGCCCGGGACCACGGAGTTGCCGGTATCATCGAAGGTCGGTTTGACGTCTCCCTCGAAGGTGTAGCCGGCCTGCTCCAGGATGGCGATGGCGTATTCCAGACGCTGTTTGCGGGTCATGCCCTGGCCCAGCTTGGGCACGTCACCGGTGTACCAGGCCGTGTTGCCTTCCGGCACGTAGGTGTACAGCGGGAAGGCCGCGCCCTGCAGGATGGTGTTGGTGACGAACTCCTTGTCGATCAGCACCGCCACCGCCTGGCGGAAGGCGCAGTCGTTCATCGGCCGGCGCCGGTTGTTGAAGCTCAGGTAGCGGAAGCCGTTGGTGGGGTTCTCGACCACGGTCAGGTTCGGGTCGCCGCGGATCTGGTCGGCCAGGCCGCGCTGCAGGCCCAGCGAGTTGAGCATGAAGTCGACCTCACCGTTGCGCAGGGCCAGGATGGCGGCGTCCTGCGTGCCGTAGATGGTGTAGACCACCGCATCCACGTGCGGGCCGATCTCCGATTCAACGATGACCTCGCCTTCGGGTTCGCCGCCGAAGGTCTCATTCCCCTGCTCGACGGCGCCGTTCTCATAGATGCGCATGGTGGTGCCGGCGGCGAAGTAGTTCGGGTTGGCGTCGTTGTCGAAGAACGCACCCGGCTCCCAGCCCGAGAAGATGAACGCTCCGGCCAGCGGCTCGCCATCGGGCACGTGGGCGAAGAGCTCGTCCTGGGCAGCCTGGCGTGCGGCGGCCAGGTCTTCTTCAGAGGGGTTCTCGCCCAGCTCACGCACCGGGGCCAGCGCCGCATCGACGATGGGGGCCCAGTAGTGCTCGGCCAGGATGGGCGCCTGCAGCGTGCCGTACTCGTGGCGCGCCAGGCCGGGCTTGGTGTGGTACACATAGCGCACGGTGTAATCATCTACCGCTTCGACGCGGTCCAGGAAGGCGCCGTCGTACCACGAGACCCAGTTGCCCGAGATCAGCCCCAGCTCGAGCGCCGCATTGGCGGTGAAGGCCACATCCTCGGCGGTGAAGGGCTCGCCGTCGCTCCAGGTGATACCCTGCCGCATGGGGACCTCGGTCACCCATTCATCGCCTTCCTGGCGGAGCGGATCAGGCACGTCTACCGCCGCCACGACCGGCACGAAGGTGAAGGTGACATCGGAGAGCTCATACATGGTCAGGCGCGGCGGGAGCATATAGCTGTTCCATACCGTGTTATCCGGGCCGTTGGCTGCCCAGAAGTTGGTCGTGGTCACATCTTCGAAGACGCCCACGTTGTAGGTGACGCCTCCCTGCTGGCGGGGTGCAGGTGAGAGCTTCCCGAACACCTTGGCGGCCTGCGTCTTCGCGCTCGCGGCAGCGGCTGCGGTCTGCGGTGCGGGCACCTGGGCCACGCTGTTCTGCGGAGCTGCAGCCGCGGGCGGCTCGGGCAGCGGCAGACAGGGGACCATGGCATCGGCCGGGATGATACCGGTGTCGGGGATCTGGGCTCCTTCTTCCTCTCCTGGCGTGGGGGTTACCACGATCTGAACCGGCGTACCCTGGACGATCTCCGTCACGACGACGGTCTCTAGGATGACTTCTGGGGTCGGTGGGGGCGCCTGGCAGGACGTCATCACGATGCTGATGAGAACCAGCAGGCTCAAGAATATGAGTCTTTTCGGTCGCGTGAACATGCTTCCTCCTTCAGATATCCTCATCGGTCACTGACCTGATGCTTGAACCTTCGGAATCTGGCCGGAGGGCGGTACATTGACAGGCGTGCAAAATTCAGAATCAAAGGACAGGCGATTTCTCCCGGATTCTGACTTCAAAGCAGGGGGGTGCGGTTGGGTCGATGTGGGATGAGATGAGGGATGATGCCGGCGGTGACGTGTGCTGCTTAAGATAGCCCCCGGGCACCTGGAAGGTTCAGGCTGTTAATTCGGTCTGAACTGGACGGTACAGGCTGGTCTGGTTCGCGTTTTTCTGATTTGCTCACCTCCCTTCACTGGCATATCTGCGGATTGGCGGCACGCCTGTCTACCTGCCTTGAAACCAACCTGGAAGTTGACTCGGGTCCGCTAACCTGGGTCAGTGCTGCAGCGCAGCAGTGTAAGGCGCGACCTGAGGTTCTGGATTCGGAAAGCATGTCCTTCCGGGATGTAAAGACGCCCCGGTCCTGAATTTCACGCCATCGATTTTATCGAGGTTCTTTTGTTTTTCAGTTTTTACTTTGAAGGGAAGTGAGAGGAGCCGGCTTGAACAGGCCGGTTTGCGCGCGCTGTGGTCGAGTTCTCGGTCGTTTATGCGCAGGCTGTCGCTGGCGGCGTGTCTCTCGATGCGGAACTCGAGAGGGTCGTCAGTGGTGGCCATTTTCTCTCCCCTGGCCGAGTGGACCTGAATGATTTACGAACCAGCACCCGGATGAATTTTGCGGGCGCACCTGTCATTGATTGTTATCGTTTGAACACTTCGTTATTATATTATCAAATAAACAGGAATTAGACAACATATATCGTATAGGCTTTTTTTTGTGGATTGTACAAATGTTTTTCGTGACGATGGGGTTGTAATATGTAACGGTTTTATGTCATGTTCTTCGCGCACGCGCGGCGATTCGATCTGGTCGTATGGGGCGTCATCGCCGGCCGCAGAGCGGCCGGTTTTTGCATTCCCACGCGGAGCGTGGGAACGAGTACGTAACTTCCTGGCTCCCACGGCC
>JAAYXE010000049.1 GCA_012516075.1 Chloroflexota bacterium | reverse complement strand
GTGGGAGCCGGCATATCGTAAAGCACGCGCTGGTTAATGGGTAAGTGCAGGGCGTACAGGGCAGAGGCACCCAGCATCAGCAGCACTCCGACCAGGTCGACAGCCTGCCCGCCGGTGTGCAGGAGCAGCAGGAGTGCAGGCAGGGTGAGCCCCAGGCGCAGCAGGGTCAGCCTGCTGAACGCCTGGCCGTCCAGGCGCATCCACAGGGCCACAAAGAGCGGGTAAGCGGCGTAGAGGACCTGGCCCATCCCGGCGTCGATGCGCCCCAGGGCGGCGTAAAACAGCAGTGACCCCACGCCGTTTACACCGCCGGCAATCAGGCAGCCGAGCAGCCCGGCCGGATAGATGTAGAAAGAACGGGGCGAGAACAGCAGCATCACCAGCGCCAGAAGAGCAGCTGCCAGCACAGTGCGCAGGGCCGCGGTCGCCAGCGGCGGCAGACCCAGCAAAATGGCCTGCTTGCCGAAGATGGGCGTCAGCCCCAGGAACAGGGCGGATGCCAGGGCGGCATAGATTCCTCTGGAGCGCTGTTTCACTGCATCACTTAATCAATGCCCGGACCTCGTCGAACAGCTCGTCGTTCATAAATTCCCCTTTCTGCAGGAGCGAGTGGATCTGTCCTTTGAGGCGTTCTTTTTCTTCGGGCGTCAAATCTTTGGCCGTCACCACGATCACGGGGATATGCGCTGTGCGCGCGTCGGCTTTGAGCTGGTCGAGGACGGTGAAACCGTCCATCTCCGGCATCATCAGATCCAGAATAATCAGATCGGGGCTCTCTCGCCGGGCCAGTTCCAGGGCTTCCTGGCCGCTGGCGGCTTCGAAGATGGTGTAGTCGCCCTGAGCCTGAAGGATGCGCCGGATCAGGCGCCGGGCATCCGGCATGTCATCGACGATCGCCACGCGCGGGTAGCGGCCGGCAGTCACACGGCTCAGTGCCGCCAGCAGGCCTTCCTGCGGCAGCGCCGCTGGAGAAGGCGGCTGCGAGGGCAGCACCAGGCTGCGTGCCCAGCCTTCTCCCAGCACCTCCCCCTCGATGGAGACCGTGTGCCCGCTGCAGTTGACCACGATCACGTCGCTGGGCTTTAGCTGCCCGCTGCGCGCCAGGCGGATCAACCCGGCTACGGCCACGGCCGTGGCTGGCTCGACCGAGATACCCTCCATTTTCGCCAGGATATGCATGGCGCGGAATGCCGCATCGTCGCTCACGCTCTCAAAAGTTCCGCCGCTTCCGGCCGCCATGCGCTCCACCAGCAGGGTGTAGGTGCGGCCCGGGTTGCCCGTGGACAGCGTGGCGATGTTGGTGCGCGGCGAAGTTACCGGATCGGCTGTTGGCTGCCCCTGCTTCCAGGCCTGGACCATCGGAGCGCAGCCGGACACCTGTATGCCGGCCATAGCCGGCATGCGGCCGGTCAGCCCCATTTTCTGCAGTTCAGAAAAGCCCTTTTGCACACCCAGCGGGCCAAGGCCGCCGCTGACCGATTGGATATACCAGTTGGGTGTGCGCATAGGCGCATCGTCTGGCGGGCCCAGCAGTGCGGTGAGCTGCTCGGCGATTTCGTAGGCGATGGTCTTCATCGCCTCCACTGACGCGGGCGAGCGTGACCCGCTTTCCAGAAACAGCCCGCGCTGGCGAGCAAACTCGGCTGCCACCTGGCGGGTCTGATCGTAAGACGCGGTCACTTTGACTACCTGAGTGCCGTAGAGCGCCACCTCGCGCATCTTCTCGGCAGGGACCAGGCTGGTGAGAAAGGCCCACAGCTTGATCCCGGCGCGCGCCGCGTAGGCGGAATAGGCGATGGCGACATTGCCCGTGGAGGCCAGCACAGCCTCGGTCACCCCGGCTTCTTTCATCGCCGCCACCCCTACTGCAGCCTGCCGGTCTTTGAACGAAGAGGTCGGCCCCTGGCGCTCGTCTTTGAAATAGATGTGCTGGCAGCCCAGCATCATCCCCAGGTTCGGGGCGTGGATCAGCGGCGTACCGCCCTCACCCATGGACAGCGCCGGCCGGCTTACGGGCAGCAGCTCCTCATAGCGCCACAGATCAAAAGGCCTCGAGCCGAGCAGGCCGGGCAGGACGGGCCCGATGCGGTCGAAATCGTAGACCGCCTCCAGCCATTCGCCCCCACACTGGGGGCAGGTTCGGGTCAGCGGGCTGTAAGCGGTGGTGCACTGGCAGTCAATGCACTGCAGTTGAACAGGGGAGAACGGCGTTCCCGTGCGGGTGGGCAACATGGACCTCCAGATATTCCAGTAAAAGTAGATCCCGGCTCAGTCTGGACGGCTGCCGGTCAGTCGGTTGAGCGCTGCGGTGAGGTCGTCCTGCAGGACCGGCTTGAGCAGGTAAGCATCCGCTCCCAGGCGGCGCCCCTCTTCCTGGTTTTCCTGCAGCGTGCAGACGATCACCGGGATGCGGGCTGTCTGCGGGTTTGCTTTGAGCTCCTGCAGGATCTGCCAGCCGTCTGCTCCCTCCAGCATCACTTCCAGGATGATGGCGCAGGGGCGGATCTGCTGCGCTCTGTCCAGCACCAGGGACGGGTCGGTAAGGGGGAGGACGGAAAACCCGTTCCCAGATAGATAGCGGTCGTACAGGCTGAGCAGCCCCGGGTCGTTATCGACGGCCAGCACTACTCTATCGGCCTGACCGGTATGAGGCCCGTGGACGGGCAGGGTGAATGAGAAGCGTGAACCGGCTCCCGGCTGGCTGTCCACCCATATCCGCCCGCCGTGCATCTCCACCAGGTGTTTGCAGATCGACAGCCCCAGGCCGGAACCGCCTGTTTTACGCGTCAGCGAACCGTCCACCTGCGAGAAGGCCTTGAACAGCTTCTTCTGGTCTTCGGGCGCGATCCCGGGGCCCGAATCGCTGACGGTAATGCACACTTCGGCCTCGCCATCCGGGCTTTGCTGCAGGCGGGCCTCAACACGGATAAAGCCCGCATAAGTGAACTTGGCTGCGTTGGAGAACAGGTTGATCAGCACCTGGCGTACCTTGACCGGGTCGACTCGCAGGCCGGGCAGATCCGGGTCGATCTGCTGCTGCAGTTCGATGGGTTTGTCCTTCACCAGGCCCGATACGGTGGGCATTACGCTGTGGATCAGCGCCCCAATATCCACATTCTCTTCGATGGACAGCTCCATCTTTCCGGCTTCAATTTTCGACAGGTCGAGCACATCGTTGATCAGATTGAGCAGGAGCTGCCCGGAGTTGTAAATGGCGGAGAGATCCTGTTCCTGCTGTTCGTTGATCGGGCCGTCGATGCCTTTCAAAATGACGCGCGAGAAACCGATAATGGAGTTCAACGGGGTGCGCAGTTCATGGCTCATATTGGCCAGGAACTGGCTTTTCAGCCGGTCGAGCTCGCGCATCTCTTCCACAGCACGCTGGGAGAGCTCGTAGGAGCGGGCGTTATCCACGGCAACGGCCACCTGATCGGCCAGGATCTGCAGCACGGCGATATCGTCGGGCGTGAAGGCGTTCGGTGTCACAGACTGTACGTCCAGCGCGCCTACGATGCGCGTGCCGATCTTCATCGGGATACCCAGCTCGGCGCGTGTGTCGGGCAGCAGCGGGTTAGGCCAGTGAATGGGGTCGGCTGTAACATCATTCACCACCAGCGGCTGGCCGGTGGCGGTCACATGGCCGATCACTGAGCGCGAGCCAATCGCCAGACGGTGGCCGCGCTTCTTCAGTTCTTCACCCGCTTCGCCGGTTGATTCCTGCACCACGGCGTATGCGCCGTCTTCGGATACCAGGAAAATGGAGACATGATAGAAGTTGAAGCGCTCGCGGATCAGGTACACCGTGCGCTGCAGCAGCTTCTGCAGGGCCAGGGTGCTGGACGTGTCGCGGGCGATCTCGGCAGCTGTTTGGAGCTGGTCTGCTTTTCGGCGGGTCTCAGCCAGCAGCTGGATATTCTGCACACGCGCTGCGGCCTGACCGAGCAGCGTGCGCAGGCGGCGCATCTCGGCATCGCTGAAGTTCACTGTGTGGGGATAGGCGGCGCAGAGCAGACCGGTCCACTGCCCGCCGACCACCAGCGGCGCGCACAGCAGCGAGCGGATTTCGGATGCGCGCGCCAGGAGGTGCTTAAATGTCTCGGGCAGCGAGTCGAGCTCGGATTCCTGAATGACCACCGGCCTGTCGATGCGCGAGAGATCTTTCAGCGGCCGGCGTCCGGGCGGGGGCAGCGTGTCCTGCGACCAGAACGCGGCGGGCAGCAGCCATTCGGGCTGCTCTTCCTGCCACGGGCGGTCGAACAGGCTCAACTCCACGCAGGCTGCATCCTGGCCGAGGACGGTGAAGCTGCGCAGGACCGAGAGGATCTGCTCGTGGTCGGTGGCCGTGTTCAGGCCGACGCTGGCCTGGTAGAGCGCTTCGGTCTCGGCCAGCATTTGCTGGGTTTGATCGAACAGGCGCGCGTTTTGAATGGCCGTGGCGCTCTGGGCGAGCACCGTTTCGGCCAGCCGCATCTCATCCTCAGAAAGTAGGCGGCCCTTTTCGAGGATATCGAAAGCAGCGGTGCCGATCACCTGGTTGCCGGCGACCAGGGGCATGACGATCATGGTCTCAATGCCCTGTTCGCGCAGGGGTTCGTGAATGGCCTCAGTCAGCGGGCTGTTCTGCGCATCGGGGATCACCACCGGACGGCGGGTGCGCAGCGCTTCAGACGCTGAGTAGTTGCCCTCCAGCGGAATGGGGTAACCGACCGCGCTGGGCAGCCCCTCGATCAATGAGTGATCGGCCAGCACCCGCAGGCCTTTGCGATCCTCGTTTAACAGTGCGATGGACACGCGCTGCACGGAGAGCGCATGCACAATTTCTGTGGTGACGATCTCGAGCGCCTGGCGCAGGTCGCTGGAAGCGGCCACACCGGTAACGACCCGGTTGATCAGGGCCAGTTCCTGGCTGCGGACCTGAGCTTCGAGAGCGCGCTGCTCGGCAAGCTGCAGGCTGGTCAGGTTCTGCACGGCCACCGCCGACTGCGCCGCCAGGGCCATCAGGCGCTGCACATCCTGCTCAGTGAATTTCGCCTGGTATCCGAAGATGGCATTGATCAGCCCGATCCACTGCCCGCCAGCCACCAGGGGAATAAAGAGCATACTTTTTCCCTGCAGCTTCTCGCCGAAGAGAATGCGTGTGTAATCGTCCAGGCGGTCGTCGCTGGCGATGTCTTCCACCAGAGTCACCTGGTCTTGAGAAAGTTTGAAGCGCGCCGGGAACGCCTGCATGGGATAGCTTTCGCGCAGGCTGTCCAGCGATCTGGCGGTCCATCTCGCCAGCACCCGTGCGTATTCGGGCGTACTTTCAGCGCTCCAGGGGCGGTCGAACATCAGCAGACTGATGAGCCGGTCGGCCTGTCCGAAGATGGTGTGCTTGCGCAGGGCTTCCAGGATTTCTTCGTATTGTTGTGCCGCGCTGATTTCGGCACCTGCCTGGTAAAGGGTAGCCGTCTCGGCCAGCGCCTGCTGGGTTTGCTGGAACAGCAGAGCGTTCTCGATGGCCACCCCCATCTGCTGGCCGGTGATCTGCATCAGCCGCATCCCGGCAGGAGGGTCCTGCTGCGGTGCGCGGCCAAATGCGCACAGCGTTCCCAGCACGCGTCCGCGCGCCTCCAGCGGCACACCCACATATGTGAAAAAGCCATAAGCCAGCAGGCTGCTCGTGTCGCCGTCGACGGCAGGAGCGGCCAGGTCGGGCGCGGCGATGGCCTGGCCCTGGCGAAACACCTTTTCGCACAGCGTTCCGGCCAGCCCGCTGCTGCGCAGTTCCTCGACCATTGCCGGCGGCAGATTGTGCTCCACAACCAGTTCCAGCGCCTGGGTGGCAGGGTTCACCAGGCTCACCAGCCCGGCGTGCAGCCCGGTGGCATTCAGGATCTGCACCAGCACCTGGTGCAGCATTTCATTCAGGTCGAGCGTGCTGCTGGCCGAGCGGATGATGTTGTTGAGCGTAGTCAGCTCTTCGTTGTGCTGGCGGGTCTCGTTCAGCAGGCGCATGTTCTCGATCGCCACCGCTGCCTGACCAGACAATGACACCAGTCGGCGAACTGCGGCTTCATTGATCGCAGGGTCGCTGGAGAAGGCTGCACTGATGAAGCCGATCCACTTGCCGGCGAAGTTCAGGGGGGTGAACAGCAGGCGCGCCGCCTGCAGCGTATCGACATAGACCTCCCGGGCGGTCGTGCGCAGCCGGGGATCGCTAGCCGGGTCCTGCACCAGTGTGGGGACATCGGGGTTGAGAAGTTTTTCAACAGCCATCCAGTCCTGCAGCTTCTGGCGGGAGAGGGGGGTGGCTGCCAGCGGCACGCTGGACCAGACAGCGACCGGCGTGAAGCTCTCGGGCTGCCGGTCAGGGTCAAAGGGGTGTTCGAACAGGTTGATCGCCACCTCTTCTGCCTGGCCGAGCAGTGTGTACTGGCGCAGCACGGCGAGCACATCGCTGCTGCTGGATGCCATGTTTAAGCCCGCGCTGGCTCTGTGCAGGTTCTCGGTTTCTTTCAGATTGGACTGCAGCTTGTAAACCAGTTCTTCGCGGGCCACGGTGCTGGTCAGGGCGGAGGCGGCCGTCTGCAGGGCCGCAATCTCTTCCTGCCCCCAGGAGCGCTCGCCGTCCAGAAGTTCGAATCCCAGGCAGCCGCAGCTGCCGCTGCTGTTGGGGATGGGAAACTGCAGCAGAACATGAATATCCAGCGCTGTCAGGAATTCGTGTTCCTGCGGCGGAAACTCGTCTGCGTGCCCGGCGATCCAGCCCTGGCGCTGCAGGCGTTCGATCCAGTCTTTGACCTTCTCAATGGGAACCTGGGAGAACAGAGTGTTATTGATCAGCGGGGCCACACCCGGGGCGCACCATTCTCCAGCCAGATGCCAGAATTCGCGGCCGTTATGGGTGCGGACTTCGTAATAATAGGCCCGGTCGCTGCGCGCGGCCTCTCCCAGGGTGCGCAGCACCTCATCCAGCCGGGAGGTGCCGTGCTCTGCCAGCAGGGCTGCGGCCTGCGCAATGCTGCTCTGGTAGCGCTCGCGCATTGCCAGCTCATCGAGCGCACGGCGAGTTTCGCGCAGCAGATGTGCGTTCTCCAGTGCCAGGGCGGTCTGACCGGCTACTGCCTCGACCAGAGCGCGGTCTTCGGCCGGAAGCTGTGGAGCGGGCGTTTCCAGCCGCAGGCGGCCGATCACCTGTTCGCGCAGCACCAGGGGCAGTTCGAGCGCGCTGGCCGGTTCGGGGGCGTCGGGGTCTTCGTAGGTGAACTGCAGGCTGGCGGTCTCTTCCTGCCGGGCGGTCCAGGTCTGCTGCAGATACTGGCGGTGCAGGCTCTGGATCTCTTGCAGGTTCTCCTGGACCTGGGAGAACAGGCGTGCGCTCTCCAGGGCGTTGGAAAGGCTGTCGGCAATGCCCTGCAGGATGGTGATGTCCTGTTCATCAAATGCGTTCGGCTGCTCGGACTGAATGGTAAGTGCCCCCAGCACCTTGTCGCCGCTTAGAATGGGCAGCGCCAGTTCGGAGCGTGTGTTCCAGAGATAAGGGTTTTTGAAGTGCACCTTCTCCTGGCCGGTGTCCAGGGCGATGCGCGGTTTGCGGTGGGCGATCGCCCAGCCAACCATCGACCCTTCACCGACGGCCAGGCGGTGCCCGGCGGCCACCATTCGCCGCCCGGCTTCGCCGCTGCCCGCTTTCAATACGGCGTAAGTCCCGTACGGGTCGAGCAGAAAGATCCCGGCGTAATACAGGTTGAAGCGCTCCTGGATCAGGTTGACGATCTGCTCGAGTGTCTCGGGTGCTTCAATCGTGCGGCCAATAAAGCGCTGGATCTCGGCCGCCGTGCGGATCTGGAGGTAGCGGCGTTCGATTTCAGCCTGCAGGTGATCGCGTTCTTCCTGCAGACGGCGGATATGCTCCTCCGCTGGGCCGGCTGCGGTAGTTACATCTGCGGGCTTCGTAGGCTTCGCGGCGCTCACCGGCTGCTCTCCTGATCGTTTTGAGCGGCGGCTTCTGCCGGGAACTGCAGTTCGATATGCGCTCGCCGCAGGCCCAGCGCATGGCCGAGTTCGCTGGCTGTGGTGCGCAGGATGGACTCCATATCGGTGCTGCGGCGGATCTTACTGCTGATCGCGTAGAGCTGGCGCTCCCGCTCAGTCTGGCGGCGCACTGCATCCAGCAGATATGCGCTGCGTACGGCGTTGGCCGCCGGGCCGGCGATGCGGACCAGCAGCTGCTGGTCTTCCAGCGTGAAGCGCTGCTCTCGCTCCATATCCTGGATCACCATTGCACCAAAGGCTCGCCCGGCGGACAGCAAGGGCACCCCCAGCCAGGAGCGCGGCGTCTTTCCGGCCACCTTTGCGCCCAGCGCCAGCGCACGCTCGCGCACATTTTCAACCAGCCTCAGCGGCTGGCGGGTGCGGATGATGATCGAGGTCAGTCCTTCGCCCAGTGGGAAAGGGTCCACCTGCAGCCGTTCACCGTCCTCGGTCATGTAGGGGATTTCCACCAGGCCGCTGTCTTCATGGTAGAGGGCGATATACAGGTTGACCTCCCCCATCGCCTGGTTGACCAGTTCGTGGATGATGTGGAAGAGCCCCTCCAGCGAGATCTCGCCGGACAGGGCCGCGCTGATCATGTCCAGAATTTCCAGACCGCTGACCGCTGATTCTTTTTCGCGCGTGATCTCCTGCTTTTTCAGCGCGCTGGAGATCACCACGGCCAGGTCTGCAGCGCACTGCAGCACGGCCGGTTCCAGGGCCGGCTGTGTGCTTCCCAGCACCAGCACAGCGCGCAGACCGGCCATCCCGCGCAGCGGAAGGCAGGCGGCCGCCCGGCAGCCGCTCTGCGCCCGGAGATTGTCCAGATGTTCCAGGGCAGCAGCAGAACCGGATGGCGCATCACCGGTTACCGGCAGCAGCAGTGGAACCTCGCCAGAAAACAGGGGCTCCAGGCTCTGCAGATCAACCGGCAGGCGTTCGGGGAGCGGTTTCCGCTTTGACAGGCCAGAAGCGCAGGCGAGCTGCAGCTCAGTGCCGGCGCCTTCGAAAATCAGGCCCGTCAGGCCGGCCGGCTCAAGAGCATTGAGTACGGAGGTGAAGGTTTCGGCCTGGGTGGCGGCGGCTGCCGCCCGGCGTGCGGCTGTGCTGAAACAGAGGATAACTTCGAGCAGGCTGCTGGCTGGATTGATGCCCATGGACGAGGTGCTGGCTCCTTGTTGATCGATTCGGAGGGATTATCATGCCCGGGATGGGTATTGAGAACCCTTTCTTACATAAGTGAAAACCGCTTTCAAAGCTGTCTTTTTCAACGTCCGCCTGAATCAAAAGGACCTCCGGCAGGATTTCGCCTGCTGCGAAGGTCCTGACCCGCCGTGTGGTCTGGGCCAGCGAACTACCAGATTTCCCACACCGGCTCGCCGCTGAGGATGCGCCGGATCTGGTCGGGGAATCGGTCGGGGTCGAGCGGTTTACCCAGGAAGCCGTCAAAACCGGCCTGGCGTGCTTTGCGCATCTCCTCCTCGCTGGCCTCCGCGGTGACCGCCACCACGCGCGTGTTCTTTAACTGGGGGGATGAGCGGATCTTGCGCAGCGCGGTGTACCCGTCCTCATAGGGCAGGCGAATATCCATCAGGATCAAATCCAGGCGCGGCAGTGTGTCGGCATACTCTACCACTTCGTAGCCGGACGTTTTCCATTCGCTGTGGATACCCATATAACCCAGCAAACGGGCCATCAGCACGAAGTTGGAGACATTGTCCTCCACCACGAGTACGATGGCGTCCTGCAGGCTGGTCTCCAGGCTGGTTGGATTCAAATGGTTGCTTTCCACCGCTTACTTCTCCAGATAGCGCAAGATTTCCTGGGGGAGCCGGTCGACATCGATCGGTTTCTGTATGTACCCGTCGCAGCCGGCGGCCAGCGAACGCTCGCGGTCGCCGCGCAGCACATTAGCGGTCAGGGCCAGGATCGGCACGTCCTGCAGTTCGGGGCGCTTCTTCAAACGAGCGGTCAGGCTGTAGCCGTCCATGTCCGGCATATTAATATCCATCAGGATGAGCTGGGGATGGTGGTTCTGCAGCACTTCCTGGGCCTCAACGGCGCTGGCGGCTTCCAGAACAATGAACCCTTCGGCCGTGAGCACCCGCTGCACGAGCATGCGGTTCTCAGGGTTATCTTCGACGTAGAGAATAATGGGGCCTGGAGCGCTCATGCGGAAATTTTAGCACGCATAAGCGCGGCTCCTGTACTGCCCTGATAAAACCGTTAAGTGGGAGTAAAAGCAAAGCCGCGCACCTGGGGGATGCGCGGCGTCGAGAGAGCGGGCGACGGGATTCGAACCCGTGGCATTCACCTTGGGAAGGTGACGGTCTACCACTGACCTACGCCCGCAGAGACGGGAACATTTTACTGCAGCTCCCCAGCGCGGTCAAGGGGTGTTGGAGAAGGGATGGTATCTGCAGGTGATCCATTCCGGTTCTGTTACTACTGCGCAAATTCGTGTAGTATTTTCCCCTTACCGTTTATGGTTTACAGGCTGATCCACAGCGCTCTCCAGTTTCGAATGCAGAGCTGTTCCCGGCTGTCTTTGACATGCGCAGTTAGGGCCTTGTTATAATAACCTGTGGCTGAATGACCTGCTGGGCGTCTGTTGTGGGCCCCATTACGCAGGTCGGAAGGTAACTCTGCAAACCACCAGTGAATCCGCCAGGGGCTGTGGAGTGTCGGCCTGACTGGATCATCGTCCTCTGGGAAAAGTTTGCAGGCCCTGAAATTATATATGACCGAACAGACAGAACTCAGCGAGCGCGAACTCGAAATATTAAGCCTGGTGGCAACCGGCGCAAGCAATAAAGAAATTGCGCAGAAACTGTACATCAGCGCCAATACCGTAAAGGTACATCTGCGCAATATTTTTGCGAAGATCGGGGTGAGCTCGCGTACCGAAGCAGCCATGTATGCGGTGGCGAACAACCTGGTGCCCAGGGGTGCTTCGATTCTGCCTGCAGCGGATGATAACGATGGTGCAGAAGGAAATGCCCTGCGGGTGGATAACGGCCAGATCAGTGTGCCATCTGCTGCGGACGTCATTCCAACAGCTGGTCGAACCACCTCATCTCCCCGGCAGACTCTGTTCCTTTTTCTGGTGGGCGTGATAGTTCTCGGCGCCGTTATCGCTGCTGTCCTGTCCAGCAGCCGGGAAACGGATAATCCACCAGGATATCAATCCGTCGCGACCCTTGAATCTCGCTGGGTGCGCCTGTCTGGCATGTCGACAATGCGCGCGGGGATGGCCGTTGCCGTTTATGAGAACAGCATTATCGTTATCGGGGGAAAAAGTACCGGCGGGGTCACCGGGGTAATGGAGAAGTATGATCCGCGCAGTGATCGCTGGGAAAGCCTGGCCGAAAAACCAACCCCGGTAGGCGATGTTGCTGCCGCGGTGGTAGGGGGCATGATCTACGTCCCGGGAGGAGTCCTCGACTCGGGGGCAGTTACGGATGTTGTCGAAGTCTATGATCCGGCTGCTGATTCCTGGGGCCAGGCAGCGTCTTTACCGGTCCCGGTGAGCGACTATGCCCTGGCGGCATTTGAAGGGAATCTATACCTGATCGGCGGCTGGGATGGTGAGAACTTCCTGGATACCGTTTATCGCTACGACCCCCAGCAGGATGAATGGACCCCGTATGCAGAGATGCCGCAGCCGCGGGCCGGGGCGGCAGCAGCTGTCAACGGGGGGAGAATTTTTATAGCTGGGGGTCGAAACAGCCAGGGACTGCTGGCCGACAGCGCCGCGTTTCTCCCCAACCGGGCGGGGAACAGCGAACAGCTCTGGGAGCAGACCGCTCCATTACCCGAACCCAGGGCCGGCCTGGGATTAATCAGCGTGGCTGATATCCTTTATGCGATCGGTGGAGAGGCGGCAGACGGGGAAGGCGCGGTCGAATCCTATGCGCTGTTACCTCAGGAAAACCGCTGGCAGGTATTTAATGTCGCTGAAATACCATTTACGGCGGATGCCGGTGTAACCTCGCTGGGTGGAAATATTTACGTCATTGGGGGGCGCAGCGGAGAGCAGCTCTCCGGAGATATATATACCTACCAGGTGCTGTATACCGTATCATTCCCGGTGCTCGTTAAGTAGATAGACCCCTGTAAAGGCTGGGCTCGCGCGCCGGTGATTACCTTCTTCAGACAGGGTTCACCGCGCTGGTTTTGGCCATATCGATGTGCAGTGCGCCTTCGACGAGCTTGCGTCCGTATCCCTTCAGCCATTCTGCTTCGTTCAATGCCCGGTTTGACCCTTCCCAGTTGGAATAATCATCCACCTGCAGGATCGCACCCGGGCTCAGGCGAGTCTGCAGGTAGCGCAGCACTGCCTGTGAGCTTTCATACCAGTCGCAGTCGATGTGGACCAGATTGAATACGTAATCATCCTCCAGGCCTGGCAGTGTCTCCTCGTACCTGCCCCGCACGTATTCCACCCTGGATGGATCGCAGACTTCAGCAATCTCCTTCTGAATGACCTCAAAGAGATTAGGGATGTTGCCGTAATAGCTGTCCTTCTCGTGGTGAAGGATAATCCGGTATCTTTCCTGCGCTCTTTCGCCATCCTTATCCGTGGGAGCCGGGATGCGTCCAAAGATATCGTACAAGACCAGCCGGCCCCCATATTTTTGAACCAGCCAGGCAAGCAGAGCCGCACTACCCCCTCGTCCTACACCAAATTCAGCGACCATTATGGGACCGGTGGCGCGCTTTCTGGCCTCGAAATAACTGGTTATCAGGCTGAGCAGTTTTGTATAGCACAGGAAGGTATTCGTTTCTCTTTTAATTTGCCAGACAAAAAGCAGCAGCCGGGGGTTAATCAAACCAATGCGCAGGAAAGAAATGAACCGTTTCAACATCAGCGAGCCTTTCAAGTCAGATGTAAAGTCTCTATCCGGCCGGAAGACCGCCTGAACAGGGCAGGTTAATTTTCCCGCCTGTTATCAGAACAGGGCAGGCCTGGTCGACTAATAAATTCTTATACCGGAGAGAGATTCATTATACGATGAAAAAAAGAATACAGGGAAATTGCTTTCCCTGTATTCCTGTTTGGTACCTGAATGACGGAAATGTGTTACGGGGCTATCGGCATCGCGTTGTAGTCTTCACTGACGAAGGAGCCTGGGCCGACCAGAGAAGACACACGGCCTACAACCGCTAACTGGCTGCCGCCCGGGCCGCGCACGATTGCGCCGCCGCCAAACGAGCCATCCGGGTAAACACCGAACTCGGAGAGGCCGGCGTCGGAAGCGTTGGAGTTAACTTTTCCGCCTGCCGGAATGGCCGGAAGCGAGTGCGTGCCGACAACAGTGCCGTTCTTGTCGATGTACTCAACCACAACATCCCCAGCAGCCAGGTTGCTGCTGCCAATATTCTGGATGGTGATGAAGGTGCGCTGCTGCGAACCGTTGTTCCAGTTGGTATCGTTTGCCCAGCGGACGTAGGGGAGAGCCAGCTCGTTGGAGCCGCTGCTGGCGCCGACGAAGGCGGTGGACAGGCCCGAACCATACGCCTTACCGATGGCGATAACGGGTGTGTTATCGCTGGTGACAGTGGCCGCGCCGCTGAACCCTGCGCTCATGCCGGTAGCGTCGCAGGCGATGAAGCTCTGCTTGGCGCCCGGACCGATGGTCTTGGTTTCGGTCGCGCCGTTGCTGTAGGTCACGGTCACGTTCGTCGATTCGGTCAGGCTGGTGTTCTGAACAGCGTAAGATGTGTTCGAACCAAAGGCGTTGCAGAGGGCCGAAGGCATGTAGAAGGTGGTGCTGCCGCTGCCGACACCCTCGAAGGCGGAAGCCGCCGGGCCGGTAGTGGAGAGTTCCATGGCGCTGGAGATGATCTGGCCATTAGAAGTGACCACGACCGAGCCGTTGAATGACGAGCCAAGCTGGCTGACCTGACCCGCATCCACGAAGTAAGCGGCGCCCGGTTCAATGTTAACTGTCATCGAGTGGACTTCGGTGGCAGAAGTGTTGTAGAACCTTATCGTCGCTGTGGTGGCTGAAGTCCCCACATTCTGGACGGAGAAGATGGTGGAAGTTTCGAAGTTGTTCTTCAGCACCGTGGCGATCAGGCTGGTCGAATCCCCGCTCAGGAAGCCGTTCGACAGCGGGCGGTTGCGGACCGTGGTCGAGTTCTGCGGCAGCTGCACCAGGGTGGCCAGGATGGGCTGGTTGGCCTGCAGGATTGCAGAACCGCGGAAGTTATTGGGAATGTCGTTCAGACCACCGATAAACAGCGAGGTGCTTGCGCCGGCAGGAAGGTCCGGTCGAGTAATTTCAATAGGATCCGTCGTATCGGGGCTGGGGTAGAAGAGCAGCGAAATCTGGGCTGGCCCAGAACCGATATTCTGGTAAGTAATTGAGGTGGTAAACGAGGTGGAATATGCCTGGGCATAGGCGGGGCTGGGGGAAACAGCCGCCACAACAATGGCCAGTACAGCAAGGAAAGGTAGTAGCTTAATCTTCATTTAGGTTCTCCTTCATGTCCGGATTCAGATAACCATTAACACCAATCCGTGTTCAGGCTGATGAAATTATAGAGGTACCCTGGTTTGGATACAATAATCCTTTGGGGTTAAAATTGACGCGCGGCGCTCAATGACCGTCAGCCATTTACTCTGGGTTTGCAAAATATGGTAGAAAGGTACTAATCAAAATGGGTTATTGCCGCCTTCTGCCGGATCGATTACCATATGGGCCGTATGTATTTTGCTCTTTTCGATTGAATTCAGGAGATTTTCGATGCTCAGGTTGAAGAAAGCTGCCGTTCTGGCTTTATTTGTTCTACTGCTGGCCGCATGCCAGAACCCGCCCGCCGTCATCACTCCCACACCCCAGGCAGAGAGCCAGCAGGCGGCTACTCTTCCTGTGGAGAGTACGCCGGAAAGCGGAAAGGTCACGCTGGTTGGAAGAGTGATCTCCCTGGTGAACGGCGAACCGGTGGGAAATGTTCCTGTGCGGCTGGCGGATGTTTATCGCGAAGGGGATGATGGCGCTTATGTCCTGGATGGGGCTTTCAGCCCGGGCGATATCACGGACGAAAACGGTAATTTCATTATTGAAAATGTGGACGCGAAAGAATACGTGATTATCGTGGGGGATGTTTTTGAGAAGTACGAAGTCATTACGAATGAAGAAGGCAAACCGCGTGTATGGTCTTTTCCGGCAGGCGATGTATATGAAGTGCCTGTGCTGGAAGTCAATCTGACCTCACAATAGCCTTCATCATTTCCTCGTACAGCGCTTCATAGCGCCTCACGATCCCCTCTATGTTGAAATCCTGAACCCGGGCCAGCGCTCGCTGCGCCCGGGCTTTTCTTTCGACCGGGTCCTTCATGGCAGACAGCAGGGCCATGGCCAGCGAATCGACATCTCCCGGCGGCACCAGCCATCCATGCACGCCGTCTTCCATAATTGTTTGATTCCCGGGAATTGCCGTCGCGACGACAGGGACTCCAGCGGCCATACTTTCCAGAATAACCGTCGAGATCCCCTCCCAGTAGGAGGTCGAGGCGAACAGATCCATGCAGGAATACAGCCGGTCGATATCCGCACGCGGTCCAGTGAAGATGACCCTGGACTGGATCCCCAGATCGTGTGTCAGACTCTGCAGTTCGGGGCGCAGCTCCCCGTCACCGATGATCAGGAAGTAAACCGGCTCACCCATTTCCACCAGCCGGGCCGCAGCACGCAGGAAGATATCCAGACCTTTCCCCTCGCTCAGCCGGCCGGCAGATCCGATGACGAAGGCCCCCTCTGGAAAATTGAATTCCGCTTTCAGCGGACCGGGCTGCCCCTGATCCAGGCGGAAGCGTTCCAGATCGATGCCGTTCGGGATCAGGACCGCCTGTTTTCCCAGTAAACGGGCTGCCGGCCGGCGGTTCATTGCGGCTGCGATCCCGTGGTTAACGGCGACCTCTTTATGAAAAATCAGCGGGATTAAAAGATTGGTAAACAGATAGCGGCGCAGGGGACGTTTGCGCCATTCGACCCGGTAACCATTGTGCACCGTCCGCACCAGGTGGGTGGCTGCGCTGGAAAATGGGAGAATGGCAATATCGCCAAATTCGGAATGGCTGTGGAGAATATCAGCGGGCTCCGCCCGGAGAAACATTCGCAGTCCGCGCAGGGCAGCTGTAAAGCTGGCATAGGGGCGGCTGCTGTCCCAGGCTGCGGCGGTGAAAGCCGCCAGGTCTTCCTGATGCAGCTTTGCGACTATCTCCTTCTCCAGATGTGATCCGCAGTCCCAAAGCCCGCAGACGACCGGGTCGAAGCAGCGGCGGTCCAGGCGCCGGGCCAGCTCCATGCCCAGCCGGCCGGCCCCGCCCCCTTCGATGCCAAACCCGTAAATCACCTGCACGACTCGCAGGCGTTTTCCTGAACGGTGCCTTTCATCCAGCACGGCGGTTCCCTCTTTGCAGGATGGCATAGTCTTCGGCCGTTAACCGTCCGGGCTCGCCGGCGCCGGCAGCCAGTTCCGGAAAGATGCCCCGGATATGCTCCCGCACCTCCTGCCTGCGCTGCCAGAGCTGATCCAATTTTTGCGTCAGGGTCTCAGCGCTGGTTTCCTGGATCGGTATCATCCATTCGCTAAGTCCCATCATGCGGATAATTCCGGCGGTTTTCGGCTGGTAGCCGATAGCGAGTACGGGCACCCCCTCGCTCAGGGCGAAGATGTTGGAGTGCATGCGCGAGCCTATCAGGATGTCCAGCCGGCCGTACAGCGACTTTAATATGCGGGGCGGCACCGGGTCGTCGACCAGCAGGACTTCGGACTTCAGGTCGGCCAGGCGCCTGGCGATGCGCCGGGCCGAAACGCGGTCATCCTGCGCTTCGAACGGTCCCCAGACCTGGGGGAAAAAGATCACCCGCCCGTGGATCTTTTCGATGAAATAACGGGCTGCGGCGGCGCAGGCGCTTTCATAGGCTTCCTGGTGTTGAAAGGTTGGATTTTGCGCCCCCCAGTTGATGGCAGTAATGCCGAGTAACGGGCAGCGGCTTTCGATGAAGGACCGCAGGTCTGGCCGCCAGGCCGCAGCCTCTGCCGGCGGGGCGCCGCGAAATGCGAAGGCCACATCAGGCATCAGCTGCACCCGCTCCCTGGACAGTCCGCAGGCAGCCAGCTCCAGAATAGAGATTTCTTCCCGCACCATGATTAACCGGGCCCGACTTAGAACCTGCCGAACCAGCCAGCGCTCCCAGCCGCGGCGGAAGGGTCCGATGGACTGCGGGAACAGGTAGAGCGGCTTACCGGCTGCGAGGGCCAGGATCATCGTGTACAGTGAAACCAGCAGACTTAACCCCAGCCCTGAGCTGTACAGGAAGCCTCCGGGTTTGCTGACCACCAGGTCGGCCTGCAGGTAGGCGTTCAATGTGCTGCGCCAGGCTGGAGGTGTGAGCCGGAAGAACGGGCGGCCGGAAATACGGGCGGTCAGGATGGGCAGCAGGGTTCCCGGCGCCAGCCAGAACAGGCTGGCCAGCTTCCAGCGTCCTCTGCCTCCACCCTCCGGCTGCTTGATCCAGGTAAACAGCGATTCAACCACCGCGCCGTCACCGCTGTGACTGGCCGGATCATCCATCGACAGCGTGATCTTTGCCGCTGGAATGTTCGCCTGCAGCTGCTCCAGCGTGACCTCGGTCAGGGCCGCATCGCCCGCATTGCAAGATGAGTGGACATTGATCAGCAGAATTCGGGTGGTCATACAGCCTGTTTTTTCCCCAGCAGTTTGATCCCGCTGACGATAAGGTCTTCAAAGGAAGGAGACTGTGCTTTCAATATGGGCGCATACCGGCGGATCATATGCAGGCCGTCGTAGGACCTTCTTTCGGTATAGGTCAGCATCCGCAGGATATGTCTGCGTTCCCTGAAGATCTGGCGGTAGTGCTGCAGCGAGCAGCGGTTCAGGTAGGGCCCGATTTTGGTTGTGTCGGAACCGGGGCTGTACGTGGAGGCGATCTCATCCTGGTACTCGTCGACGAAGCGCTGGATCGTCTCTTCGGAAAAAAGAATCTGTGGGTAGGGCATCCCGAGCCGGCGTGAGGCATGCAGCCCCCAGGGGGAGTAGTACAGCGGGTCGAACGTCAGATAAAGCAGGCCGCCGGGCCGTAAGACTCGCAGCATTTCATCCACAGCCGCTGCAGGACGGTCGAAGTGTTCGAGTGAGTTGATCGAAAAAACCAGGTCGAATGATCCATCGGGATACGGAAGCTGTGTGCAGGCATCGCCCGTGCTGAAAGGCAGGCCGCTTTCCCTGACCTGAGGCGCGCGAATATCCACCAGATCATTGGCTGCGATGTTGATCCCGGCGCGGTGCAGATACAGGGCAGCGAATCCCCACCCGCAGCCCACCTCCAGCACCTGCTGACAGGATCCGGCGCGGGCTATCTGCTCCACACGCCGGGCCCACTTTTCCTGATGCCGGTGCAGTTCACGGTCTGAGGGCTTTGGTGTGGTCGGGTAACGCTCCCGCATGGCGAGCAGTTCTTCGTAGCTAAGCTGCGCATCACGAGAATCTGCCAGTGTATAGGCCAGCCATGCCGGTAAGGCCCGGACGCGAGTGAGGTTAAAGTAGGTGCGCTCGAGCAGGCCGTACAGGCGGATGAAAGCCATGGAGTTTGAAGCAGGTAATTTCAGCATCCCGCACTTGACGTAAAAATCAAATCGCCGCCATCTGGGTCAGGTTGACTGCCGGCTGCGCATCCAGTGCTGAAACACCAGGGCCGAGTAGCCGGCCAGCAGCACGATCTCTGTGCCGACATACACCCAGGCCGCACCCTGAATACCGAATTGGGGAATCACAATCAGGTTTGCCAGCACATTGATCCCCACCGCTGCGGCCTGTACGAGCGTCCTGCGGGCCTGCTGGTTGACAGCCACCAGGATGGCCGCCATGCCAAAGGAGAGTGAATGGATAAATACGTTGCCGCTCAGGATCCGCAGAATTTCTAACGAACCGCCAAAGGAACTCCCCAGGAGGGCGACCAGCAGGGGAGAGCCCATGTAGAGCAGGACCGACAGCACAGCCCCCAGCAGCACGAGTAAGCCCAGGCTGCGGCCGGCCGTGAGCCAGGCCTGCCTGGGGTGAGAACCGAAAAGATTGCTCAGCACCGGCAGGATTACCGAGTATACAGCGGCAGGCACAAGGAAGAGAGCATTGGCCAGGCTTACAGCCGGAGCATACAGACCAACCGCTTCTTCCCCGCTGATGGTAGCCAGGATCAGGATATCCACCCGCATCGATGTCCAGGCCAGGAATTCAGAAGCCGCGTAAGGAAAGGTTTCCTTGATGATCCGCTGCGTGACCTGGAGATCTGTTTTAAAGCGCTCAATGCGCCTGGCGAGGATGCCGGCAATGGCCACGGTACCGATCATCACCCCCGCGCGGGCCTGCATATAAGGAACGGCCTGGCGTACGCCCAGCCCGATCAACGCTGCGGTTGCCAGGACCCATACGAAATCGGATGTCGCATCAATAATGGACGTATATTTATTGCGCAGAAGCGCTTTAAAGGTTGTCAGCAGGGTGAACAGAACGCCATCCAGCCAGACGACAACGGCGCTGAGGATGACCAGGGGGACAGGGAATGAGTTGGAGCTGGTAATGGTGTTGAGCCAGGGCGATATGAGGGCCAGAACAATAAACCAGACCAATCCTGCGATGGCTTTAATGGACAGGACGCTGCCCACATAAACCCCCAGGTGCTTCGGTTCGTGTGCCCCCTCGCGCAGCAGCCAGATATCCATGCCCAGGTTGAAGACGATTGCTGTCATGCTGGCCAGGGCGATGGAAGAAGAATACTGGCCGTAGCCAATTACTCCAAGCTGGCGTGCCGTGAGCAGCAGAGCCAGAGCAGTCATGCCCTGTGAAACTGCCGAACCCGAAAACAGCGCGGCGATATTCCCGGCGACCATACGCCGTGTGAAGGTGGTGGGGGGAGATGTAGCGTTCATGAATGAATTCGTTTCGTACCGTCCGGAGATAAGCCCAATTCATAAACCTGCATAAACTGCTCTACCAGGCGGTCCCAGTACCAGTACTCGCGCTGCTCCAGCGCTGCCTGCGCCATGCGCTGGCGGGCTGCCGGGTCTTCCAGCACCTGCAGCAGGCCTTCGGCCAGAGCGTGGCTGTCGCCCGGTTTGACCAGCACGCCAGCCTCTCCGCCGGCCAGCATGCTGCGGCGGTCGCCCACGTTCGCAGTCACCACAGGGACCCCGCAGGCCAGGCTCTCGACCACCTTGAGCGGCGAGCGGGCGCGTGCGACCAGGTCGTCGTGCACAGGGTCCACTGTCACGGTCGCCATACGCAGGTAGCCGGGGACCTCGTCGGGGTGCACCCGCCCGGCGAAGATGACCGCCTCCCCAAGGCCCAGTTCAGCGGCCATCTTCTGCAGGTTTTCAAAGTCCTCACCGCCGCCGGCCAGCAGCAAACGTGCGCGCGGCAGCCGCGCAAGCACCTCCACGAAGGCCTGCAGCAGCAGGTCGACCGGGTGGCTGGCCAGGCCCAATGTGCCGGCGTAGACCACCAGCGGGTCGTCCGGCTCCAGCCCCCAGCGGCGGCGCAGATCGTCCGGGTCGGATGGCTGCGAAAAGCGCTGCCGCTCGACACCGTTTGGCACATACACCAGCCGGCTGGCCGGATATCCCAGCGCCTGGTAGCGGTCGCGGGTGAAGCAGGTGTTGGTCGTAATGCCAGCGGCGTAATGAGCGGCTCCGTCCTCAAAATACTTCACAACCTGCTTCTGCCAGGCGCCCTGAAAGCGGTTGGTGGCTGCTTCATAATCGTCGCAGTCCACAAACACCGGCCGGCCGCGCCGGGCCAGGCGGGCTGCCAGGGCGTTCATCGGCTGGGGCTTGCACACCTGTACGACCTCGGCCTGCGACCTGGACAGCGCCTGCGCCAGGCTGAACGCCGCCCGGGCCGTGACCGCCAGCAGGCGGGCGGGGCTGTAATACTGTTTGGTCGAGCCGTGCTTGCGCACGTGCATGGGCGCCACATAACTGACCCGCACGCCCTGTTCTTCGAAGGAGCGCCGGGGCAGATGCTCCCAGTCGGGGTGCAGGGCGAAGATCTCAATCGAATGCCCCAGGCGGGCCAGCTCTCGCGCCAGTGGGCCAAAGCGGCCCAGTCCGCTGGGGCTGTCCAGGCTCTGGGTAAGCAAAAAGGCGATCTTCACCTGAATCTCCTGAAAAATATAAAGCCTTTTCCCAAGTTACCGGCGAACAGCAGCTTCCCTCATGTAGCCAGCCAGCTTTATCGCCAGCTTTTCCATGGATAGATTTTCGACGTAGTATTCGTATCCCTTCTGAGCCAGGCGCTTACGCAGCTCAGGGTTGGCCTGCAGGTCGAGGATCGCATTGGCCAGCGACTGTGGATTTTCTCTTTCACAAAGATAAATGTGTTCACCATGCTGCAGGCTTCTTCGCATCACGGGAGAATCGCCATTAATCAACGGGCGGGCCATGGCAAGGCCTTCTTGAATTTTATGCTGCATCGTCATGAGTGACTGCGGCGTGCACCCGAAAGTGCCAAGGCAGACATCCGCCTGTGCGACCCGCTTCACCAGTTCGGGTTCCTCAAGCCATTCGATGAAAGTCACATTGCTCAGCCCGTAATCTCGGGCCAGGGACTGCATCGCTTCGAGCTGAGGGCCGCGGCCAATTAACTCGAAGGTGATTTCCGGGTGGTCCTGAAGCAAGCGGGCGGCCTCTAAGATATACTGGACCCCGTGGTTTGGAATATAGGTACCGTAATACACACAGCGGAACCGGTCTTTTGCAGGTTGAACATCGTTGGTGGGCTGGGGGTAGAATACCCGGTCGTCGGCTCCCAGTGGGAGCAGGCGAATTTTATCCTCAGAAACACCATATGTTTTCTCGTACCAGCTGGCATATTCGGGTGTATCGACAATCAATAAATCGGGCAGCCTGATCGCCAGGCTCTCGACGAAGTGGATCAGGCGCGCAGATAGAGGGCTGTGGTCATCCACTTTCCGTTCTAAAGCGATTAAATAAATAGACATCATGATGTCCCAGACCAGAGGTTTTCGGCGCAGCCATGTCAGGAGGCGCGCCAGGGGCATATCCGCCTGGCCCGGGTAACCGACAACCATGATATCGTAGTCACCAGCCTTAAAATAACTTCTGATTAAATGGAAGTAAGCTCGCACCGCTCGCAGCCAGAATGACGGACTGAGCCAGCCTCCGCGAGCTACCTGTTCACGATCCTCCAACCCCTTCCACAAGGTCGCGTGGCATTCCACCACATCAAATCCCTGGCTGCGCAGCCGGTCGATCATCAAACGGTTGCGGGCATAATTTTTCCGGTATGTTCCAAAATAGATAATACGCAGCGAAGTCAATTTATAAGTACCTCATTGCAAAGGGATGGAGAGCTCTTTGCCTTGCTGTAGAAGCCGTAAGGTATTTCCATCGTTTAACAGACTTACTTCCGAACCCCACCATTCTCCAGTCAGAAACAGACTGACAGCTTCCAGGTGCCCCGTTTTCTCAGACTGATACAGGAGCCGTAATCCATTTTCCTCATGGGAAATCGACATACCCTCTCCATTTAAGGGCACGACGACAAGTTCTGTTTTTTCGGATCCATCCCTGAGTTGAACTCTATCTCCATGCGTTTGATCCACGATCTGCCCGAAGGTGTTCCAGGTCAGTCCAGCCCGGCTTCCTTTGGGTCCCTGGGCTGTGTCTATAATCACGATCGGTCCCCGGTGGTAAAACAGGATCGTACGTGTATGTTCCCAGCCGTTCCAGCCGGTGATGCGCGTTGTAGAAATATCATATTCACTTCCGGTGGCGAATTCTACAACCTCTGCATAGGCAGGCGGATCCTGAGCCCAGGGACTGCCGACTCCCGTAAGAATATTGAGTGCAGCGTCGAAACCGCTGCGCGGCACCACAATTCCGTTCAGGTTCTCACGGGGAATGCGTTTATCCCGGAACAGGCTTCTCCCGCTCGGCAGCCAGGAGAAAGCCTGGCCTGAGGCATGATCTCCGGCCAGTGGCTCACCCTGATAGACCAGTGTGATGGTATTGGTTGCCTTATAGCGATGCCAGCCTGTAAAGCGAAGGTTCAGCATTAAATATTTATCATCTACCTGCCATCCGTCGCGGAAGACAATCTTATCCGGTGCCAGAGGTCCAACCTGGTTGGGAAGTCCTGAATCGCTGAACAGCAGGCACGATCCCAGGTCAGGAGACTCAGGATCAACGGCAAACGGCTTTTCTGCTCCGGGAACAGCTGCGATGTAACCATGGCTGTTCGCCGAATAATTTGCGGCCTGAGCGGCCAGCCAGGCGAGATTGGAGTCCTGCAGCAGTCGTGCCCCTAAAGCCGCGATGCCGGTCAAATTGACCGGGGCGGGATGGTTATATCCGAAGGGCGCTCCAGTGGGCAGAGCCTGCGCCAGTATCCAATAAAAAGAGAGCTTCTGATTATCAGGAGAGGAGCCTCCACGATACTGCGACTGGAAGAGTGCGTTGTATATCCACTCCGGCTGGTAAATCAGAGCATCGTCCGTATTTTTGAATCGCGTTTCCCAGCCGCGTACATTTTGATCCAGGTAAGCCCGGTTCTGTGAACTCAGGTTTGGGTCAGCCATCCCGGTGACCTCAAGCAGAGCCAGCAGCCCGGCACCGTTTTCCTGATTTTCGTAAGGTCCCTCGGGTATTTTATTGAATGCCAGGGCATATAACCAATCGACCCATTCACTGGTAAGTGCCCGCCGGTTAATGGCTGCAAACCACTGCTGGAGAATTTCTTCATCCTGAGCATCGAAAAGATCAGGGAAGAATTCTTTTACCTGGCTGTAGAAATATAACCTTAACGCAGCTTCATACTGTCCGAATTTAATGCTGTTCGCGGGGCCTGTATATTTACCCTGTTCGGCTTCAGCAAGCAGACTGCGGCGAAATTCAGCAGCATAAACCGGGTCCCGTCTGCTGATAGCAAGGAGGCCGTATTCGGATGGCCCTTTACGGGGGTGGGCTTCTACAAGTTCCTGAAGGGTCTGAAACGCAGCTTCTGCAGTATACTCCGGGTTTTGATCTGATTCGGGCAGCGAAGCACAGATGAAAGGACGATCCGGTGAGATTCCAGCAAAACCCGGAGCAGATGGTGTATAAAAACTATTCTGATAACTGCGGATGACAATCCACCCAAACAGCAGGGTACCAGTAATCACAATCAACCCGATCAGGTATGAAGCCCGGGAATGACCGTTCTTCGCTGTTATCTCCTTATTATTATTCGCATCTTCAAAAGAAAATTTTTTTATTGATAGAGAAAAAGCAGTCCACAATAAAACCCAGAAAACGATCAGGGCGGCCGCTTGCAGCGCGACAAAAAATTCTTCTTCTGAGAAACGCGTTTCCAGCTGGGCGAGAGCTACAGGCAGTACTGCGGAATAAAGGGCACCCGTACCCATCAGCAGCCACCGGATCCAGCGAGCGCGGTTAACTGTCAGGTGATTGATCCCGATTAACAGCACAGCATAATACGCGACCAGGGATGGCCAGACTGCCAGGGTTGAGGCCGGAATGCCGCGTGAGTTCAACCATCCTGCAGCCAGGCCGCTAATCAAACCTGCACAGACGATCAGCACCTTCCGTGAGATTCGGGAAGAAGCCGCTGCCCAGCAGGAAAGCGCGAGCACGGCAAGGGTGAACAGCACGCGTCCGGTTGTTTTAACTGGATCGAACAGAGTGCCGGACAAAAAGCTGATCAGCTCGAGCCAGACTGTGGGCAGGATCCAGATCAGGACCAGGGTTGGATGATCCCGTATGGATGTGACCCAGCGGAAAGGTGGAGTGCTCAGTGATTCGCGCTGCATACGGTTGGGTTCATCGCAAAAACTGCGGTTCGGTCCTGGCGATTCAGTAGATGGAACCAGCCGCTGGCCTCCAGGTCTGCATAGGTGAAGAGCGGCGTGGCACCGATACCAACCTGGCCCTGACCCTGACCGACAAAAGCATGCGTAATCCCGAAGGTGCAAAGGGCTTCGCGCGCTTCATTTGAAGGTATAGGGTGCGCTTCCAAAGTGGAAATCAGGCTGACAACAGCCTGCGAGTAGCCGGGCGTTTCAGGCTGTTCGCTTAATATGGCATATTGAGGCGGCATACTGTTTTTCCGTCCTGCCAGGACGGGTATGTACCAGCCGGCGTCAGAGCCTACAGCTGCATAAGGACGGTCTCGAAAGCCTTCCACAAGGAAGATCGCGTCTTCGGGGGTGTTGTCGCGGATCCATTCCATGGCGCGCAGGTCGGGAAAAGTCAGCATGGCATATAAATCCGGATGGGCAATGCTGCGCAGTTCTTTTGCCCCATATATCCCAACAGCCAGAAGTCCGAGGGCAGCGACCGGAGCAATTGAAAATCCATAATTTAGGGCAAATTTCTTCGTCACGGAGTGGTGATCGGCCAGGGAGATCAAGCTGACGACCTCAGCAGTTAACCATCCTTGGAGCAAGGCTGCCGGTAGGTAAGCTGAAATCATTACTGCAAAGCTCTGGATCATATTGGCCGCGGGCAAACCAATAAGTTGTCCGGACGGATATGCAATAATCAGCGCGAACCAGACGGGGATCGCGATGATCATCCACTCCCGGCGAGCCAGGCTCCATAAGAACGCTATCCCGGCAAAGACTAGCAAGGAAAGGTGGAGATATTCCTTGATCTGCTGCCACACCTGATAATCGCTGAGGATAGCCTCAATCTGGCTGCCGCTGCTAACACCGGTTTCGACAAATCCAGCCAGTTTACTCCCCAGCAGCCGCCCCGCCCAGGGTAACAAGGAAAGTGCAGCAATACCTGCTGTCCATGCCAGATGCAGTATCCCCGTCAGCCATTTCCTCTTATTCTTTTTCCAGCGGGGAATCGCCCATACAAAAAGCCAGACCAGACCAAAAGCCGCATAAAAAATGGCCATGCGGTAATAACTCAGGATGGCGCCCGAAAGCAAAATTCCGGCTGTCAGGATACGGCCGCCTTGAATTGACCATTTGAACTTTTGCTCTTCGGAATTTATTCCCTCGCCAACCTGTAAAAAGGCCCACAGGGCGACGGGGAGAATAGCCAGCCCTGCTAACTGCGGGTAGCGCCCCCAGTTGACATAAACAGCGGGCGTTGGAGAAAGCAAACCCGCTGCCAGAGCAGCCCCAACCGCAGCCCAACGCCGGCCACCCGAAAGATACATCGCCAGCGGGACCAGCCCTGAAATCGCCAGGATATTGATTAATTGCCCCATCACCAGGGTCGCCTGCAAACTGGGCTGGCCGGTTATCCAGGAAAAAAGGGCGGAATACAGGGCGAAACCATACTGCACCGTTAAGCTGGAGTAAGGGGCGTAGGGCTGCCATGATTCGTACAACCCGCCGTGGTCAATAAACAGCTGGGCCATGACCACATGCTGCACGGAGTCTCCCCACATGGGACCGGCCAGGTTGCGGATTGACCAGAAGCGGGTTATCACCACCAGACCCAAAACACACAGCAGGGCCAGATCGGGGAGTAAATGGGGATGGTCACGGAAGATATTGGGATTCCTGGCCTGAGATCTGGCTCTCTTCAATGAATCCCTGGTATTTTTCTTCAGTTGAGCTGGTGAAAGGAGAGAAAGCTTCGGAAAATAACGGATTCCCAGTACTGCCAGACCCAGCAGGGGTGGAGCCCAGGCAAATAATGGCCCCATGCGAAGCCCGGCTACGTCAGCCCACAGCACGAGCAAAGGATATACTGCCAGACCCAATCCGCAGGAAAGGGCTAATTTTTCGATCCATCCTCGCTGATCCCAGTTGAAATCAAAAAAAGAAAATACAGCCCAACCTGGTACAGCGAACATGAACAACAGCAGCCCAAGCTCTCCTATCCACAACAGCCCCATGCGCGCCATACCAGCGGCCAGTCTGGAAGGGTTGTACGACAGGCGAAAAGCGGCCTGCGCATCAACGGGCTGGTGGTCCTGGTAGAGAGCGCCATTAATATAAGCGGATGCAGGACCCGTCGCTACAGCAGCCGCTCCGGAACCTTCCAGTTCTAAAAAAGCATAATAGGTCTGGTTGGTGGATCCTGAAATGGGAGGAAATGAAAACCGGTAAAAACTTGACTGTCCTACCTTATTGAGTGGCAGGCTGGCTTCGATCAGGTTTTCCTGTGATTCGGGAGACCGGCGCAGGTAAAACCGAATTACCCCCTGACCATCTTCTTCTGGACGAAGATGAAAGGCAATCCCATCCAATCCATCAAAGCGAGCTACCAGCGTCTGCCCAATGGATCTATCTTCAGAAAGAACGATCCAGTCCAGGTGGGCGGGTTGTTCAGTCGTCAGAACAGGAGAACAACCACTGAGCAGCAGAAGGCCTATGAGAAAGAGGATGATTCGGCCAGTGCAGCCATTCCATTGACCATGCAAATGGCGATGATGTAATGCACCGAACCGCATTACAAAGACCTCTCGACCTCAACCTGGGAAGCCTGTTCCTTGCGATCAGCACTCGATGCTGCACCTGGCACTGACTGCTCCCCCAGCTCCATCCGCCGCACACGGTAGAGCAGCTCTTCCAGGATCTTGCGGTTAAAGCCGAGCAGGTCGGCCAGCAGCCCAATGAGCAGCACCTGGAAGCCGACAATCAGCAGAATGGCGGAGAGAATCAGCGACTGGACATGCCCCCCGGCCTGACCGGTGAGGATGAAGTACAGGTAGCGTATGCCGGGGATCAGCCCGGCGGTGATCAGCAGGATCCCCAGGCCGGTGAACACCCTCAGCGGGCGGTACATGGTGTAAGCGCGCAGGATGGTGGTGCCGGAGTTGGTCAGGTAGTGGGGGATGCTGCGCATCAGGCGCGAGGGACGTGTCTGGGGGTTGGTGCGCACCGGCACGTACGTGACGGCCATGTGGCGGGCCCCAGCCTGGATCAGGGTCTCCAATGTGTAAGAATATTCAGACAGCACCAGGGTGCGCAGGGCGGCCTCGCGGCTCAGCGCGCGAAAACCGCTGGTTGCATCCGGCGTGTGCACACCGGAGGCGCGGCCGATCACCCAGCTCCCCAGGCGCTGAAGCAGGCGCTTGATCGGGGAGAAGCTCTCCAGGGTGGCGACGCCCCGGTCCCCGACCACGATCTGTGCCCGGCCCTGCAGGATAGGCTCGACCAGGAGCTGGATGTCTGCGGCGTTGTACTGGTTGTCGGCGTCGGTGTTGACGATCAGGTCTGCTCCCTGTTTGAGGCTGGCTTCCAGCCCGGCCGAAAAACCGGCGGCCAGGCCGGCGTGCTGCGGAAGCCGTACGATGTGATGCGCGCCGTGGCGGCGCGCCACTTCAGCGGTGTCGTCGGTGCTGCCATCGTCGATCACCAGGTACTCAATGCAGTCGATGCCGGGCAGGCTGCGCGGCAGGGCCTGGAGGGTAGCAGGCAGGGTCTTCGCCTCGTTATAGCAGGGGATCTGGATGATGAGTTTCAAGGGACTTAAAGACACTCGTTCATTTGGACTCGCGGCATACTCGCCAGCTAGGGAAGTATACCTTAAAAGAAGAGAGGTGTGCTCACCCCAGCACCGGGGTGAGCAC
>JAAYXE010000048.1 GCA_012516075.1 Chloroflexota bacterium | reverse complement strand
CGATATCTGGGTCGACCCGGCAGCGCGGCGCGGGAATACAGGAGAGCGGCTGGCTCGATTAACTTTTGAATGGCTGCAGCAGCAGGGCGTACACTCGATTGAAGCTCAGGTGCTGGAAGGCAATGACGCCAGCAAGGCCTTCTTCCGGAGCCTGGGTTTCTTTCCGGAGCTGACACTCTACCGCTGGATTCCCCAGGCGAGCCCTGAAACCAATGAATGAGGTCACGCAGCAGCAAATTTCTGCACTTCTCAGAGAGCTGGGAATCGGTCCTGGGGACCGCCTGATCGTGCACTCGGCCGTGCAGTTTCTGGGCCGGCCGGTTGGGGGAGCCGGGATTTATCTGCAGGCTCTGCTGTCGGTATTAAACGGCGAGCCAGGCGCCAACGAGCAGCTTGTGCAGGGCGCTCTGGCTGTTCCCACCTTTAATTTTGGGTTTGCACGCGGCGAGCCCTATGATCCGGAAGTCACCCCTTCCGAAGGGATGGGCGTTTTTTCGGAACTCGTGCGCCGGCATCCCGGAGCGCGGCGTTCTATGCACCCGATGCAGTCTCTGGCGGTGCTGGGGCCAGACGCCGCGGATATCACCGGTCGAGACACCCCCTCGGCTTTCGACCCCGGGTCGGCTTTCGAGCGCCTGCTCGATCTGGACTTCAAACTGCTCCTGCTGGGAGCCAGCGTGCAGGCAGTTTCGATCATTCACTACAGCGAACAGCGCGCCAGGGTCCCTTATCGCTACTGGAAGGAATTCACTGGCCAGGTAAAAACACCGGCCGGATGGCAGCAGCGTACTTACCGCATGTTTGTGCGTGATCTCGAAATCAACCCCCAGTTGGATTTACGTCCGGTCCAGCAGGCTCTGCAGGCAAGCGGGAAATGGGAGATGCGCCCGTTGAATTACGGCCGGGTATGCACATGCCGTTTACGTGACTTTGTGGACGCGGCTGACCGGCTGTTAGAAAAGGATCCCTGGGCGCTGGTAGGCAGCCGCTCGGTTCCCCATACGGCGCACAAAGAATCTAAAGCACAGTTGGAGTAAATCGATCTATGGCTTCGATGCTGGAGCTGATTAACGAACTCTGGTATTTACAACGCAATATCGTTTCCGACGACTTTGACCGGGCGCTTTACCGCCTGGCAGAGGAAGTTCCGGTCACCATCCACGAGTATCCTACAGGCGAACCGTGCTGGACCTGGCGTGTGCCCGAAAAATGGACCTGTCATGAAGCTTATCTCGAAACCCTGGGAGGCGAGCGGCTGATTGACGCCGCGGACCATCCCCTGCATGTGATTTCTTATTCCCTGCCCTTCGAGGGAATCGTCAGCCGTGATGAGCTGCTCCAGCATCTGCACGTCCACCCCCGCCTGCCGGAAGCAGTGCCTTTCGTCTTTAAGTACTATGAGCGTGATTGGGGGCTGTGCGCGGACCAATCCTTACGCGAGAGGATCTCCCGTTCACCTGCAGATGAAAAATACCGGGTCGTCATTCGCACCAGCTTTGAACCCGGCACGTTGAAAGTCGGAGAAATCACCATCCCCGGTGAAAGCGAGGAGACTTTCGTCCTGGCGGCTCACCTCTGCCACCCCGCCATGGCAAACGATGACCTGTCCGGCGTGGCTGTGGCCATAGAAACCGCTCGCTGCCTGCTCGAGCGGCAGAAATCAGGGTCTCCTCTGCATTACACCTACCGCCTGCTCATCCTGCCCGAAACCATCGGCTCGGTGGCCTACCTGAGTCATCACGAACACCTGATCCCGCAAATGAAAGCCGGGTTATTCCTTGAGATGCTCGGAAATGACTCGCCTCATGCCCTGCAGGGCTCATTCCAGCCGGCCAGCCAGGCGGACCTCTGCCTGACTACGGCTCTGCGCCACCTCGATCCGCAGGGCTACTGCGCACCTTACCGCACGGTGATCGGCAACGATGAGCGCCAGTTCAACGCACCCGGTGTGCGCGTCCCGATGCTCTCGCTGTCGCGCGTGGAGCCAGCCGGTTCACCGACACGTCCTTACCGGGAGTATCATTCCAGTCTGGATACCCCGGAGATCCTCGCTGAAGAGCGCATGCAGGCTTCTGTAGAGGTCGTCCTGGGGCTGATCGAGGCCTGGGAACAGAATCAGTATGTGGTCAACAATTTCAAGGGCGAGATCTTTTGCTCTGGGTATGGCATCTGGGTAGATTACCGCACCAACCCGGATGGTCACCGCCGCCTGTTCGAGATTATGGAACGGTGTGACGGCGAACACACAATCGCAGACATCGCAGCAGAACTGGATGTCTCTTTCCAGACAGTCTTCGAGATCGTAAAACTTTTACAAAGCAAGGAACTGGTATGGTTGAGCCGCTCGATGCAGCCAACCGCTCCCAGGCGCTGATATGGACACATACTATCAGGTAAAACACTGGCTGAAAACAGTCCGCTGGCAGGCGCGTCGTGCAGCGGTGGCGGTGAAATGGGGGCCTGCAGCCCTGCAGAATGCTCCGGCTGTTCTGGGCAATGCCATGCCCAAGTCTGGCTCGCACCTGATTATCCAGGTGCTGCAGGGATTAACCAAACTGGGTCCGTTCATCGACCCCGGATTTCCACCGGTTAACCGGGCAGAAAACAATGCCAAGCTGCCGGCCGAGCGCGTCCTGGAAAACATCCGGCGCATGCGCCCGGGCGACATCGGGTATGGCTATATCCATGCCCGGGAGCCCTTCCTGTCTGAACTGACGCGCCCGGGCCGGGCAACGATTTTCGTCCACCGTGACCCCCGCGATATCATCATTTCGCATGTCTTCTACGCCACGCAGATGCATCCCGGTCACGGTATGCACCGCTACTATAACGATACGCTCAAAACGATGGAAGAGCGCATTGATGCTGCCATTGATGGCGTAGAAGTGCCCGGGGCGGAATTGAGCAGTATTCGCACGAAATACGAAAATTACCTGGGCTGGCTGGACCAGCCTGGTGTACTGTGCCTGCGGTTTGAAGATCTGCGACTGAACCAGGAAGCTGCGCTTGGATGTTTGCTGGACTATCTGGAAACGCGCGGTTTTACCCCTCAAGTCTCGCGAGCCAAGGCGATCAAGGTCTTACAGGCGGCTGTGCTCCCGAAAAAATCCGGGACTTTCCGCAAAGGAAAGCCAGGCAACTGGCGTGAACATTTCACGGAAGCCAATAAAAAACATTTCAAAGAGGCAGCCGGTGATCTGTTAATCCGCCTGGGATATGAACAGGGGGACGACTGGTAAGGTCAAAGAAGGGGCCTTCCATCCCCATACAAATTGATATGTCTGCATTTCAATTTTTAAAATCAAAGTCGCCGCTGGCACAGCAAGCTCGCCTGGCCCGGCGAACGGCCAGGCGTTATTCACAAATGCTGCGCTACCGGCGCACTTCACTGCAAGATGTTCCGGTCCTGTTCGCCAACTCTTTCCCGAAAAGTGGAACGCATCTGCTTACTCAGGTCCTGCAGGGGTTTCCAGAAATCGGCCCGGCAGTGGACAGCGGGCTTCCCGCTGTGGTTACATTTGAAGGAGAATCCGGGCAGCCGCGGCCTATCCAGCAAATTTTGAAGGACCTGCAGCGTCTGCGCCCTGGCGATATTGCATACGGCCATCTGCACGCCTTCCCTGAAGTCATCAGCACGCTCTGTAAGGACTCCTTTGCGGCCTATTTCATTCTGCGCGATCCTCGCGATGTGGTGGTCTCGCACGTGCATTACGTCACCGAGATGGAACCGAACCATGTGCACCACACCTACTATCGCGATCATTTAAAAACATTTGACGAGCGCCTGCGCACGAGCATTCTCGGCCGCCCGGATATCGAGATCCCTTTTCCCGACATCCTTGCCCGTTTCGAACCCTACACAGGCTGGCTGGATCATCCCGAAGTGCTCACCCTGCGCTTTGAGGATTTCATACGGGATCAAGAAGATACGATTGGCAGGGTTGTGGACCACGCCGTTCAGCGCGGTTTTCCCCTGGCCGTATCTCGCGATGTGGCGATCTGGACTCTGGCCAATCACATTAACCCCAGCCGCTCTCCCACCTTTCGGAAAGGTAAAATTGGCGGCTGGCGAGAAATGTTTTCCCCTGAAAACAAACAGCTCTTCAAAGACGTAACCGGCGACCTGCTCATCCGCCTGGGATATGAAAAAGACAATGACTGGTGAGCATCTGACACCGATCGTGGAGACATCATGACGAAAATCGCCGCCCTGGTTCCTATGCGCCATCACTCTCAGCGAGTGCCTGGGAAGAACTACCGCGTACTGGCCGGAAAGCCGCTGTACCAGCATATTGTGAACACGCTGCTGAAGTGTCCCGAAATCAACGAGGTCGTGGTGGACACGGACAGCCCTGTGATCATCGAAGGCCTGCAGAAAGAATTCCCTCAGGTGACCATTCTGGAACGCCCCGCACATCTGCGCGCAGATCATATCCCCATGAACGAAATTCTGGCCTATGATACGGGGCAGGTACAGGCCGATTTTTACCTGCAAACACACAGCACCAACCCTTTGCTGCGTTCCGAAACGATTTCGCGCAGCATTCAAAAGCTGCTGGAAGTTTATCCGGCATATGATTCGCTGTTCTCTGTCACCCGGGTGCAGTCCCGTCTCTGGGATCAGCTCGGAAGGGCGATCAACCACAATCCTGCCATCCTGCTCCAGACTCAGGACCTGCCTCCGGTTTACGAGGAAAACTCCTGCATCTATATCTTTACCCGCGAAACCCTGCTCGCCCGGCGAAACCGCCTGGGAGAGCGCCCGCTGATGTATGAGATCGATGCCGCCGAAGCCTGGGACATTGACGAAGAACTGGACTTCCTGATCGTCGATGTGCTGCTGTCGCGGTATCCGGAAAAAGAATGAAAATGACAAGAGGAATGCTCTGATGCCTGTCGTATTACTATCTGCTCCTTACATGATCCCCTGTGTGGACCGTTTTCGGCCGGTTTTCGAGCGCTACGGAGTCGAGCTGATCGTTCCGGAAGTGCGCGAACGCCTGAGCGAGGAAGAACTGCTGGTATACGCCGGGCAGTTTGACGGCGCGATTTGCGGAGATGACCGCTATACTCGCCGGGTGATGGAGGCCTGCCTTCCGCGCCTGCGGGTCATTTCAAAATGGGGAACCGGTATCGATTCCATCGACCAGACAGCTGCGGCCGAACTGGGCATCCGCATCTGCCGCACACCCAATGCCTTCACCCTCCCGGTTGCCGACAGTGTTATGGGATATATCCTGGCGTTCGCCCGCCGCCAGCCCTGGCTGGACCGTGCAATGAAAGCCGGGGTCTGGGATAAGCTGCCCGGGCGTTCTTTGAGTGAGTGCACCCTGGGTGTGATCGGCGTCGGAAACTGCGGAAAAGCTGTCCTGCGCAGAGCGCGCGCCTTCGGTATGAAGCTCCTCGGCAATGACATCCGGCCAATTGAACCCGACTTCATTCTTGAGTATGGGATTGAGATGACCGACCTGGAAGATTTGCTCCGCCGCGCGGATTTTGTCAGCCTCAACCCGGACCTCAATCCGACCAGCTATCACCTGATCAACGCCCACTCGCTGTCGTTCATGAAACCCGATGCGGTGTTAATTAACACCTCGCGCGGTCCGGTAGTCGATGAGCCGGCGCTGATCGATGCGCTGCAAACTGGCGCCATCGCCGGAGCGGCCCTGGATGTCTTCGAGGTCGAACCGCTGCCTCTCGACAGTCCGCTTCTCAAAATGGACAATGTGATGCTGGCCCCGCACAATTCCAATTCCAGCCCGGCCGCCTGGGAGCGGGTTCACTGGAATACCATTCGCAACCTCATGCATGGTCTGGGAATTGCGTATGAGGAATCTGGCACACTGCAAACAGTGTGATCCAACGCACCGAAAAGGATAAAGCCATGGCAACATCCCTTTCTTCAAACTCCCCTCGAACGATGCTGATCACCGGCGCCGCCGGTGGTATTGGCCGTGCAACAGTTAAAATCTTTTGCGAAGCCGGATGGCGCGTCATTGGCGTTGATCGCGCCGATTATCCGGAACAATTCCCTGAAAACGGGCTTTTCATCCGGGCTGACATTTCACGCCCCGAGGAAATGGAGAACATTTTCAATCAGTCCCGGGCTTTCACGGACAAACTGGATGCACTGGTCAATAACGCAGCGGTTCAGATCGTAAAGCCCCTGGTCGAGCTCACCGTGGAAGAATGGGATACCACCATGGCATCCAACCTGCGCTCGGCTTTTCTGGCTGCCAAACTTGCCTATCCCCTGCTGAAGCGCAGCGGCCGCGCCGCGATCGTCAACGTCTCATCGGTTCACGCCGTGCAAACTTCTGCCAGCATAGCCAGCTACGCGGCCAGCAAGGGCGGCCTGCTGGCACTGACACGCGGCATGGCGATTGAATTCGCTGCCGACAACATTCGCGTCAATGCTGTCCTCCCCGGTGCGGTCAATACTCCGATGCTGCATGCCGGGCTGGTTCGCGATCATGTGTCCGGCGGCGACCTGCGCTCGCGGCTGGAAAACCTGGCCAGCAAGACGGTCAACGGCCGTATTGGAGAGCCGGAGGAGATCGCCCGCGCAATTTATTTCCTGGCCGATGAAGATCAGTCTTCCTTCATCACGGGGCAGTCTTTGATCATCGACGGCGGAGCCACAGCCCGCTTAAGCACCGAATAAAACAAGCCTTCAATGAGCTCAATACAGCAACTCAAGAAAATCACACCGGGGCCTGTGTGGAATGCAGGCCGCACCATCTGGTACGGGCTTGTCCGGGCATCACAGTGGCCGGCTGCCACCTTCCATCCCCTGCGCCGCGAGAGCATCCGGAAACTGGCCCGGTATCAGGATATTCACAGAGGAGAGCGCTGCTTTATCATCGGCAACGGTCCCAGCCTGAAAAAAACCGACCTTTCGCGGCTGAAGAACGAGTACACCTTCGGGTTGAACCGCATCTACCTGATGTTTCCGGAGCTTGGATTTCCGACCTCCTATTACGTATCCATCAACAGCCTGGTGATCGAGCAGTGCGCTCAGGAAATCCGCAGCCTGCCCATACCCAAATTTCTCTCCTGGCGCTCCCACCGCCTGATCGAGCCCACGGAGGATATGATGTTCCTGCACACTACCTACACGGGGCCAAAGTTTGCCCGCGATGTGCGCGGCCGCCTGTGGGAGGGCGCAACCGTCACATATGTGGCGCTGCAGCTCGCTTTCTACATGGGTTTTCAGCAGGTCATCCTGATCGGCGTCGATCACAGCTTCAGCACCCAGGGGAAACCGAACACAACCGTTGTCTCTCAGGGTGACGATCCCGACCATTTCCACAGCGCCTACTTTGGAAAAGGCTTCCGCTGGCAGCTCCCCGACCTGGACACATCGGAGCGCGGCTATATTCTGGCCCGGGAGGCTTACCGGCAGGCCGGCCGGGAAGTGCTGGATGCCACAATTGGTGGTAAATTAACAGTGTTTCCGAAAGTGGATTACAGTTCTCTATTTTGAGCGGAAACAGGTAAATGACTACTCGAGTAACGCAAACCGACTCCCTGATTAAGAGCGGATCCCAGAGCCGGCTGCTCCTCAGCATGAATATCTTCCGCTGGGGTGCAGTTCTGCTGATTCTTGCGGCGGGTTTAGCTCTGCGGCTGTTCGATCTAACCGACCAGCCGCTGGACTTTCACCCCACCCGCCAGCTCCGCTCCGCCATCATCGCGCGCGGCATGTACTACGAGATGCTTCCGGACGCCGATCCCAGCCTGAGGGAGCGTGCGATTGCGTTTGCAAACTCAACCGGTCAGTATGAGCCTTCGATCCTGGAGCGAGTGGTGGCCATTACCTATCTGGCGATCGGTCGTGAAGAGCTCTGGATCGCCCGCCTATACAATTCGCTTTTCTGGATCATCGGTGGGATTGCCCTGTTTGCTCTGGCCCGGCGTTTGACAGATACAGCCTCGCCCGCAGTCTCCTGGGGAGCAGCGCTGATTGCACTGGCCTATTACCTGTTCCTGCCTTTCGGGGTTCAGGCAAGCCGCTCCTTTCAGCCTGACCCGGGCATGGTGATGTGGATCCTGCTCACGCTGTATGCGCTGGTGCGCTGGTCGGACTCAAAGAGCTGGAAATGGGCACTGGCCGCCGGGCTGCTGGGGGGGATGGCGGTTCTGGTCAAAGCCGTTGCGGGCTATATCATCGGCGCGGCAGCTGCAGCCATCGTTCTGCACACCCTGGGGATAAAAAGAAGCTGGAAGAATCCGCAGGTCTGGAGCATGGCCATTTTGATGCTGGTTCCAACCCTGCTCTATTACGCAGGAAGGCAGGGACGGGCTGCGGAGTATTTCTCCACCTGGACGGTATCCCTGTCCCACCTGCTGCTGGACCCCGCCCTGTATGTACGCTGGCTCAATCTGGTGCAAAGTTTGATGAGCCTGGCTGTCATCCTGCTGGGGCTTTTCGGGGTAATCATCGCTGCGGGGCGAACGAAAGCGCTGCTGGCCGGTTTGTGGGTCTGCTACGGCCTTTACGGGCTGATGCTGCCCTACCAGATGTACACCCATAACTACTACCACATCCAGTTGATCCCCATCCTGGCGCTCTCCATCCTTCCAGTTGCTGCACTTGTCCTGGAACAGGTCCTTCGCCAGAACTGGTTCTGGAAAATTCTCTTTGCGGCTGTCCTGCTGGTCGGGATCACCTTTCCTTCCGTGATCAGCGTCAATCAGTTTTCTCTGGAAGACAACCGCCACGAACCAGCCTACTGGGAGGAAATTGCATCCTACCTTCCCACTGATGGCAAGATCATCGCCCTGACACAAGATTATGGCTACCGTCTGATGTATTATGGGTGGCGAAAGGTTTCTTTGTGGCCGAACCGGGGCGAGTTGAATCTTTCTCAAATGCGCGGCAGTGCGAAAGACATTGAATCCATGTTTGCCAAACGCACCGAGGGGGTTGATTATTTCCTGATCACTGCCTTTGGCCAGTACAAAGACCAGCCCGCACTGCGGGATATCCTGGAAACCCGTTATCCCCTGATTGCAGAGGGTGATGGATATTTAATTTACGACCTGGCTCACCCGCTCTCCGACGGATAGGTGGGCGCTTCACCGTGACTCTCGTCTCGATCATCACCCCTTCTTATAACCAGGCAGCCTTCCTGGAGAAGACAATACAGTCGGTGCTCGCCCAGACGGGTGCACAGATCGAATACATCATCATCGATGGCGGCTCTCGCGACGGCAGCGTAAACATCATCCAGCGTTATGCCGGCCGTCTTGCTTACTGGGTTTCTGAGCCCGACTCGGGTCAGGCGGAGGCGATCAATAAAGGACTGCAGCGCGCCCGTGGAGAAATTGTCGCCTGGTTAAATTCTGACGACCTGTACCTTCCAGGTGCGGTCAGCAGTGCCGTTGCTGTCCTCGAGCAAAAGCCAGAATTAGGGATGGTCTTCGGCGACGCCATCACGATTGACGCCGCTGGCCGGCCCCTTAACCGCCTGGTTTTCGGGAATTGGGGGCTTCCGGAGCTCATGCGCTTTCGCATCATCTGCCAGCCCTCCGTATTTATGCGCCGGTCTGTCCTGGAAAAGGCCGGTTACCTGGATCCCGATTACCATTTTCTACTCGATCATCATCTCTGGCTGCGTATCGCCAGCCTGGCGCCCATTCAACACGTTTCAGCCTACTGGTCCGCTGCCCGCTACCATCCCGCGGCAAAAAATGTGGCTCAAGCGGCAGGATTTGGAAAAGAAGCCATGAGAATATTCTCCTGGATGGAGCAGCACCCGCAGTTCGCCGGCAGAGTAGCTGCCAACCGGCGACAGATATTGGGAGGTGTGCACCGCCTGAACGCGCGCTATCTTCTTGATGGAGACCTGCCGGGGCCAGCGCTGCTGGCTTACATGCGCGCCCTGCGCGTTTATCCGCGATATGCGCTGCAGCACTGGCACCGCATGATTTACGCACTGCTCAGCCTGGTGGGGCTGAAGGGAATCTCTCGGTGGTACTACCAGCTGCGAAACGAGCAGCGAAAAAAATGGGACGCGATTCCGGGATTGGACGGATGGCCCGGGCTGGTTCTGGAGGACCGCGCATGAGCACTTCGCCTGCCCGTCCAATCCTGGTGACCGGGGCACATCGTTCCGGAACGACCTGGGCTGGGAAGATCCTGGCCGCCAGCAGCGAAACCGCTTATATCAGTGAGCCGCTGAATGTTCTGCACCGCCCGGGGGTTTTCTCAGCTTCCATCCGGCACTGGTATACCTATATCTGCTCCGAAAACGAGGCGCAGTACCTGCCCGCGCTGCAGGAAACCCTGGCCTTCCGCTACCATCTCGCCGCCGAAATCCGGTCACTGCGCTCGCGCAAAGATTTCCTGCGCATGGGGAGGGACTGGACCACATTTTTACGCGGTAGATTCCGGGGCCTGACCCCGCTGATCAAGGATCCGTTCGCCGTTTTTTCCGCCCCCTGGTTCGCGGAGCGGTTAAACTGCCGGGTCGTAATCACCGTGCGCCACCCGGCTGCCTTTGCCAGCAGCCTGAAACGACTGAAATGGAATTTCGATTTCAGTGATTTGCTGCAACAGCCGCTCCTGATGCGCGACTGGCTGGAGCCTTTCCGCCAGTCGATGGAAGAGATGCAGCACCATCCGGAAGATATTATCGGGCAGAGCAGCCTGCTGTGGAAGATGATCTACCAGGTGGTCCTCACCTATCAGGAGCAGTTCCCCTCCTTTCAGATTGTCCGGCACGAAGATCTTTCCCTGCAGCCAGTGGAGGGTTACCGCCGGCTCTATGAGGCCCTGGGTCTGAATTTTTCTGCGCAGGTGGAAAAAACCATCTTTGAAACCAGCAGCTCGGAGAATCCATCCGAACTTTCCAGAAACGCCGTTCACTCCGTTCACCTGGACAGCCGGGCAAACCTGAAAAACTGGAAGCGCCGGCTGGAGCCGGAAGAGATTGAGCGCATCCGTTCCATTACCGAGTGCGTTGCCTGCCGGTACTATGACAGCAAAGATTGGGAGTAATACCAGAATCCTACATGATGCACAGCATAACGAGTGACCTCCCGCTGGTCTCCATCGTCACCCCTTCATATAACCAGGCCGACTTCCTTGAGGAGACCATCCTGTCGGTGCTGGAACAGGACTACCCCAGGATTGAATATATCATTGTGGATGGCGGTTCAACCGATGGCAGTGTGGATATCATCCGGCGTTACCAGGACCGGCTGGCATGGTGGGTTTCTGAGCGTGACCAGGGCCAGACAGATGCGATCAATAAAGGCTTTGCCCGTTCATCGGGTCAGATCCTGGCATGGTTAAATTCAGACGATACTTACCTTCCAGGCGCAGTGCGGGAAGCGGTGGAGTTTTTACAGGCCAATCCACATGCCGGCATGGTCTACGGGGATGCAAACCTGATCGATGAACATGGAAATGTGATCGGACGCTTCCCTGCCCGCCAGACGGATTACCGGCGCCTGAGACAGGGATATGTCCATATTCCACAGCAGGCCGCCTTCTTTCGGGCACAGCTCTGGCAGCAGGTAGGTCCCCTGGACCCCAGCTTTTACTTTGCAATGGATTACGATCTGTGGGTGCGCCTGGCTCGCCTGGCCCCACTGTGCTACCACCCACGTCTGTGGGCGAACTTCCGTCTGCATCAATCTGGGAAATCGGTTGTTTCCGATGACCGCTGCTGGCCAGAAATGCTCCGAGTGCATTACCGTGAGGGCGGCAGTCACTTCTCGCGGCTGGTGTTCAAAGCAAAATTTCGCCAGCTCTTCTATGCACGCCTGCCGCTGCGTCTGAGGCTGTTCATCAGGCGGTTTGTGTAAACAGGGTGGTGGCTCGTAATAAAACCGGAGTTCCTGCGTTTAAGGAGAATGCCTGTTCACTTACGATAATCAGCTACAATACAGATGGTGCGTTTACAACCTGAAGACGGTAGTTGAATATGAGAGCGATCTTTTCATCCGTCAGAACATCAGCCCCATCATCCAGTTTTCGTAGAAGATATCATGAAATTTATACCCACATCGATACCAGAAGTAATCCTTATCGAACCGCAGGTCTTTGGAGATGAGCGCGGTTTCTTTTTCGAGTCCTACCAGGCGGAACGCTTTGCCGCCGCTGGCATCCCCACCAACTTTGTTCAGGACAATCACTCAGGTTCTCGTCAGGGAACTCTGCGCGGCATCCATTATCAGATTAAGCAGGCCCAGGGGAAACTCGTCCGCGTGGTAGCAGGCGAGGTATATGATGTGGCTGTAGACCTGCGCCGCAGCTCCCCCACTTTTGGTAAATGGGTTTCTGCACGCCTTTCAGCCCAGAACAAACTGCAGCTCTGGATTCCGCCGGGATTTGGCCACGGGTTCTATGTGCTCAGCGAATGGGCGGAACTGGTTTATAAGGCGTCCGATTTCTATGCTCCCCAATGGGACCGCACCATTATCTGGAATGATCCACAGTTGTGCATCGACTGGCCGATACCGGATGGAAGCCAGCCCATTCTCTCTGCCAAAGATTTGCGCGGGGTAAAACTGAGCGAAGCGGACCTTTATGATTGACGGAATGCAGACCAGGAGGTAACAGTGCATAACGTACTTGTCACGGGTGGAGCCGGTTTTATCGGCTCGAATTTTATACGCTACCTTCTCCAGGTGGAGCCGGAAGTCTTCGTGGTCAACCTGGATGCCCTCACTTATGCCGGCAGCCTTGAAAACCTGAAAGATCTGCCCGCCCCCGAACGCTATGTTTTCGAGCAAGGCGATATCTGCAGCCGGCCGCTCGTTGACGAGTTGATGCGTAAATACCAGATCGATACCGTGGTGCACTTTGCCGCCGAATCGCATGTCGATCGATCGATCCTCGGGCCTGAGCAGTTCATTCAGACGAACATCGTTGGCACCTTCACCCTCCTCGAATCTGCAAAACAGTACTGGGCTGAAAGCAGTTCTTCGCCGAACCCCTATCAGGGAGTCCGCTTCCACCACGTCTCCACCGATGAAGTATTCGGCTCCCTGGAACCGGATGATCCTCCGTTTTCAGAAACAACGCCCTACGCACCGAACTCTCCCTATTCAGCGTCAAAAGCTGCCAGCGACCATCTGGTGCGGGCATACGCGCATACGTACGGGTTACCCGTCACGATCACAAACTGCTCAAACAACTACGGTCCTTACCAGTTTCCGGAAAAGCTCATCCCGCTGATGATCCTGAACGCTCTGGAAGGCAAACCTCTGCCGGTGTATGGAGATGGACAGCAGATCCGGGACTGGTTGTTTGTCCAGGATCACTGTGAAGCCATCTGGATGGTGCTGCGCAAGGGAAAAGTCGGCGAGACCTATAATATCGGCGGCGACAATCAGCCCACCAACCTCACGGTCGTACAGACCATATGTGACATCCTGGATGAGTTTGTACCCGACTCTCCCCATACCCCCCACCGCTCATTGATACGCTATGTAACCGATCGCCCCGGTCACGACCGGCGTTATGCGATGGATATCACCAAGATCCGCCAGGAGCTTGGCTGGCAGCCGCGCCACTCTATGTCCGAAGGACTTGTAAAGACCGTGCGCTGGTATTTAGACAACCCAGAATGGGTTGAAGCCATCCGCAAGCAGCAGGATTTTCAAAAATGGGTGTCGCAGAACTATGGCGAGCGCCGTTATGAAACACCACAGGAGGGAAATCGATGAAAGGCATCATCCTTGCCGGGGGGCGCGGTACCCGCCTGTACCCCCTGACCCTGGGCATCAGCAAACAGATGCTGCCCGTCTACGACAAACCGATGATTTATTATCCGCTGTCTATGCTGATGCTGGCCGGGATTCGCGATATCCTGGTGATCAGCACTCCCGAAGCGCTGCCGGCATTCTGCACTCTGCTGGGCGATGGCAGTCAGTGGGGCCTGAATTTTACGTATGCCGAACAGGCGGAACCGCGCGGCCTGGCCGAGGCCTTTCTGATTAAACCAGAGTTTATCGGTAACGATCCGGTGTGTCTGATCCTGGGTGACAATATCTTCTTTGGTCACGGGCTGCCGGAAAAACTGCGCAAAGCAGCAAAGCTAACAGAGGGTGCGTTGATCTTTGCCTACCCGGTGCGCGATCCCCAGCGCTATGGGGTGGTGGAGTTTGATGACGAGGGCAATGCGCTGAGTATAGAAGAAAAACCGGCGAAGCCGCGCTCACACTTCGCTGTCCCGGGGCTGTATTATTACGATAACCAGGTTGTGGAACTTGCTCGCAGTTTGAAGCCCTCCGCCCGGGGAGAACTGGAGATCACCGATCTGAACCGTGAGTACCTGAAACGAGGTCAGCTGCGCGTGGAGGTTATGGGTAGAGGCGTGGCCTGGCTGGATGCCGGTACACACGAATCGCTGCTGCAGGCGGCAAACTTTGTCCAGGCGGTTGAAGAACGCCAGGGTATGATGATCTCCTGCCCCGAAGAAATTGCCTACCGCATGGGTTACATTGGCAAGGAAGAGCTTCGCCGGCTGGCAGAGCAAATGAAAAGCAACGAATACGGCAAATATCTGCTTCGCTTTCTCGAAGATGATATTCCGTTCCACAGGGGCATCTAGGGTATGCGCATTCTGCTGCTGGGGAAAAATGGTCAGCTCGGCTGGGAGCTGGTCCGCACGCTTGCACCTCTGGGTGAGGTGATCACGGTCGATTATCCCGAAATTGATCTGAGCCGGCCCGAAACGGTGCTCAAGCCCATCCGTACCATACGACCGCAGTTGATCGTCAATGCAACTGCCTATACGGCTGTAGACAGGGCAGAAAGCGAACCCGAAAAGGCTTATGCGGTCAACGCAGAATCCCCAGGATTAATGGCCGAAGAGGCTCGATCCCTGCGCGCCGGTTTGATTCACTACTCTACAGATTATGTATTTGACGGCACCAAGGGCAGTCCTTACAATGAAAAGGATACCCCCAACCCCCTGAGCGTTTACGGCAGCAGCAAACTGGCGGGAGAGCGGGCTATTGAACAGACTGGAGGCGCGTATTTAATTTTCCGGACCAGCTGGGTATACAGCCTCCGGCGAGACAGTTTTGTCACTAAAGTGTTACAATGGGCGCGTCAGAATCGGTCCCTCAAGCTCGTCAAAGATCAAATCAGCGGCCCTACCTGGGCGCGCATGCTGGCCGAGATTACAGCCCAGCTCATTGTCCCCGGGAGCAGTGACATTCACGGATGGATGCGCGAGCGCTGCGGCCTGTATCACCTGGCGGGCAGTGGTTACGCCAGCCGTCTGGAATGGGGCCAGGCGATTCTGAAGTATGATCCACATCCTGAAGAACAGGTAGCGGAAGAGGTGCTTCCCGCAGCAACTGCCGATTTCCCTGCCCCTGCTCAGAGACCGCTGTTCTCCGCGCTCGACTGCGGATGTTTTGAGAGAACTTTTGGACTCCGTCTTCCGGATTGGGAACTGGCGTTAAAATTAGCTTTTGATCATTCAGCCTAACCCTATAATTTTCCCTCCCTTTTACCACCGGACATAATGGCTAAAATTTCATCCTCATCTATTTACGACTCCGCGCAGGAGGGTCCTCCGGCAGTACGCGAGCTGAAAGAGCTGTTCCGGTATAACTATCTGCTGATTCAGCTCATCCGGCGGGATATCCTGACGCGTTACAAACGCTCCGTATTGGGCATAGCCTGGACGATGTTAAACCCCCTGGGGACGATGATCGTCCTGACGCTTGCCTTCTCCAGGGCTTTTGCGACGAAGGACTATGCGACCCTTGTTTTAAGCGGACTGCTGGCGTGGACGTTCTTCGCTCAAACAACAAATGCCATTATGTCGCACATGGTCTGGGGCAGCAGTTTGCTGAAACGCATCTATGTCCCGCGCACTGCGTTTGCAGTCGCAGCCATAGGAACTGGTCTTATCAACCTGGTGATATCGATTGTGCCATTAATCCTGGTCATGCTCGTGACCGGAGTCCCGATCCGGGCTTCTATGCTGTTTTTACCGGTCTCCATCATTTTTCTCGCCATGTTTTCCCTGGGTATCGGGCTGCTTATATCAACAATTGCCGTCTACTTTGCAGATGTGGCCGAGATGTATCAGGTAATTATTCCGGCCTGGATGTATTTAAGCCCGGTGATTTACCCGGCTGAATACTTACCGCCAGAGATTCGTGTTTGGGTTGCCCGCCTGAACCCCATGTACCATCTGATTCAGATGTTCCGTACTCCGATCTACGAGGGCCGGATTCCTGATCTTGAGGCCGTATTGTTAACCGGTGCGTTTTCCATCGTGACCCTGATCGTGGGCTGGATCATTTTTACCAGAAAGGCAGATGAGTTTGCATACCGTATATAACGCATCACCGAACATCAATGACGGTACCAAACCCTCCAGAGAATGTGTCATTCGATTGGAAAATGTATGGGTGACTTATCGCGCCCCATCGGAAAGGATCGGCTCATTTAAAGAGTACGCGATTCGCTGGATGCAGGGCAAAGTCAAGAATCGCGAGTTTCAGGCGCTCGAGAATGTCAACCTGGAAGTTTACCGTGGCGAGGTGCTTGGTTTTATCGGCCACAACGGCGCCGGTAAAAGCACGCTGCTCAAACTGGTGGCACGGGTATTGAAGCCCACACGCGGCCGCGTTTGGGTAAAGGGCCGGGTTGCCCCTCTGCTGGAATTCGGCGCCGGCTTTCACCCGGAACTTACTGGACGGGAAAATGTCTTCCTGAACGGCGCCATCCTGGGATTTACCCGGGATGAGATGGGCGAGAAATTCGACCGCATCGTCGACTTTGCCGAGATGTGGGACTTTATTGATGCCCCCGCGCGCACCTACTCATCCGGCATGTGGGCTCGCCTTGGTTTTGCGGTGGCCACCGATGTTGAACCGGATATTTTAATAGTTGACGAGATCCTGGCTGTGGGAGACGAAGCATTTCAGAGAAAAAGCTCTGCCCGTATGCAGGGGTTTCGAGAAAAGGGCGCCACAATCCTGATCGTCTCGCACAACATGGATGTCATCGAATCCTTATGCCACCGTGTTGTATGGATTGACCATGGACAGATAAAAGCCCAGGGTGACCCGGCTGAAGTTATTCAGGAATACAGAAGACACCAGAATCCGTGATGTTCACCTACCGAAAACCAGAGGGTGTCCAGGTCATTCATCGTGCCGAACGACCGCTCCTCACCACTCCGCAGGGCGGCAGGGTTGCGCTGGACAACACCCTTCATGCGCTCTGGGAAACTGCAAACCAGCGCACGCTGGATGAGATCTTAAAGGAGTTCAAAGCCGAATACGCCAGCGACCAGACCATACGCGCCGGACTGGCCTGTCTGGCCGAAGCCGGCCTGCTGATTCGGGAGGGGATTCACCCTCCTGAGAAGCTTCTTCCAGAAAGGACTTCCGGTCCGCGGGTTGCAGCCATCATCGTCAGTTACAACAGCAGGGAATGGCTGCAGGACTGCCTCCCCTCTCTGCTTGCCCAGACATATGCTCCAATTGAAATCATCGTCGTTGACAACGGCTCTCAGGATGACACGCTGACCTGGCTGGAGCAGAATTATCCACAGGTTAAAAGAATTCGATTAACCGTATCAGCTTCGCTTTCTCACGCCATCAACTGCGGCGCTGAACAGGCCGCCGGCAGCGAGTATCTTCTGCTGCTCAATCCGGATATTACGCTCGAACCCGATGCTGTATACCAGCTGGTAAAATCAGCCGAAGAAGATCCCGAGTGCGCTGCTGTCGCGGCAAAACTGCGTTTTACCTGGGCTCCTGCCTTTTTAAACGGCCTGGGCAATCAGGTCGGCCCATTTTCATGGGGCACAGATAACGCCCTCGGCCATCTGGACCTGGGTCAGTTCGACCACGTCCAGGAGGTTCCCTCAGCCTGTTTCGCGGCGACCCTGATTCGGACGGCTGTATGGAAGAAAATCGGCCCGGCGGATGAGGGGTTCCCCATGTACTACGAGGACGCCGAATGGTGTTACAGGGCACGCGTACTGGGGTATCGTATTAAGGCCGCGCCGCAGGCAGTCATTTATCACGCCTTTAGCGGGCGCACACCCACCGGTGATCCTGAGCCCCTTACGCCGCGTAAGCTGAAGAACGTAGTGTACGGCAGGCTGCGGTTCGCCATGAAAATCACAGGTGACCAGCTGCCCCGGTTTTTACGAAATTACCTGCTGGAAGACTGGGCCAATTTTTCTCGCCTCCTGCTTCAGCGCGACTGGAAATCGGTCAGAGCATATCTCGGGGCGTGGAAGGACGCCCTGTTGAATCTAAGGTCCATCCTGGAAGCCCGGCGCAAACTGCAGACCAACAGGCTGATTGGCGATGACATTTTGTTCGGTTTGCAGCGCGAACTGCCAATGCCGTATGCCTGGCACGGCCTGCCGGAGCTGACCTGGGATCTGGTCATTCACCATTATTCACCTCTGATCAAATCTGGAAAGACGAAATCTATGCCCGAATGGACAAAAAAGAAGGGCCGGCCCCACCTCCTGATCGTCAGCAACGATATTATTGATGAAAAGATGGCCGGACCGGGAATGCGCTACCTGGAGATGGCACAGGCCCTGAAAAAAGATCTGGATATCACGCTGGCTGTGCCGGCCGAAACGAGCCTTAAAATCCCCGGGCTGAACCTGGTCCGCTACTGGGAAACACGCCCTGGAAGCCTGCAGGTGCTGGTGGAAAACAGTGATATCGCCCTGGTTTCCGGCTACATGGGCGAAAAATTCCCATTCCTGCGCACGACAGCCACCCGCCTGATCGTGGACCTCTACGACCCGACCATCCTGGAGAATCTGCATTACTACCTGCACGAACCCATGGAAGCGCAGCAGGCACTAAACCGCCATGGGATCAACATTACGAACAATTTACTCAAGCTGGGCGATTTCTTCATTTGTGGTAACGAACGGCAGCGGGATTACTGGCTGGGTTTCCTGACGGCGAATGAACGCATCAACCCGCTAACCTTTAAAGCCGACTCCACGCTGCGCTCATTGATTGATGTCGTTGGCATTGGCTTCCCTGACCGGGAGCTGAAGCATGAAAAGGATATTATCAGAGGGGTTCACCCTCAAGTTCCAGCGGATGCTCGTATCGTTCTCTGGGGTGGAGGCATCTGGAACTGGTTGGATCCCTTAACGATCATCAAAGCATGGCCGCAGGTGATCAACCGCCATCCTGAAGCAAGGCTGGTTTTCCTGGGAACCCGGCATCCGAACCCTGACGTCCCGGTCCATGAAATGGCGGCAAAGGCACAAAAGCTGGCAGAGGAAATCGGTGAGAAAGACCGCTCAATTATCTTCATTGAGTGGATTTCTTATCAGGATCGTGAATCCCTGCTCTGCGAGGCGGATGTGGGCGTTGCCCTGCATCCAGTTCACGTTGAAACCCGTTATTCGATCCGTACACGCGTGCTCGATTATTTATGGGCACGGCTGCCAGTGCTGGTAACCGAGGGTGATATTACGAGTGAATGGGTGCAGCAGTACGGACTGGGTGAGGTAGTTCCACCTTTCGATGCGCAGGCAGTGGCAGATGCCCTTTCCAGGCTGTTGGATCGTCCCAGAGAAACATGGGCGCCTGCTTTCACGCCGTTGATCGAGCACTTCCGCTGGTCCCAGGTGGTCGAACCGGTTCGCCGCTACTGTCTGGAGGGTGGTTATGCGCCTGACAGGCAGAACCGGCAGATTCCGCAGTCCAGTCCGGCGCCGCAAAACAGCGGCTATTTTGCGCGCGCCCTATATCTGCTCAAAACCGAGGGCCCTCGAGCGCTGGCGCACCGCGCCTGGCGGCATCTACAGTGGCGCTTATCCAGACCTTGAGCCAGCGGCGATGAAAGTTTTACATGTAACCCAGGGCTATTTCCCCGCCATCGGGGGAACTGAATTCCTGGTGCAAAGGGTTTCTGAAGAACTTGTAAACCAGTTCCAGGACGAGGTGACCGTCTTCACAACCAACTGCTACAGTGGTGATGCTTTTTATACACCTGGTTTACGGCGAATGTCACCGGGATGGGAGGAAATTAACGGCGTAAAAGTACGCCGTTTTCCCGTCTACAGCCGGATCAGCAGGCTCTTTTACCCATTTCGACCCACACACAGACCAGTGCGTTTTCCCGGCAATCAATATCTTCGCAGCCTGTATAACGGTCCAATCATTCCCGGGCTTCGCACTGCCATAGAGCAGTATCGTTCCGATGTAGTAAGCGCAGCCTCATTTCCCCTGCTGCATATGTTTACGGCCTTAAAGGCGGCTCATAAAACGAAACGGCCCTGCGTGCTGACCGGCTGTCTTCACCCGCTCGATGCCTGGGGTTTTGACCGTCCAATGATTTATCAGGCCATTCAGCAGGCAGATCACTACATTGCGCTGACGGACTACGAAGCGGATTACGTCGTTCAGAAGGGCGCAAACCCGGATCGCGTTACCGTTGCAGGAGTGGGTGTAGATCTGGAACCGTTCCGGGAAGTCGCCGATCAGGACGCAAAACAACACCTGGGTTTCGACGACGCCCCACTGATCGGTTTTATTGGTCATGTAGTTGGTCATAAAGTCGTCGACACTGTCTTGCGGGCTATGCCGCTCATCTGGTAGGTAATCCCGGAAGCAAAACTGCTCATTGCCGGCGCCCGAACACTGTTTGCGGACACATTAGAGAATCTGGTCCGAACGATGCCGGATGAAGCCCGGGAAAAAATTATCTTCTGCTATAACTTCCCCGATCAGGAAAAGCCCTGGCTCTTTTCAGCCATCGACGTGCTGGCTTATCCATCGGGCTTCGAATCGTTCGGCATATCATTCCTAGAAGCCTGGGCTGCAAAAAAGCCGGTCATTGGCTGTAATCGTGGTGCAACCCCCTGGGTCATTGATGCCGGCCAGGACGGGCTGCTCGTCGAATTTCAAAACGAAAAAATGCTGGCAGAAGCACTGCTCCTGCTGCTTAAGAATCCTGCCTGGGCTGTCTCACTGGGTGAAAATGGTTACCAGAAAGTGCTTCACCGTTATAACTGGCCTGCAATTGGAAGACAGTTTCGAGAGGTGTACAGCCGTGTACTGACATAACCGTAAGCAGCTTCTTAACCATTCCATTAAGTTCCTTCTACAGCCGGGTGGTTATACTTGGTTCTGCCCTGACTCCAGCAGGGACAGGGGATGAAAGGCACAGGGAAGTTCCAACGACAGAAAACATTTCTGATCGAAACCGAATGTGCCGGCCTTTTTTTACCCTTGCTGTGAAAGGAACAATGGTCAATGCATCAAAAATTAAATATTATTGTCAGCACTATGGTTTTACTGGTGCTGGCATTCAGCAGTACTGGTTCTGCGCTGGGGGAGGCAATTAAAGCAAACAGCAGCGTAGAAGTTCCAGACAGACCACTTCCGGCAGCCCAGGACTATGCCACAGCCTCGTTCGGTAATGCCTGGGACATGAATGAGTTCTCCGATGTCTCGCAGTATCTGAACGGAGGAGGCCGCTATCGCAGCCTGGCTGATATTCAGGTTCAGAACGGCATTTTCTCAGCCCGCTCTCTGGGAGATCACCGTGGAAATATAGCCTTCTTCTACCCTGTTTTCGGTGGATACGATGGCTTTATGCAGATTGGAAGGAACCTGGGGAGCTTACAGCCTGTAGATCCACAAAAATATTCGTGTTTCTATGTGGCGATGAGGGTGGAATCGCCGGATGAAAAAGTCCCGAACGGGCCACAGGGTGATATCTTCCGGATCTTCTGGAGAAAAGGCAGCGCAGATAATCAAACATCAGGGGGAACCTATGTGTATCTATATCCGGAAACCCTTGCGCCAACGAACCGCCCCCTGACACATAACTGGAAACTGTATAAGGTCGATCTGAACGACCCTCTAAACGGTCTATACCCGAGTGACAAAACTCCCTGGTCTCAGGGGCCGTGGACGAATATTGAATTCAACCCGACCATTTTCAGGGACACGCGCTTCGAAATCGACTGGATTCGCCTGACAGACTGTGAAAACAGACCCGAGCATCTGGCTCAGATTGAATGGTCTCCGGATCGAAATATCAATGCCATCTGGGTGCGGCCGGTTGGCACGCAGCGGAATATCCTGGTCGCCACAAATGTGAATGGGAACCAGGGCAGCTACAGCCTGGACACTAAAGGGCTTGCCCCGGGGGCGTATCAGGTCGGACTGGGCACAAGCACAGACTGCTGTTCTCAGTGGAGCGACAGATCGTTGAGAGTCAATGAACCTCCTGTCGTTGAATTCCAGCGCCCTTCCCCCTACAGCGGGGAAGACTATGCTACCGCGGCCGGAAACGCCTGGGATATGGACCCGGGCGATGTAACTCAGATCCGCTGCTCTCAGGCCCGGTTTGAGAATGGGATCTTAAAATTCGATACAGCCAGCCCATCAAACCTTCCTTCGGGATGCCGGGGGGCAGAAGGAGAAGCCGAGAGTCAGATATTTTTAAATCTACCGGGTACGCTTATGGCAGCCGGCCAGTATCGTTATTTGAGCTTCCGCCACTATATCAATGGGGAAGTCCCAATGCCGCCCGACGGAATGATCGGACGCTGGATCTGGACGGCGACAAATGACTGTACTCGCGTCAGCGCCGATATTCCGTTTGATGTCGGCTGGCATACCTATACGATAGACCTTTACGATGCGTTCAACGGCACTCCAGTTCAGGCAGCCCCTCAGGGCTGTGAAGCGAAACCCTGGTGGGAAGCAGGGCAGGTGATCCGCCTGCGCTTCGATCCAAATGAAAATTGGACGGGGAACATTGTGCCAGCAATGACATTCCACCAGGAAATCGACTGGATTCGTCTGACCAAAGTGGACCGGGCAGCCCGGGGTTCCATATTCCCAATCCAGATAACCCTGAATAAACCGGTTGACCAGCTTCAATCCATCAATTTCTACTACACGACAGATCGCCGGTCACCCAGGCAGCATTCCGTCAAACTGGTCAGCAGCACAGGAAGCTTACCGGATGGTCCGTTGATCTTTCTCCCGCTGGTGACCCGCCTGAGCAGCGAAGCACCGGCCAACGGAAACACATTTTCCTGGGACACATCCGGAGTTGCCCCTGGCCAGTACTACATCTGTGCAGAAGTCAACGACGGCTACAACGAAACCATTTCGTGCAGCACGGCACCGGTTGAAATCTACCAGTAGTCTTTCGGTCCTCTCTACTTGAAATCAGTTTAACGGTAAAATGCGGGCGCCTGCCCGCATTTTACTCAGTTGGCATGGTACACAATCTTAGGGGTACGCTACCGGCGAGCCATCACCCCTTTAACCGATAAGAAGCGATGCAGAATAAAATCTACCGCGCGCTGACAGTGCTTCGACACGAAGGGCCAGGTTCTTTCGGCAGGAAAGTGTGGGCAAAAATTACCGCCTACCGCAGCCAGATGAAACCGGGCAGCTTTGTTGATGAACAGGAATACCAGAACTGGATTTCGGTAAACGAACCAGACCCGGATGAATTAAACCAGCAGCGAAGAGAGGCAGCGACCTTTTCTTACCGCCCGCTGATCAGTGTGATCGTACCGGTCTACAACACCCCCGTCTCCATTCTGCAGAAAACCGTACAATCGGTTGTGGATCAAACTTATGACCACTGGGAACTGTGCATCGCGGACGGCGGTTCCACCTCCCCTGATCTGGCAGTACTGCTTAATCGACTTTCGCAGGATTCCCGCATCCGGGTACAGCGTCTCGAGAAAAATCTGGGGATATCCGAAAATACCAATACAGCCATTCGTCTGGCACGGGGCGATTTCCTGGCTTTTCTCTATCACGACGACCTGCTGGCACCCTTTGCCCTGTACGAGGTCGTCAAAATGCTGAACGCAGACCCTGCAGTCGACCTGCTGTATTCGGATCACGACTTAATCTCTGCGGATGGAAAGCAACGCCAGCAGCCCTTGTTCAAACCCGACTGGTCGCCGCACATCATGCTCTCATCGAATTACATCACCCACCTGACGGTTGTGCGGCGCAGCCTTGTCGACGAGGTCGGCGGGTTTGACCCTGAGATGGATGGCGCTCAGGATTGGGATTTATTTTTTAAGATCAGCGAGCGGACCCAGCGCATCGGACACATCCCAAAGATTCTCTACCACTGGCGATCTGGCAGCGATTCCACGGCCGATAATATCTGGAAAAAGGAATATGCTCCGGCTGCGCAGCTCAGGGCGATCAAAGCGCACCTGGAACGAAAAGGTCTTACCGGTGTGCGCGCGTTCTTCGATCCAAAGTCTGGCTTCATTCGCGTTGGATGGGATGTGCCAGAACCCCCGAAGGTCTCCATCATTATTCCTTCAAAAGGCGCCAATGCGCTGCTTGAGACCTGTGTGAAATCCATTCAAGCCAGAACCGAATACCCGGACTACGAGATTGTGATCGTCAACAACGGTCCACAGCCGCCGGAAGATTTTGAGTTCTACCGGCAGGTAACCCGGAATCAACGAGTTCGTGTTGTCCATTTTTCGGGGCCTTTCAATTACAATTCGGCCAACAATTTTGGGGCACGCGCTGCTCAGGGCGAGCTTTTTTTGTTTCTGAATAACGACACCGAGGTCGTCGAGCCTGACTGGTTGTCTGAAATGGTGCTGTTTGCATCCCTTGAAGATGTCGGTGTCGTGGGCGCCAGGCTCCTGACGGATGACAATAAAATCCAGCATTCAGGCGTGATCATCGGTCTAACCGGTTTTGCCGGCCATATCTTTGCCGGTATGCCGGAGAATCAGTGGACCATTTTCGGCGTGACGGAGTGGTACCGTAATTTTCAAGCCGTGACCGGGGCCTGCCTGATGATCCGCAAAGGGCTCTTCAACCGGCTTGGAGGGTTTGATGAAAACTTTACCCTCTGCGGAAGTGATGTGGAGCTCTGTTTACGGGTGCGCAAAGCTGGATATCAGGTAGTCGTAAATCCCTTTGCCAAACTGAAGCATAAAGAAGGAGCCACGCGTGGGACCGATGTCCCTGCTCAGGATTACTTTCTTTCCTATCCTCACTACCTTCCTTCACTGCAGCAGGGCGATCCTTACTTCAATCCGAATTTGTCTTACTGGCACCCCAATCCCCGGGTTTCAAAGCCCGGCGAGCAGCGTGCACACGAATTTGTTGTTAGCTTTCTGGAAAAGCTGAGGTAAATATATGTCATTGAGTCATTACGTTCGTAGAACTTACGAAATCTGGAAGTACGCAGGCTGGAGCAGTGTTAAACAAAAAATCCTGGCAAGAGTCTTTCAACAGGGTTACTGGGGCTCCTATACGCCTGAGGCCTTACTGTATTCCACCTGGATGGATTTTTCTGAAGAGGATGTAATTGCCAGCCGGCGGCTGCATGAAATCTATGCAGGCCCAATGGATATCCGCTCGATTACCTGGTTTCTGCCAGATTTCACGCACCCCTATTATGGCGGCGTGTATACCCTGCTTCGTTTTGCCGAATATTTTCAGCGCGTCAAAGGGATCGATAATCACTTCGCCATATTAGGGAATATTAAAGAAGATGAGATTTCCAGAAAGATCGGCGAAGCCTTCCCCGCGCTGGCCGGGCAGCCTGTGCGCAAATTTACCCTCCAGAGTCATGTAGATGGGTTCGAGCGAACCGACGCCGCCATCGCGACATTGTGGGGAACCGCATATTTTATGCTCAAATTTAATGAAACCTGCCGGAAGTTCTATTTCATCCAGGATTACGAGCCTCTGTTCTACCCGGCAGGGTCTGTTTCAGCTCAGGTTGAAGCCTCCTACCAGTTTGGCTATTACGGGATCGCGAATACGCCCACGCTGAAGGAAATCTATGAAAAGGAATACGGCGGAAAGGCTGAATACTTCGTCCCCTGCGTGGACACAACCGTATTCCACCCACCAGCTCAAAAACCTTCCGAATCATCAAGACCGGTAAGGATCTTTGTGTACGGCCGTCCGGGCCATCCAAGAAATGGTTTTGAACTGGCAGCACAGGCCCTGCGCTTATTAAAGAAAAAGCTGGGAGACCAGATCGAGATCGTCTCGGCTGGTGATCGCTGGTACCCTGGCCACTATAGTCTCGACGGCGTGGTGGAAAACCTGGGACTGCTGAGCATCGAAGAGACGGCCGAACTCTACCGCTCCTGCGATATCGGTTTTGTGATGATGTTTACCCGTCACCCGTCTTACCTTCCATTTGAATTGATGGCCAGCGGCTGTCTTGTGGTCACCAATTACAACCCGGCGACCACCTGGTTTTTGAAAGATCAGGAGAACTGTCTGCTTTCCTCTGCCAGCGCTACAACTCTGATGCACACACTGGAAAAAGCGGTACTCGACAAAGAGAACAGAGAACGGATTACCCGCAATGCACTGCAGGAAATCCAATCTTCATATTCCGATTGGGACCAGCAGATTGAGAAAATTTATGCTTATATGGTGGATCCAGAAGCATCTCGCCAGCCGGGTTAACAATCGTACAAACAACCTGAATCACCGAGCCGATGACAGCACGCATTGCTATTGATGCCACCGCCCTGCCGGTCAAACCGGTTGGGGCGGGAAATTATATCGTCCATCTGACCCGCTCGCTCGCAGCACTCGAATCCGGGTTTGAGTGGATCATTTTTGTACAGCGTGCCAGTCGAAACGTACTGGGCGTCGAACCTCGAAAAGATTTAAAAATTGTGGAGCTGGACGATAAGCCGCCGGCGGCCCGCCTGGTATGGGAACAGGCCCGCTTTCCGGCGCTGATCAGGCAGATGGGGGTCGACCTGCTTCATTCGCCCCACTACACCCGGCCTGTTTTCCTTTCCTGCCGGTCGGTGGTTACCTTCCACGATATGACCTTTTTCCTCTTTCCGCATCTGCACACGCGCTCTAAACGGATTTTCTTCCCCCTGGCGATGCAGATGAGCAAAAGGAGGGCCGACCTTCTAATTGCAGACTCAGAGAGCACCCGGCAGGATGCCATACGCATCTTGAAGATATCGCCGGAGAAAATTGTCACCGTTCCATTAGGCGTCAGCCCGGATTTCCGCCCGATTACAGACTGTGCCTTAAAAGATGAAGTACGCCGGAAATACAAACTGCCAGATCAATTTATCCTCTTTGTGGGGCTGGTAGAACCGCGCAAAAACCTGCCCCTGCTTCTGGATGCGTATTACCAGGTGTGCAAACAGGGCGATGCTCCCCCTCTGGTCATTACCGGCCGCATGGGCTGGATGTATGAACAGGTGTTTGAGCAAATCCGCAGTTTAGGGCTGCAGGAAAAGGTTCACTTCACCGGATATGTATCCAGTCAGGAGTTGCCCATCGTTTATAATCTGGCGGAGGTATTTGTTTACCCATCTCTCTATGAAGGATTTGGATTTCCCCCGCTGGAAGCGATGGCCTGCGGCACTCCGGTAATTACCAGCGCCGTCTCTTCCATGCCGGAATATGTTGGCAGCGCAGGAATACTGGTTCCGCCAGGTGATCAAACCGCCCTTGCAGGCGCACTGCGGAACGTGCTGGATGATGAAAAGCTGCGGCGTGAACTGAAACGAAAAGGGCCCGAGCAGGCAGCAAAATACACATGGGAACGAACAGCCAGACAGACACTGCAGCTTTACAGGCAGGTACTGCAGAACCCCTGACCGATGTGACCCTTTCCGTCTGCATCGTCACTTATCAGGCGCTCGAGTATGTGCGCGACTGCCTGCAGTCCCTGTACGCGAACACAAATATTCCATCTATTGAAATTACAATCGTCGATAATGGTTCGACGGATGGATTACAGCAGTTTCTAAAGGAAGCGTATCCCCAGGTCCGTTTAATCCAGAACGACAGCAACGAGGGCTTTACCCGGCCTACCAACCAGGCGCTGCGGGCGAGCAGCGGCAGATATCTGCTCCTGCTCAACCCGGACACAGTGGTTCTCCCCCAGGCGCTGGATAAGCTGGCAGAATTTCTGGATACCCATCCCCAGGTGGGCATCTGCGGGCCAAAAGTACTCAATCGTGATCTTACCCTGCAAAAACCCTGCCGCAGAGGGGATGCTCGCCCATGGGCGGTGCTGACCTATTTCTCGGGCATCTGGAAACTTTTCCCCAAAAGTAAGCTGTTTGGACAATACCTGTTGACTTACATGGATGAGGACGAAACGCATCCCGTCGACGGCGTCTCGGGATCATGCATGCTCATACGGCGGGAAGTAATTGATCAAATTGGATACCTGGACGAACGCTTCTTTGCCTATCAGGAGGATGCAGACTTTTGTTATCGTGCCCGCCAGGCTGGATGGCAGGTATTCTACGTCCCGACAGCTCAGATCATCCATTATGGGGGGATGGGAGGGTCGCGTGTGGAACCTTTCCGTTCGATCTTCGAATGGCACAAATCGTATTTTCTCTTCTATCGCAAAAACTTTGCGAAAGATTATTTTTTCCTGTTTAACTGGGTATACTATGTCCTGATGCTGCTCAAGTTTCTCTCCGCTGTTATGCTCAACCTGCTGAGAAAAGAAAAGTTCGCCGGCGCGAAAAGGCCTTAAGCTTCAGAAAGGATCGTAATCCGAAGGCAGTATCAGGGGGAGGGCATTTCGGAAGGCGTAATTATCTTTCCATGTCCACCTCCACCTCGTTGTTTCAGGCAATACTGGCGGCAATGCTCCTCGAAGTCCTGTTTGGACTGTTGAGCACTCGCGCTGCGAGAGCACTCAAAATCGTCGATTATCCGGGCAGTGCACCTCACAAGCAGCATCGCTGCCCGATACCCATTTCTGGCGGTATTGCCCTCGTTTGCACGCTGCTGGTCTCTGAGGTCTTATTCGGGACGCTGCACAACGAGAGCATTCGGGCCACGTTCATCGCCGGTCTGGTGATTTTCATCTTCGGACTCTGGGACGATATTAAGATCGCCTCTCCTGTTTTCAAGTTGATCGGCCAGGTCCTGGCAGCGATCATCCTGATTCAGCAGGGCGTGTCCATTCGTATTTTCGAGTCCCCCGAGTTCTTTTTAAAAATAACCCCCACACTGAGCCTCTATCTGGACTGGATATTGACCATCCTGTGGATCGTCGGCATTACCAATGCCTTTAACTTTGTGGACAGTATGGATGGTCTGGCTGTTGGAATCGGCGGCATGGCCGCTGCCTTCTTTATGCTGGTAACCCTTGATGCGCAGCAGTTTGAGCTCTCACTGCACAGCGCGATCATTATCGGCGCCTGTATTGCTCTTTACTTCTTCAATTCTCCTCCCGCTCTGCTCTTCCTTGGAGATTCCGGCGCGCAAACCATGGGTTTTATTCTGGCCGTGCTGGCCATTGCCTATGTACCCCAGAATGCCAACCAATCTTCTTCCTGGCTGGTTCCGATCCTGCTGCTGGGGGTCCCGATTTTCGATACCGGCCTGGTGGTATTCTCACGGCTGCGCCGCAAACAACCCATTTATGTCGGCGCGCGTGACCATACCTACCACCGTCTGCTGAACCTTGGATTTTCATCGAACCGGGCAGTCCTCCTGATGCAGGGGGTTGGTCTGCTGTTGGGCTGCCTGGCTTTTATCCTGCTGCACCAGCCGCCCCTGATCGCGAACCTGGTGTTCGCTCTGATCGTCATTACCGGTGCAGTCTCGATTTATATCCTCGACAGGCCGAATGGCTGGTTGAAACACATCAAACTGATTAGAGACCTGGAATAATGCGCTACAACCCTTCTTTAGAGAGAACAGCCACAAAAGAATGGTCGCTGAGAAATGAAATATTATCAATAACCCACCAGTGGCCTCGAATTATCCTGTTTTGTTTAATTGGTTGCCTGGCCGGGTGGGCTGTATCCTGGATCTGGCCATCCTCTTTTCGCGCTCGCGAAGATCTTTATGTCGGCCTGAACATTTACCGCTGGGAGGTCGACCGAAATCCCCAGACCTTCGCTGAAGAGGTCAGTTTTAATTACCCCGACGACTATAAAAACTGGCAGATGTCCAATTTGAACGCCTTTGTCCTGGGGCAGAACACCGTCCGGCGGACGCTTGAACAGCTCCAGGCACAGGACCCGTACTGGGAATCGGTTGACCTGTCTGAATTCACCGGGCTGCTGCGGGTATTCTGGCGCAATGCCGGAAGGTGGACACTGGCCGTGGATCACCCGGATGCGAAACGCGCCGCTCAGGCTGTAAGCGCCTGGAAAAGCGTCATCCTTGAAGGGATCCACTCGGCAGTTGCCAGCGCACAGGATACTCTGGCGTATGACTATCAGCTGCAGGAAATCAGCGCCAATCAGGTCGCTGTTACACAGAGGCTCGCAAAACTGAACCAGACCCGATCCTCCCTGACCACCATCTCCCAGGAACTCGCCGGCATGTCCGGGGTGGAAGATCCACAGACACACTGGAGAATCCTCGCCGCGGCGACGAAAGGGGCAGACTTTTCCCCTGCATGGACGGAACTGCTCAACAGCGCTCCGGAGATGGGATCACCGCTTGAAGATTACATCGCCTGGGTTGAGGGAGCGCAGATCCTGGTTGATGAAGAGATTCTGTCTTTACAGGAGCAGGCAGCCGCGCTGGATAAAGCACAGGCAGAAGCTGCCGGCCAGTATGCCCGTGCTTCGCAGGCAAGCCTGGGATTCTCAGCCAATATGGTTGTCGAACCCATCTCCGACGAACCACCCCAAACCAGCAAAATCCGCCCGGTGCCGCTGTTAATGCTGGTGGGCGGCGTTTTTGGTTTCATGACCTGGATACTGGTGGAAATCCTGCGCCTGACGTCCAGGTTGAGGGCCTGAGAAGCACTGCGATGGGGTCCATCATGCTTACGCGTGTGCAGAAATTCTTCTGGGCGTTATTTTTCCTGACCCTGCCGTTCACCAGCTTTCCCTTCCTGCCCCCGGCCGTCGGCGGTGGGGCGCTGGTCCGTCCGCTTTCACTGTATCCACTGGCAGCGTTGATGGTTCTGGTCACGCTGCCGGGCCTGTGGAAACGGCCTTTACCGAAGACACTGCTTGCGCTCATTCCATTTGTCCTCATCGCAGTCGCCAGCGGTCTGATTTCTCTCTTCGCAGGCATCGAGCCCTCACTGGGGGTGTCGGTCTTCGATCGTGTTCTGCGTGCACTGCTCACACTGGGAATCGGGTGCGCCATCTATGTTACTGTGGCGCTGCTTCCGGAAACAATCGAAGATTTGCGCTTTTCACTGCGCTGGTTGTATACCGGGTTTACCCTGGCGATCTTCTGGGGGACACTGCAGGCTGTTTATATCATTCGCTGGAATCAGGAATGGTTTCAGCTCCTAAACCGCCTGCAGCGCTACATCTCAATCCGGCGTTTATTTAATAACCGCATCTCGGGGACAACCTACGAACCGAACTGGTTTGCGGAACAGCTTACGTTTCTACTGCTGCCCTGGCTCCTGGCTTCCGTTCTGACCGGCCAGACCGTGTTTCGCTGGCGCTGGCGCTGGATTACCGGTGAGCTCCTGCTGCTGATCTGGACCGTTGCGCTGCTGCCCTTTACGTTTTCTCGCGCCGGAGTGCTGAACCTGGTCGTGCTGGCGTTCGTCAGCGTGCTGGTTTTCCGCCCTGCAAAGAAAAAAGATCCAGCCGAGCAGGCCAGAGTGCGCGTCCCTTTGCTGCGGCGGCTGATTGAAGCAGGACTGGCAATCGCTGTCGTAGCCTCGCTGGTTTTCTTTGCGGGCACGAAAAACGAATTTTTTGCCCGCATCTGGAGTTACTGGGATCTAAAGAAATCGCCCAGCCTTTCCGATTATCTGGAATATTTGGGGTTTGGCGCACGACTGACCTACAGTGAAACGGCATGGAATGTTTACACTGCTGCGCCTGTCTTCGGTGTGGGACCCGGCAATTACGCTTTTTACTTTGAGGAAAAACTCCCCGAGCGCCCGCTGGCTAAAACGGTAGAGGTGCTGCGCCTGATTACGCCTGAGCAGGGCCGCAACCGCCTGGTGACGCCCAAGAATTTTTACTTCCGGCTGCTTGCCGAGACAGGACTGGTAGGGACTGCGGCCTTTTTCGCTTTTCTGGCTGCGAATCTGGGTTGTGCACTGTATTTATGGCTCTCACCGGATCGAAGGATAAAGTTCTGGGGCACAGCGGGGCTGCTGGGCATCGTCGCATTTCTCTTCGCCGCAGTTTCATTTGACTCCTTTGCAATCCCTAATATGTGGGTTATATTTGGGCTCATTACAGCTTCCGCCTGGGTGTTCCGGGACCCGGCTCAGCTCGAAACGACTGAACAAACGGGGAAACTCAACCTTGATCTTCCAACACAGTCTGGAGAGTAATCCAACATGAACGACTCATCTTGCGGTATTGTCGCCGGCATCGTCGGCGTTATTCTTCTCGTCGTCGTTTGCTGCGCCTGCCTGATCGCCGGGATCGGCGCAGTTGCCTTTTTTAACATCAGCCAGGACAGCTTTTTCGAAGGACCCTTTGACGAGTTCGATTTTGATGTTGGGCCTGTAACACCCACACCGCGCGTGATTCGTCCGGAGCGAGAGGCTACCCCTACCCCGGATGATGAAACCGAAACTCCCGGAACCGCCGAATCTGGCGTCGAAACCCCGGTGACCGTTCCCAGCGTGATACCCACAGATACAGTCGTCACCCTGGAAGAGGCGGTTGTTCCCATCAATGACAAAATCGAACTGGCCAGCCGGCTTGGTGGAAAAGCGGACATCCCCGAAGTTGTGGCAGAGCAGCCCGTCCCTCTGGAAGTTGGCGCAAAAGATACCTTCTGGGTGACGGATACCGACACCAATGAAAACTACCAGGTCGAAGCGACCCTGCAGTATGTCACCGACCATCTCTATTTCTGGGTACAGGATGGCGTCCGCTTCAACGCAAATGATCTGGCCCGGCTGGCAGAGACATTTGAAAACGAGATTTATCCGACGAACCGTGAGTTCTTTGGCAGTGAGTGGTCGCCCGGAGTGGACGGTGACCCACACCTGTATGTCCTCTACGCACAGCGCCTGGGCGGTTCCGTAGCGGGCTACTTCTCTTCCGCCGACGAGCTGCACCCTGAAGCGCACCCCTACTCCAATGCCCACGAAATGTTTATGCTCAGCGCCGAGCATGTAGACCTGGGCGACGAGTTTGCCTACAGCGTACTGGCCCATGAGTTCCAGCACATGATCCACTGGTACAGGGATCTCAACGAAGAGTCCTGGCTGAACGAAGGTTTTTCAGAACTGGCCTCATTCCTCAACGGTTATGATGTGGGCGGCACAGACTGGCTCTATACGATGAATCCGGATATCCAGTTGAACCACTGGCCCAATGATCCCTTCAATACCGGCCCTCACTACGGCGCTTCTTTCCTGTTTCTGACTTACTTCCTGGATCGCTTCGGCGATGAGGCCACGCAGTCCCTGGTCGCGGCCGAAGATAACGGGATGGACAGTATCGACAACGTGCTGGCATCGATTGGCGCAGTAGATCCGGAGAGCGGAGAGCCCCTTACCGCTGACGATATCTTTTCAGACTGGGTGATCGCATCCTACCTGCAGGATGAAACGGTGGAAGACGGCCGCTACACGTACAGTATTTATCCGCAGGCACCGCAGCCTTCCGCCACTGAAAGCATCAACTCCTGCCCGACCGATACCGAAACACGCGATGTCAGCCAGTACGGCGTGGATTACATCCGGATTCGCTGCCGCGGCGATTACACCTTTCGCTTTGAGGGCTCCACGCTGGTCAATGTCCTGCCGGAAGGTCCCTATTCCGGGGATTATGCCTTCTGGTCAAACGTCGGCGACGAATCGCATATGACACTGACTCGCCTGTTTGACTTCACCGATCATACCGACCCACTCACGCTCAACTTCTTTACCTGGTATGATATCGAAGAGGACTACGACTACCTCTACCTTGTCGCTTCCGAAGATGGTGAAAACTGGCAGATCCTGACCACACCGAGCGGGACAGATGAAGACCCCTCCGGCAACAGCTACGGCTGGGCCTACAACGGCCTGAGCGGCGGCGGTCCGGAGTGGATCGAAGAATCGGTGGATATTTCACAGTTCGCCGGGAAGCAGGTCTACCTGAGCTTCGAATATGTCACCGATGCGGCTGTCAATGGGGAAGGTTTCCTGATCGATGATATTTCCATCCCCGAGATTGGTTATTTTACCGACTTTGAAGAGGACGATGGGGGCTGGGAGGCCGAAGGTTTCGTCCGCATCCAGAACATCATGCCGCAGAGCTACCGTATTTCGGTGATCACTTATGGCGATATTATTGAGGTCGATAAATACACCCTGAACGGGGATAACACACTGGAAATCCCCCTTTCCTTAAACGGTGATACAGACGAGGTTGTCGTCGCTGTCTCCGGCGTCACCCGCTTCACCCGCCAGAAGACGGCGTACCGTTTCAGCATCAATCCTTAGTCAAAAATCAACCCCGGGCAGGCAAAAGCAAAATCTGCTGCCCTGCCCGGGGTTGCCCTGTTACCCCATCGTTGACCCGCGGCCAGCCGGTCTCCGTCCGGTTGCTTTTTGTGCCAGCAGCGAAAACGGAACAGGTTCCGTCCTGTTTTAGAAAGCTGGGTTTCGTTCTTCATCCATCTGTCGACTTTCATCACAGATGGTTAGAAACAGAGGAATATTTGAAAATCCTCGCTCCGCTCCCGGATGATCAGAGTCAGGATCTGGCAGCCGCAGTCACCCGTCGTTCCAGTACTCAGACCTACTACACCATTCGTTTTCTTGTCGATCGCGAGCTCGTCTCCGATGCATACCGGGCTTACGCTTATTTCCGCTGGGTAGACGACTGCCTCGATTCTGAAACAGGCACCAGGGCTGATAAGTGGGCTTTTCTGCAGCGCCAGCAGAGCCTGCTGGACGCGTGCTATCAGCGGAACGCCAGCTCCTCCCTGTGCAGGGAAGAACAGCTGCTGGTGGATCTGGTCCGTCACGACACAGGCGAGCACAGCGGTTTACACGCCTACCTGCACAATATGATGGCCGTGATGGCGTTCGATGTTGAGCGGCGCGGACGCCTGGTCTTTGAAGCGGAGCTGAACGAATATTCGCGCTTGCTCGCCACCGCCGTCACCGAAGCGCTGCAGTATTTTATCGGCCATCACTGCCCCCCACCGTGCTGCGAAACCCGCTATATGGCTGTAATGGGCACGCACATTGTGCACATGCTGCGAGATACCGTAGAAGATAATGCGGCCGGCTTTTACAACGTCTCTCAGGAATATCTTTCCGCAAACAACATCACCCCCTTCGATATCGACCATCCTGCATACCTCGAGTGGGTGCGCTCACGTGTGGAGCTGGCCCGCGCGCTTTTTAAACAGGGTCGTGAATATATCCACCAGGTGCAGAACCGGCGCTGCCGCCTGGCCGCTTTTGCCTATGTCTCTCGCTTTGAATGGATGTTGCGAGCGCTTGAAAAGGATGCCTATCACCTGCGGCCAGCCTACCCACAGCGCAGGTCGCTTCAGGCAGGGTTGTGGGTGGGCCTGAACACCCTGGCTTCGCTGCTGGCTGTACATTTCTGAGATCAGGACCACACGTGAGCTGGTCGTTCAACCAGCCCCGGAAAGTTTACATGAAATCCAAAACTGTCGTTGTGATTGGCGCCGGGGTGGGTGGTATCTGCGCAGCGACCCATCTGGCCCGTCAGGGTCTGCATGTGACCGTGGTCGAGAAGAATTTCCACCCCGGAGGGCGCTGTGATGGCTTCAACCGTCTCGGCCATCACTTCGATACAGGCCCAACGCTGCTGGTGATGCCCCTGCTGTATGAAGCGGAATTTGCGGCGCTGGGAGCACCCATGCACCACCTTCTTGACCTGCAGCGAGTTGACCCGACCTACAATCTGGTCTTCGACGATGGCAGCCGGCTGTGCCTGACTTCGGACCTGAAATCGCTGCAAGAACAGCTCGAGGCGATCGAGCCGGGCGCGTTTCAGGGACTGCTGCGCTACATGGAGGAAGGCCACCGCCACTATCACCTGGGGATCGAAAGGCTGATCGGGCGCGATTTTCGCAGGGCGGCCGATTTCTTTACCCTTCACAATCTGCCGCTGCTGTTCCAGCTCAGCCCCCTGCTGCGCCATTACGACCACATGTCGGCCTTTTTCTCTTCTGAACGCTTAAAAGCTGCGTTCACATTTCAGGATGTATATATGGGTCTGAGTCCCTTTGAGGCCCCGGCCACGTTTTCACTGATGCCTTACAGCGAGCTGGCCCATGGCGTGTGGTATCCGCGCGGTGGGATGTATCGTATTGTGGATGCCCTGATGTTTATGGCCAGCCAGGCAGGGGTGGAGTTCGCCTTTCACCAGCCGGTTAGCCGGATCGAAATCAGGGGAGGGCAGGCACGCGGAGTTCATCTGGCAGATGGAGGGTATTTATCTGCAGACGTGGTGCTGGCGAATGCAGATCTGCCCTACGTGTATCAGGAACTGCTGCCCGACAGCCGGATCGCCGAACGATTAGCGCACAGGCGATTTTCATGTTCGGTGATCAGCTTTTTCTGGGGTGTGGACCGGTATTACGATGCCCTCGGTCCGCATACGCTGTTCCTGGCGGATGATTACCGCGAGAACTTTAACACCATCATTCACGAACTGGAATTACCGGCAAACCCCAGTATTTATATCCATGCCCCCACACGCCTGGATGCGGCACTGGCCCCACCCGGAGAAGACAGTTTGATCGCCATCGTCCCCGTGGGGCATCTATCTGAAAATGGGGGGCAGGACTGGGCAGCCATTCGTGAGCAGGCGCGCCGGCAGGTGTTCCGCCGGCTGAATATGCTGGGCATCGGCGACCTGGAACGGCATATAAAATTCGAAACCTGCTTCACACCCCAGTACTGGCACCGCCGCTACAACCTGATGAAAGGCTCTACCCACGGCCTGTGCCATAACCTGACGCAGCTCGCCTACTTTCGTCCCGCCAACCGGCATCCGCACTATCACAATTTATATTTTGTAGGCGCCAGCACGCATCCGGGTACCGGGATGCCCACTGCCATGGTCTCGGCGCGCCTTGCTGCACAGCGCATTCTGGATGAAGTGAACTGATCCCACTGCCCTGAAAAGCCGGTTAAAACAATCATCCCCTTTTCGGTTCCTCCGAAAAGGGGATAATCGATTTAACTCACAATTGCTCTTACTGGCGCGGAGCTCGCAGTGCGGCCAGCTCACGCTCCAGCTCTGCCCGGCGGGTTTCCATCGCCAGTTCGATTTCCTGCTGCGCGCGATCCTTGCGCTCTTTAATCTGGCTGCGCAGTTCATCCCCAGAGGCGGGAGCTAACAGCAGGGCCAGTGCCGCTCCTACCAGACTTCCTGCGATCGCTCCTCCAATAAAGTTGACAAGACCTCTCATATGATCCTCCTTGCCTCGAAAATACCTGCCTCACCATTATAAATGGAAACGCGCAGTGTACCGCGCATGTCTTGTGGTTATTCTCCCGGCAGTGATGTGCTATCTGCCGCACACGGGCCAATCGACTATAATAGGCGAAGATTTAACCCAACCCGATTGATTAGAATGGATTTACATAAAACACGATGATCGTTCTTTCTGTTGGCATGCCCCGGGCCGGTTCCGGCTGGTATTACAATCTCACACACGACCTGATTATGGCCGCCGGCGGCCAGGATGCCCGCCAGATTCGCCAGCGCTTTCACCTGCAGAGCATCCTCACCGAAGTCAACTGCAACATCGGCGCGCTTACGGTACGACGGCTGAGTGCTGTGATGCTGCCAGCCCTGCTGGGAAATACCTTCGTGATCAAAGCACATGCGGGCCCCACCCCCTATGCAAAGCTGCTGATCCGGGCCGGCCTGATCCGCCCCGCGTATATTTACCGCGATCCCCGCGATGCAATGCTCTCGGCTTATGAATACGGCCAGCGCGCGCTGCAGAAAGGGCGTCCGAACGCCTTTTCATCGCTGACCGATTTTGAAAGCTCGCTGAAGTTTATGACCGAGTACGTGCGTATTTCTGAAGCCTGGCTGGCATGTGATCGCACCCTGCACACCTGCTATGAGAACCTGCTTGGGGACTATGATACGGAAGCTGGACGGCTGGTCCGCTTCCTGGGCCTCGACGAAACCTCGCCCGCCATTCAGCAGGTCGTCAATAAATACCGCCCGGAAGAGGCGACCCGCGAACAGAAGGGCCTGCATTTCAATAAAGGGCGTACAGGCCGCTTCCGCGAGAAAATGACCCCCGAGCAGCAGCAAATTCTGGCCGAGCGCTTCGGCCCCTACCTCAAGCGCATGGGATACGCCATTTGAGGTGAACCCTGATTTGCCTTTTACACCAATTTGAGGGATAATCGGAACCGTGAAGGGGAGATGCCCTGCCGCGCTCGAATTGTAAGGATCGAGACGCCGATCAGCAGGCAAATAATTCTCCATTAACCAGCGGTTTAATCATATCTGGCCTCTACCTGTTCAAGGAGGGTACCATGTCTACTTCCCCGGTTCAAACTAAACCTATGAATACGGATTCCGGCCCGAGTCCTCGCCGGAAGAAGGTCACCACGCTCCGCCTGAAGGAGAAAAAGGCGCGCGGTGAGATCATCAGCATGCTCACCGCGTACGATTACCCCACAGCCCTGGCGCTGGATCAGGCCGGTGTCGATGCCATCCTGGTAGGCGACTCGCTGGGCATGGTTGTGCTCGGCTATGAGAACACGCTTCCTGTGACCATGGAAGACATGCTGCATCACTGCCGTGCCGTTGCCCGCGGGGCGAAATACCCCCTGCTGGTGGGAGATATGCCTTTCCTCTCTTACCAGGTTTCAGTCCAGGAAGCCGTGCGCAATGCCGGCCGCTTCCTGCAGGAAGCAGGCATGGATGCGGTGAAGCTCGAGGGCGGTCGCGAACGTGTGGATGCCATCCGGGCGATCGTTGGCGCCGGGATCCCGGTCATGGGTCACCTGGGCCTGACGCCGCAGAGCGTAAACCAGTTCGGAGGGTTCCGCCCACAGGCACGCGAGGCTGCCGCCGCGCATCGTCTGTATGAAGATGCCCTGCTGCTGCAGGAGGCCGGCTGCTTCAGCATTGTACTGGAATCCGTGCCAACCCGTCTGGCACGCTGGATTTCAGCCAGACTGGAGATCCCCACAATCGGGATCGGGGCCGGCCCGGGATGTGACGGGCAGGTTCTCGTCACTCACGATCTGCTGGGGCTTTTTGAGCGCTTTACCCCCCGCTTTGTCAAAAAGTATGCCGATTTTCACGGCCAGATGCAGCAGGCATTCCAGGCCTATCTGGCGGAGATCAAAGCGGGTATCTTTCCGGGCCCCGAGCACAGCATCGATATGCCCGATGAGGAGTGGGCAGCCTTCCTGGCTGCACTGGGCGATGATTCACAGGCAGGCGAATGATGGACCATAATTCCCCTCCCGCATTAATTGTCGGGACTGGTGCGATGGCCTGCCTGTTCGCGGCCCGTCTTTCCGCCGCGGGATTCACGCCCGCCGTGATGGGAAGCTGGCCAGCCGGGCTGGATGCACTGGAGCAGCACGGCGTAACCCTGGTCGAGCCCGACGGGCAGGAGCGCACCTACCCGGTTGAAGTGATCCGCAGTTCGAAACCCGGGCGCACATGGCCCTATGCCCTGGTGCTGGTCAAAGCCTGGCAAACAGCCGGCAGCGCTGAACGGCTGGCGGGCTTTCTGGCCCCGGATGGCCTGGCGATCACACTGCAGAACGGATACGGCAACCGTGAAGCACTGGCTGCTGTTCTGGGAGCAGAACGCGTGGCCCTGGGGACAACCACTTTTGGGGCAACCCTGCTGGCGCCAGGCAGGGTCCGCCCCGGAGGCGAAGGGCAGATCAATTTGCAGGCGCTGGACAGGCTCACGCCGCTGGTCGATATCCTCTGCCGTTCCGGCTTTAAAATCGAGATGAGTCCCGATATCGACTCACTGTTGTGGGGCAAACTGGTGATTAATGCAGCCATAAACCCCCTGGCGGCTCTGCTGAGAGTCACCAACGGCGAACTGCTCACACGACCGGCGGCCAGAGCACTGATGAAAGATCTTGCTCAGGAAGCTGCGGCTGCAGCGGCGGCACAGGGAGTGCGGCTGCCCTACGACAGTCCAGAAAGGGTCGTAGAAAATATCGCACGCCGTACAGCAGCCAACCGGTCATCGATGCTGCAGGATGTGCTGAACGGCAGGATGACGGAAATCGATGCGATCAACGGTGCTGTGGTCCGCCTGGGAAGGCAGGCGGGCATTCCCACCCCGCTGAACGAAATGTGCTGGCGGCTGGTGCAGGCACTCCATCCGGTTGAAGAAAAGCCTATCGAAGCCGCATCCTCCGAAACTCAATCGGCAGTGCCAGATGAGTCCAGTCTGTCTGTATAATTTGAACGCCGGAGGCGGATGTGAAGGTCGTTACCACCCTGCAAGAACTGCGCGCCTGCCGGGCTGAACTGCCCGCTCCGGTGGGATTTGTCCCCACCATGGGCTATCTGCACGAGGGGCACCTCTCGCTTGTGCGCGCCGCCCGGCAGGAATGTGCATCGGTAGCTGTCAGCATATTTGTGAACCCCACCCAGTTTGGTCCGCAGGAAGATCTGGACACCTACCCCAGAGACCTGGATCGCGACCTGAAGCTGCTGCGCAGCGAAGGAGTGGACCTGGTCTGGACGCCCAGCCGGGAGGAAATGTACCCACCCGGCTACCAGACCTGGGTGACGGTGGAAGACCTCACGCTCCCTCTGGAGGGGAAAGTGCGCCCGGGCCACTTCCGCGGTGTGACAACCATAGTCAGCAAGCTGTTCATCGCCGTGCAGCCCGAGAAGGCATATTTCGGACAGAAGGACGCCCAGCAGGCGCTGGTCATCCGGCAGATGGTGCGCGATCTCAACTTCCCGATTGAGATTAAGATCTGCCCCACCGTTCGTGAACCCGATGGCCTGGCGCTTTCAAGCCGCAACGTTTACCTGAATGCAGATCAGAGAAAGGCTGCTCCGGTCCTCTACCGTGCCCTGCGCACGGCTCAAGAGGCCTATCAGGCCGGTGAATGCGATGCCCAGACACTGCGCCGGATCGTGGAGGAAACCATCGCTCGCGAACCTTTAGCCCGGCTGCAGTACGTATCCTGCGCTGATCTGGGCAGCTTACAAGAGATCGAAGGCGCTGTCCACAGCCCGGCGCTGCTTTCCATCGCTGTGTTCATCGGCAGCACACGCCTGATCGACAACATTATCCTGGATGCACCACATGATATTGAATAGAGGACACTGATGCTGCTTGCGATCGACATTGGCAACACCAACCTGACCCTCGGCCTGTATTCCGGCGACCAGCCCGGCCCGCGCTGGCGGCTTTCCACGGACCACGAGCGCATGCCCGATGAATACGGGCTGCAGTTTGTCGGCCTGCTCGCGCACGCCGGCTTTTCCCCTCAGGATCTGAGCGGAATCTGCATGGCTTCAGTCGTGCCTCCGATCACCACGAATGTGATCCAGGCCTGCCGCCAGTATCTGGGGCACGATCCCCTGGTCGTCGACGCGGGTGTGAAGACCGGCGTGCGCATCCGCTACGAAGACCCGCGCGCTGTGGGTGCCGACCGGATTGTCGATGCCGCCGCCGTGCGGCATTTTTACGGGGTGCCCGCCTGCGTGGTGGATTTCGGCACCGCCACCACCTTTGACGCCATAAACGCTGCGGGGGAGTACCTTGGCGGGGCGATCGCGCCGGGTGTGCACATTGCCGCCGAGGCTCTCTTCCTGCGCGCCGCGAAACTGCCGCGCGTCGATATCCGCAAGCCCCCGTCCGCCATCGGCCGCAACACCGTTCACGCCATGCAGTCGGGCCTGCTCTTCGGATATGTCGGACTGGTGGAAGGTATGGTCGCCCGTTTCCGCAAGGAGCTGGGCGAGGACATGAAGGTGATTGGAACCGGCGGCCTGGCCGCAGCGATTGCCCAGGAAACAGACGTCATCCAGCACATCGCCCCCTGGCTGACCCTGGATGGTCTGCGCCTGATCTGGGAAATGAACCATTGACCGGTTGGGATTTCCGCCAGATCCAGACTCAAACTGGCTGGGGCCGCACGCTGCAGTCCTTCTCCCGCTGGTGCCGTCCGGAGGCCGGGTGGGTAACGCTCGATGCCGGCTGCGGGCCGGGTCTGCTGCCGGCGCTGTTTCAGGAACTGGGATGCCGGGCCTTTGGGATTGACCTGGATGGTGCGGCATTTGTCCCTGCCCCGCTGCACCCATCCGTTGTTCAGGGCCGGGCAAGCCACCTGCCCTTCGCATCCCAGACCTTTCACCTGGTCACCGCAACAAACCTGCTCTTTTTTCTGGACGACCCGGCCCCGGTTCTCCATGAACTCCGCCGGGTGACACAGCCAGGCGGTTGGGTCGCGGTGCTGAACCCTTCAGAGCGGATGAGTGTGCAGGCTGCAGCTGTACTGACCAGTGAACTGGGGCTGCAGGACGCTGCAGCGGAATCGCTGTTGAACTGGGCTGCCCGCGCCGAGGCACACCGGCGCTGGAACCCGGACGAGCTGCGGGCGTTGTTCCAGACGGCAGATCTGGAACTGGTCGATTGGGAATACCGCATCGGCCCCGGTCTGGCACTCTTCGCCCGCGCCAGACGATCCCGGAGTTGAATACCTCACCTTCCACGATGATTGCAAAGGCAAATAGATGACAGCACAAGTGATTCGAGCAGATCAAAAGGAGGCCCTGGATCTGGCGGTCCGGTTGATTCAGAACGGAGATGTGATCGCTTTCCCTACCGATACCGTGTACGGGATTGCAGCCGGTGCCTTCAATCCGGAAGGCATTCTGCGCCTGTACGAGATTAAAGGGCGCGAGCGGTTAAAAGCCATCCCCATTCTGATCGGCTCGCTGGAGCAGCTCCCCCTGGTCACTGCATCTGTGAGCGGTACAGCCCGGAGGCTGACCAGCGCATTCTGGCCAGGAGCGCTGACCCTGATCCTTCCCAAAAACAGCAGACTCCCCGCAGAAATTTCCCCCTACCCCACCGTCGGTGTACGCATGCCCGACCATCCCGTGGCCCTTGCGATCCTGAAGCGCACGGGGCCCCTGGCGGTCACATCTGCGAACCTTTCCGGACAGAAAGAAGCCACAAACGCCGATGAAGTCCTGGCACAGCTCGGAGACAGCCTGGCCGCCATTATCGACGGGGGAGCGACACCCGGCGGAACACCATCCACCGTCGTCGAAGTGAGCGGAGATGAGCTTAAGATTCTGCGCCCCGGGCCGCTTTCTCTGGATCAGCTCCAGCACGCTTTATGGTAAGGATTAATGGCTATACTTTAATAACCCCCTAAGCCGTCATTCATTGCTTTCTTAACGTTTCCAGTATACTAATAACTGCATTCTCCTTACTCGAACTGCGCCCGGTCTGACGAATAGAAGGACCGGGCGTAGTTTCTTTACCCCCCGGACCCACAGTGTTCACACCCTGTCTTTTCGGCAGGAGCACATGGAACCGGCTGCCCGGACAGGTTTCCTCATCGTAACCCGGGCTTTCCACCCATATTTTACCGCCGTGCGCTTCAATAATGCCTCTGGCTATCGCCAGGCCCAGACCTGGTCCGCCCCCTTTAAACTTCGTCTTGCCTGTGGAATGATGTGAGATTTCACCGGTCTGGTAAAACTTACCAAAAATGAGCTGCTGGTGCTCCAGGTCAATGCCGATGCCAGTGTCCTGAACGATCACTTCAACCCCTCCATGCGGCATCTCTCCCGGGTCCGGCTCGATGACCCTGCCGGAGACGCAAATTTCGCCCCCATCCGGAGTATATTTGATCGCGTTCGTAATCAGGTGAGAGAACACCCTGTGCAGGGCAGCCCGGTCGGCCGAGATCGGCGGCAGCTTCTCAAGCCCTTCTGTGACAAACTGCAGATGACGCTCTGCCAGCGCCTGCTGGTGTTCTACCCGGATCCCCTCGATGAAGAGCTGGATGGAAACCGGCTGGGGATCCAGTCGCAGAGCATGGCTGTCAATCTGCGCCATGTAGAGCATGCTGTCAACAATTTCCTTCAGGCGATCGGTTCCCGACGAAATTTTCGCCAGCAGCTCGTGATAATACGGGTTCTCCCTCAGGCCTGGTTCATCCAGCAGCATCTGGTTGGCTCCGCTGATCAGGGTCAGCGGAGTGCGCAGTTCGTGAGAGGCGATACTGATGAAGTCCGTTTTGGTCCGTTCCAGGCGCACCAGGTGGCGGTTGGCCAGCTCCATGGCGGTGTAAGAGCGCCGGAAATCGTTGTTCAGGCGCATCAGGCTTTCAACCAGCCGGATGTTCTCGAGGGCCACAGCAGCATGCGCAGCAATTAAGGAGAGCAGTTCAAGCGCCTGCGCATCGAAGGCTGCTCCTCCAGCTCTCGCCCCCAGAGCTATGCTGCCGATCCATTCGCTCCTGGCCCACACCGGCACCCACAGGACGGTTCCCCGGTTGATCTGCCAGAAACGCTCATTGCCCTCCTGCTCGAATACGGCATTATGCGGCTGAAGCTCGGCCTGCAGGAATGGCGTGCAGTCCGCACGGCTGCGCTCTACCAGGGGATTATATTCGCTGAGCAGGCCGTCGGCGCGGTCCTGCTGCGACGCAGGTACCGGTCTCAACCGGTACTGTGCTTTTCCATCACTGTTGACCTCATGATCCACCAGGTACAGAGCGGTATGAGACACCTGGAGAGAGCGCTCCATAACTTCGCTGAGAGCCTGAGATAACTGCTTTGGTTCCAGCAGATTGCAGATACTCTGTGCAAATTGTTTTACGATGTGGGTTGGGTCCTGATGATCATCAGACAGCGGCTGACTGGTCGACGACATGTACAGCCGGCGCAGAAAGGGATTCAGCAGGATCACCAGGGCAAGGGCAGCAATCAGCCACAAAACTCCCACGGGAAGATCCGGACGAGCCTGACTGACTGTCTGCACCAGCAGCAGTACCCCATAGTACAGCCCGACTGCAAGAACAATCAGCGCCAGCCTGGCCAGCATCCTGCGGATATCCGGCAAATATGGGTTCAAAGCCAGCAGCCCGGCTGTGCATACACCGGCCAGATGGAGGGCCCCTCCCCACAGATATTGGCCGAGCAGCAGCAGACCACTGCCGAACAGGAGGAGCACAGCTGGCAGGAGCCAGTATCTGGCGTTATTGATATGCACGGATGGTTGGGGATTTCGCAGAGACCGGTCAAATGCCGTCCCCACCCCCAGGACGATGCTGGCCCAGGAAGCCGCGTAGAAGGCGGGCACAGGGATGGATGATCCGGCAAGGGATGAATAAAAGAACGGGTTGGCTTCACCAAGGACAGCGGCGAGGGCAAAGAAACCCGCAGGCACCCCCCATAACCAGCCTTTATCCGATGAGCGCAGCGCGGACCGGCACAGGACGAGAAAACATCCTCCGATCAGGAGAACGCCAGCACGCAGAACCGGGGCAGCCTGCACCGGGGGCAGCATGTTCCAGCCCGTCCCCAACCATGCAGCCAGTCCGGCCGACCCGAGAGAAGAGAGCAGGGCCATGATGAGCAGTACCGGATGCTGTCTGCGTGCAATAAGAACCAGAGCCAGCAGAGCATAGATCAGGCTTGCGATGAGGGAAAAGGCTGTAGTGGGATCCAGGTTGTGCATCGATTGTAAAGCCAGGGCTCCCGGCACGGTCCAGTACAGCAGACTCAGGCGGATGTTGAAGGAGAAATGCAGCAGTGCCCGGGATCACCCGTGTACTGATTGGTAGAACGGGTTTACATGGAATTTGTTACGCCTGTGCAATTCCTTTTGATAAACCCAAGCCCTCCTGTGTCCGCTGCCTGCAGCCTTCAAGAGCAGGTTATCTATTTTATCGCAATTTGTCGTGCCTTCACATTTATTCGTCCAATATAATTTGCTGTAAGGTACGGCGTTGGCGAGGAGAGCTGGTTTCCTTTCCTCGTATGACTGTAAAGGTTGTTATACTGCTGCCATCTTCGCTCCGTGCCCCTAATACCCAGGGGACGGCATCACCAGACAGCACCTGTTACCCGGATTAAAAACTTCCTTTGTGAGGCTGCCCGGTCCCGGTACAACACCCGGCCCAAATTTGACCATTTCATCAATTTGTGGCATAATCTCACAAGCTTTTTTATAAAACAAAGGCGTTGATGGAAACGAGTAAGCCTGTGCTGAACTGCCAGCGACCCCGGGAGTGGTGAAAGCCGGGGCTGTTCACCAGGCTGAAAATCCTTCCGGAGCCGCGGATTGAACGCCAGCACCCGCCGCTGGTCAGTAGACGAGCCGGAGTCGTCCCCCGTTACACAGGACGCGAGAGTCCACAGGGCTATGACGCCTGTGCGCTTTCGACTGAGGCGCCCGCAGCAGCGGGAACCGGGGTGGTACCGCGGGAGATGAAACGCTCTCGTCCCTGAACTGGGACGGGAGTTTTTATTTTTATAACCGCCAGAGGAGAGAGAATGGCTTTCAAAGAAGTTTCGAATAAAGTCGATTTTCCGGCACAGGAGCGAGAACTGCTGCAGTTCTGGAAAGAGAGCCGCGCCTTCGAAAAGCTTTGCCAGCTCCATAAGGATGACCCTCCCTGGTCGTTTATCGACGGGCCGATCACGGCTAACAACCCGATGGGCGTGCATCACGGCTGGGGCCGCACGTATAAAGACCTGATGCAGCGCTTCCAGACCATGCGCGGTCATCAGCTGCGCTACCAGAACGGCTTCGACTGCCAGGGTCTGTGGGTCGAAGTGGAGGTGGAGAAAGATCAGGGCTTCCGCTCGAAACAGGATATCGAGGCGTTTGGACTGGAAGCGTTTGTGCGGCTGTGCAAGGCACGCGTACTGCGCTACGCAGCCGTCCAGACAGAGCAGTCGATCCGGCTGGGATACTGGATGGACTGGAACGACCCCGACCAGCTGCGCTGGCTGGCGGACAAACTGGTAGAAGATCCTTCTCAGGAAGTCACGATCGAAGGGCCCCACGGGCCGGTGACAGGCACGGTGGAGCAGATCGTCGGGCAGCTGGGGTCCGAAAAGCTGGGAGGCAGCTACTTCACCTTCTCCAACGAGAACAATTACATGATCTGGAGGTTCCTGAAAAAGTGCTGGGAGAACGGCTGGGTATACCGCGGCGCCGACGTCATGCCCTGGTGCCCGCGCTGTGCAACGGGCATCAGCCAGCACGAAATCGTCACCGATGGCTACGCCGAGCTGACACACGACAGTGTGACCCTGCGCTTCCCCCTGACCCAGCCCGACCCCAGCGGAACGGGGTTTATACCGCGCAGGGACCCTCAGACCGGCCTTCCGGAAGCGCTGCTGGTGTGGACAACCACCCCCTGGACGCTCACCAGCAACGTCGCCGCCGCCGTAGGACCCGAACTGGTCTACCTGAAGGTGCGCCAGGGTAACGAGGTGCTCTATTTATCAAAAGGCACGCAGCACATGCTGCAGGGCGAATACCATGTGCTTGGCGAGCTCAAAGGCGAAGCGATGGAGGGCTGGACCTACTCCGGGCCCTTCGATGACCTGCCCGCAGCCCAGGAACCCGGCGGGTACACGCACCTGAAAGAACTGAAGCGCGATCTGCCTTACAGCGCCGCGCAGTCCCACCGCGTGATTCTGTGGGACGCCGTCGGCGAGGCGGAAGGCACCGGCATCGTGCACATCGCACCGGGCTGCGGCGCTGAGGACTTCCAGCTTGGCCGCGAATATCATCTGCCGCCGGTCGCCCCGCTGGATGACCAGGGCTATTTCACCGAGGGGTTCGGCTGGCTGACCGGCCAGCATGTCTCACAGGTCGCCGGGCCGATCTTTTCCGCCCTGGAGCAAAAGGGGCTGCTTTACAAAGTTGCCCCTTACCGGCACCGCTACCCCACCTGCTGGCGCTGCAAAACGGAGCTGGTTTTCCGCCTGGTGGATGAATGGTTTATCAGCATGGGCGAAGTCTACGATAAACCGCGCCACGAACTTACAGCGGAGGAGAAGGCCTCCAGCCTGCGCTACCAGATCATGGACGTGGTCGACAAGATCCGCTGGATCCCCGCTTTCGGGTACGAGCGCGAGATGGATTGGCTGCGCAACATGCACGACTGGATGATCAGCAAGAAGCGCTACTGGGGGCTGGCGCTGCCAATCTGGGTGTGTGAAAGCTGCCAGCATTTTGTCGTGATTGGAGATGATGAAGAGCTGCAGGCGCGCGCCGTCAGCGGCTGGGATCAGTTTGCCGGGCATACGCCCCATCGTCCCCACATCGACGCAGTGAAGCTCGCCTGCCCACAGTGCGGCGGCCGGATGAGCCGCATCCCCGATGTCGGCAATCCCTGGCTGGATGCCGGGATCGTCCCCTTCAGCACGCTGCGCTACCGCAGCGACCCGGATTACTGGCGCACCTGGTATCCGGCGCAGTGGATCACCGAATCCTTCCCCGGCCAGTTCCGCAACTGGTTCTACAGCCTGCTGGCGATGGCCACGGTGCTCGACCAGAGCCCACCTTTCCTGCAGAATCTGGGTTACGCCACCCTGGTGGCTGAGGATGGGCGCCCCATGCATAAAAGCTGGGGCAATGCCATCGAGTTTAATGAAGCTGCAGACCGGATGGGTGTGGACGTGATGCGCTGGCTGTACTTCAGTCAGAAGCCCGAAAACGACCTGCTGTTCGGCTACGGGCGCGGCGACGAAGCCCGGCGGCAGTTCCTGATCCCGCTGTGGAACGTGTACAGCTTTTTCGTGACCTACGCCAACCTGGATGGCTGGACCCCGTCGCATGCTTTTGATCCCCACACCCCGGAAGGTCCAACCCCCGGCAGCGAGCACGTGCTCGCCCGCTGGATCCTGAGCCGGCTGAACGAGGTCAACGCCGTCCTGACCGACAGGATGGAAGCCTCTGAATTCTATCTGGCCTCGCTGGCGGTCAGCCAGTTAATCGATGATCTGACCAACTGGTATGTACGCCGCAGCCGCCGGCGGTTCTGGAAGAGCGAGCAGGATGCAGACAAGCAGGAGGCATACGCCACCCTGTACCATGTGCTGGTTAAACTGGCACGCCTGCTGGCGCCGGTCACACCTTTTGTGACCGAGGCAATCTACCAGAATCTGGTGCGCAGCGCCTTCCCGCAGGCCTTCGAAAGCATCCACCACACCCGCTGGCCGGAAGCAGACCTGTCGGCTGTGGACAAAGACCTGCTGGAGCAGATGGATCTGGCGCGCCAGGCGGCCAGCCTGGGTCTGAGCGCGCGCAGCAGCGCGGGGTTAAAGGTGCGCCAGCCGCTGGCCAGGGCGCTGGCCTACGATGCAGGCCGCCGCTCGCTCAACGCGGACCTCGTGGAAATCATCAAGGATGAGCTGAATGTCAAGCGCTTCGAGCTGGTGGAGGATCCCGGCACACTCGTAACCTACCAGCTCCTGCCCGACAATAAACTGCTGGGGCCGCGTTTTGGCGCCCGCTTCCCGCAGGTGCGCGCCGCGCTGCAGGCCGCAGATGCAGCCAGCCTGGCTTCCCGCCTGAACGCAGGAGAGCCGGTGGAATTAATGGTCGACGGCGAACGCGTGCAGCTTACACCCGGGGAAGTTCAGGTGCACACTCAACCTTCCCCGGGCCTGGCGGTAGCCAGTGCAGGCGGTCTGACGCTCGCCGTGGACACCGTCCTGACCGAGGAACTGCGCCGCGAGGGCCTGGCACGCGAGCTGGTGCGCCGGATTCAGGCGCTGCGAAAAGAAGCCGGCTTCCAGATCGAAGAGCGCATCGAGACCTATTACCAGTTTGAAACCCGGCAGCAAAAAGATGGGGTCCAGGATGCGCAGAGATTGGAAAGCGTATTCAAGGAATGGGCAGATTATATCTGCACGGAAACACTCTCCACCCATCTGGTCGCCTCGCCGCCGCCGCAGGATGCCAGCGTGGAAAAGCTGCGCCTGGAAGGCGAGCAGGTGCTTGTGGGCGTGCGGCGAGCGGGAAAGAACCCACCTGCAGCCGGTTAAAAACCGGCTATACTTAAGGGGTTTTCCACACCGCCGCCGTCCGTATGACATGACGTAAATTCTGCTTCCCCTGGGAAGCTGTTTCGATCGATATCCATTGGATCAGGAGTAGAAGTTGTTCAAGCCAGTTTCTCCAAAACTCAACACCATCTTGCTGGAAGAGAACGTCCTGCGCTTCTGGAAGATTCACCGCATTTTTGAAAAGACCGATTCCCAGCGCAAAGGACGACCGGAGTATGTTTTTTATGAAGGCCCGCCGACGGCCAATGGCCGCCCCGGTGTGCACCACGCACTGGCGCGCGCCTTCAAAGATGTCTTCCCACGTTTCAAAGTGATGCGCGGCCATCACGTCGTGCGCCGCGGCGGCTGGGATACCCCCGGGCTGCCCGTTGAAATCGGGGTGGAAAAGAAGCTCGGCTTCACGAACAAGAGCCAGATCGAAGCCTATGGGATCGCCCAATTCAACGAGCTCTGCCGCCAGTCCGCCTTTGAGTATATTCAGGAGTGGGAGAAGTTCACCGACCGCCTGGGGTTCTGGGTCAATCTGGATGATGCCTACATCACCTATACGAATGACTACATCGAATCGGTCTGGTGGATTCTGAAATCCTTATGGGATAAAGACCTGATTTACCAGGGTTATAAGGTGGTCCCGTACTGTCCCCGCTGCGGCACCCCCCTTTCCGACCACGAAGTTTCGCTGGGCTACCGCGAAGCCGTGGATCCCTCGGTCTTCGTGCGCATGCCGCTGGTGGACCAGCCGGGCACTTCTCTGCTGGTCTGGACGACCACTCCCTGGACCCTACCGGGGAATGTGGCTGTCGCAGCGCACCCCGATGTCGAATATGTCACCGTAGAGGCGCCGCTGCCCGAGGGCGGCACCGAACGCCTGATCCTGGCACGTCCGCTGCTCGAAAAAGTCTTCGGAGAAGAGGCCGTACAGAGCGGAACGGTGAAAGTTGTCGAATCCTACAAAGGTAAAAAGCTGCAGGGCAAACGCTACCACCCGTTGTTCACCTTCGTCCCGCCCGAAAAACCGGCCTATTATGTGGTCATGGAGGACTACGTCACCACCGAGGACGGCAGTGGTCTGGTGCACACCGCCCCGGCATTCGGTGCCGAGGATATGCAGGCCGCCCTGGAGTACGATCTGCCCGTGCTGATGACCGTAACCGATGACGGCACGTTTATCCCGGAAGTGCGGCCGTGGAGTGGTCAGTTTGTGAAAGACGCCGACCCGCTGATCATCCAGGATCTGGAACGACGCGGCCTGCTTTTCCGAGCCGGAACCATCACCCACACCTACCCCTTCTGCTGGCGCTGCGACACCCCCCTGCTGTACTACGCTCGCGGCACCTGGTACATCCGCACCAGCCAGTTCCGCGACCGACTGGTGGCTCTCAACGAACAGATCAACTGGTATCCGGAGCACATTAAACACGGGCGATTCGGCAACTGGCTGGAGAACAACATCGACTGGGCCCTGGGGCGCGAACGCTATTGGGGCACCCCGCTGCCGGTCTGGGAGTGTCAGGAATGCCACCACCAGATCTGCGTAGGCTCGCGTCTCGAACTCTCAGAGTATTCCGGACGTGATTTGAGCAATCTCGACCTGCACCGCCCCTTTGTGGACGAAGTCACCTTCCCCTGCCCCGAATGCCAGGGCGAGATGCAGCGCGTCCCCGAATTGATCGATGTGTGGTTCGACTCCGGGTCGATGCCGGTCGCCCAGTGGCACTATCCCTTTGAAAACCAGGAGACCTTCAAGCAGCAGTTCCCGGCTGACTTCATCAGCGAGGCTGTGGATCAGACGCGCGGCTGGTTCTACTCGCTGCACGCCATCAGCACCATGCTCTTCGACCAGATTGCCTTCAAGAACGTCATCTGCCTGGGGTTGATCCTGGATGCCGAAGGACAGAAGATGTCCAAGTCGCGCGGGAACGTTGTCGATCCCTGGGATGTGCTCAACACCCACGGCGCCGACGCCTTCCGCTGGTACCTGTACACGGCCAGCCCCGCCGGCCAGGAGCGCCGCTTCTCCGTGGACCTGGTGGGAGAAGTGGTTAAAAACTTCACCCTGACCCTGTGGAACGTGTATTCGTTCTTCGTCACCTATGCCAACCTGGATAAATGGACGCCGCAGGAAGACCGCAGCGCCTACCAGTACAGCGACCTGGACCGCTGGCTGCTCTCTGAACTGCATGCCCTGGTGCGGACCGTAACCAACGCGCTGGAAAATTACGATGTCACCGGTGCAACCCGCCCGATTCAGAACTTCGTCGATGACCTCTCGCGCTGGTACCTGCGCCGCTCCCGGCGCCGCTTCTGGAAGAGCGAATCGGACGCCGACAAGCAGGCCGCTTATGCTGCCCTGTATGAAACGCTGGTCACGCTGAGCAAGCTGCTTGGCCCCACCATGCCTTTTATGGCGGAGGAAATGTACCAGAACCTGGTACGCTCAATAGACCCACAGGCGCCCGAATCCGTGCACCTGGCCGATTGGCCGGTCTACGACACGCAGAAGATCTTCGAAACCCTGAACGCAGATATGCAGCTCGTGATGCGCCTGGCCTCCCTGGGCCATGCTGCACGGAACCAGGCGGCGATCAAAGTTCGCCAGCCCCTGGCGAGGATTTCCTACTCTGTATCCAACCCGGATGAAGTGCGCGCCCTGGAACAGTACGCCGACCTGCTCAAGGATGAGCTGAACGTCAAGGAAATCTGCACTCTGGGTTCTACCGGCGAGGCGGTCTCGTACTCGCTCAAGCCGCTCCCGAAGCAGCTTGGTCAGAAGTACAAAGCGCTTTTCCCGCAGGTCAGCAAGGCCATCCTGGCGCTGGACGCCGAGCAGGCCGCCCGCCGGCTTCTGGAAGGCAGTCCGGTTGAGATCACCGTGGATGGTCAGGTGCTTCAAATCCATCCGGACGAAGTCGAGGTGCGGGCGGAGGCGAAGAGCGGTCTGGTCATCGCTTCAGAAGGCCCATACCTGGCTGCCCTGCAGACCGAGCTCACGTCCGACCTGATTAACGAAGGCCTGGCGCGCGAATTTGTACGCCGCGTACAGGACCTGCGCAAACAGGCCGACTTCGAAATCGCCGACCGCATCCGCCTGTATGTCACGGCCACTCCCGGCCTGAAAGAAGCGATTCAGGCGCACCGGGAGTACATCATGGGAGAAACCCTGACCCTGGAGCTGATCGAAGCTGCTCCGCCGCCGGAGGCAGCCCAGGTGACCGCCAGTTTTGACGGCGAAGAAGTGACGGTTGGCATCGAAAAAGCAATGTAAACCTTAAAGGTGACAGCGAGGGTGGGGGCTCCCCACCCTCGCAGCGGTATTACAATACACCCATGCAGCTAATCAACCAGCCTACAATCACCACCAACGGTGTGGTTCGCCCCACCCTGGTCGAGGTTAACCTCGACCGTCTGACAGAAAATTATCGCGCTATCCAGCAGAAGGTTGCTCCGGCGCGTGTTATGGCCATCCTCAAGGCCAACGCTTACGGGCACGGCCTGGTGGAGGTCGCCCGGCATATATGCGCACTCGGTGTGGATTATCTGGGCGTGGCTGTGCTGGAGGAGGGGATTCTGCTGCGCGAGCAGGGAATCACAGCACCGGTCCTGGTGCTTGGAGGCATTCTCGGCAACCAAATTCCGCTCTTCCTCAAATACGACCTGACCCTGACCGCCTCATCCGTAGAAAAGCTGGAGCACATCGAGGAAGCAGCCCGCCAGATGGGCGTCACCGCCCGCGTGCACCTGAAAATCGATACCGGGATGGAGCGCATCGGCGTGCATTACTACAGCGCGGAGACCCTGCTCGAGGCCAGCCTGCGCCAGAAGCACATCCAGGTGGAAGGGATTTTCTCGCACTTTGCGAACGCCGACACGGACGACCCCAGCTACACGCGCCTGCAGCTTGAGCGCTTCATGGAAGTGCTGAGCTTCTATGAACGCCGCAGCCTTCCTACCCCGCTGCGCCATATTGCCAATTCGGCTGCAATTCTGCAGTATCCAGAAAGCTACCTGGACATGGTCCGCGCGGGAATCCTGCTGTACGGCGTCTATCCTTCTCCGGAAGTTGCGCGCAGCATCCAGGTGCGCCCGGCGTTGAGCTGGAAATCGCACGTGGTTTTCTTCAAAGTGGTCAAACCCGGTCACCCGGTCGGCTACGGGTCGACCTGGCAGAGCGATCATATGGTGCGCGTGGTCACTGTGCCGGTCGGATACGGTGATGGTTACTTCCGCTGCATGTCTGGGAAAGCTGAGGTCATCCTGCACGGAAAACGCTACCCCGTGGTGGGCCGCATCGCGATGGACCAGATCATGGTCAATATCGAATGGGATTCGGCTTACAATAACGATGAAGTGATCTTGATCGGCGAGGATGGGGACGTTTCCATCACCTGTGAAGACCTGGCCTGCTGGGCCGACACGATCCCGTACGAAATACTGACCAATATCAACACGCGCGTACCCAGAGTTTACGTACACGACCCGAAATAACCCCCGGCCCTGCCATGAGCACCTGCCAGGGGACCATCACCAGCCTGTTTAACATCTCTACCCGCGGATGGATTGAACAGGCTGGCTTTTTTGATTCCCAGTGCTAAAGCCTGCTATACGCCAGTCAACACTGGGCTGATCACCAATCTGCTCCTGCCGGGTAAAGCCCGGTGGCTTGTATGCAGTTAATCATTTGCAGCTCCAGATAGCCGCCGCAGCAGTTTTTTTCTCCTTCGCACTGCTGCCGGCCCCAGGCATGTCGATGTTTGTCGATGACGTGCTATACTTAGGAACGGCTTGTTCTCTGGCTGTGCGGAAATTCAACCAGAGAACTTTTGTGACTGTTACTGCCCTGCAATAAAGCCCCACAGTCCTGACGCCTGTGGGGCATTTCTCTACATGACACCGTCATTGGGCTCGTCACCGGGGGACGCAGACGGGCATAAAATCCACTCCATTAAATTATTCGTATATTTACCGTAAATGGGTAAAATACCCGGAGGAATACAGGTGGGTCAATGAGTACAGGATGGGACAATGGGGCGGCTTTATCCAGCCTGCGCAAACGCTGGTGGGCTTTTGCGGCTTTTTCGCTGGGCTTTCTGGCTGCAGGGTATCTGCTGATCTCTGCCGGAGAACAGCCCCGGTCCACGCTTTCCGGGCTGGCATTTCCGCTGCACTGGCTGCTGATCTGCGCGGCAGTACTGTCCTTTGAACTGCGCATCCTCTGGAAAGGCCTTTCTGATAACTATAAGGAGACCGACGCTGGCAGGCAGCTTCTACCGGACCTCGGCCCCGGCAGCCTGCTCACCCTGCTGCGCGGCGTGTTGATTGCCGGCGTCAGCGGGTTCCTGTTCGCTGGCGAGCCATCCGGCTGGCTGCGCTGGGTTCCGGCGGTGCTCTTCACCCTGGCAATCAGCACTGATTTTCTGGATGGTTATCTGGCGCGCATCACAGACCATGTCACGCAGCTCGGAAAATCACTGGATTTGAACTTTGACAGCATAACCGTGCTCAGCGGCGCGCTGCTGGCTGTGCAGTACGGACAGGTGCCGTGGTGGTATGCCAGCGTCGCTCTGGCGCGCTATGTGTTTATCGTAGGGCTGTGGGTGCGCCGGCGCATGGGGCTGCCCGTTTTCGATCTGCCGCCCAACCAGGCCCGGCGCGGCCTTGCCGGTGTGCAGATGTGTTTCATCGCCGCCGTTCTCTGGCCGGTCTTCGCCCCACCGGGAACGCAAATCGCTGCCGTGGCTTTCGCTCTGCCCTTTCTGGCGGGATTTGGACGCGACTGGCTGGCGGTGAGTGGAATGCTTCCGGGAACCTGGCAGGCAGCCGTACTCCCGCAGGGCCTGCGCTCCTGGCTGCCAGTTTTCCTGCGCCTGCTGGCCGCCGGCCTCATGCTGGCCCAGCTTCTCAACCGCATTGCCTCGTTTTCGGTCGGAAGTGGTTCTGACATGCTGTGGATCCTGGCTGTCAGCCTTGCTGAAGGGATCATCCTGCTGTCCGCAGCCCTGGGCGCCGCCGGCCGCATCGCCGCCATTCTGGGGCTGATACTGGTGGGAACCCAGCAGGCGATCACCGGAATCTCCCCCGCTCAGGTCATCCTGATCGTAGCGTTCACCATGCTGCTCTTTATGGGGACCGGCCGGCTTTCTTTGTGGACCCCCGAAGAAGAATGGATCCATCACCGCGCCGGAGAGAAGCGCGCGAGGCGCGTGGAGCGTGCTGCATGAGATCCATCCCCCTTCGCCGCTGGTATTTCATCCTCTGGCCTTTACTGCTGCTCCTGCTCTTCTGGGCGCTGCGCAGTATTCCGCTGTATTCCGTTCTGGACACGCTGGCGGCACTTCGGCTCTACCAGCTTGCGATCCTGGGCGCCTTAAACACAGTGATCCTGTTCCTGCTCAGCAGCCGCTGGTGGTTGATTTTACGGGCGATGGGTTATCAAGTTTCGTATCTCTCTCTGCTGGGATACCGGCTGGCCTCCTTTGGCATCAGCTACTTTACCCCTGGGGGCCAGTTCGGAGGCGAACCTCTGCAGGTATACATGCTGCGGCGCAGGCACCATCTTCCGGGCGCTGCTGCCCTGGCTTCGGTCAGCCTGGATAAAGTCATCGAACTGGCTGCCAGCTTCACCTTCCTGTGCGCCGGTTTTGTCCTGATCCTGAACGGCGGGCTCGCCCACTGGCTGGCACACTCACAGACCGTGCTGGCGATCGCTGTGCTGCTGGCGCTGCCGCTGCTGTATTTTCTGGCGCTTCTCGGGGGCTTCCACCCAATCTCATTTCTAATTCAGCGTCTGCCCGCGCGGATACAGAAGACGCCGCCGGCCAGGCGGCTGCTGCCGGTAATCTCCGCCGCGGAAAAACAGACAACCTTCCTGTTTCGCCAGAATCCTCTGCTCATCCTCTGGATGCTGCTGCTGTCCGCTCTGACATGGACGTTGATGCTGCTCGAATACTGGCTGATGCTGTCCTTTCTGGGCGTCGATCTCAGCCTGTCGCAGGCGGTGATCGTCCTCACGGCCGCGCGTCTGGCTTTTCTCACGCCCGCTCCAGGTGGGCTGGTAGCTCTGGAGGCGGGACAGATTTTCATCCTGCAGCTTTTAGGCTCCGAATCGGCTGCAGGTGTGAGCGCCAGCCTGCTGATCCGTATCCGCGACGTGGCCACGGGCGTTTTTGGGTTATGGTGGGCCGGGATGCTTTCGCGATCCGGCGCAGCTGAACCGGTGCCCATTCGAACGACGGATCCATAATTTTTGATAAGGAGGATATTGAGATGAAAACGGCACAGGCAAAAAGCACCACCGGAGAACGGATTGGTTTATTGCGAATCGGTATCGGCATCCTGGGATTAATCACGGCTGCCATTCATATCAGCCTGCTCTTCCCCGATCCGCTCTTCATCCTGAATGGGCTGGGGTATCTGGCGCTGCTGGCAGCCTATTTTCTCCCAATTCCGTTTTTTCAACAGAACCGTTCACTGGTGCGCTGGGCATTTATCGGTTACACTCTAATCACCATTCTGGCCTGGGTGGCCATCGGCGATAAGAGCTGGCCAGAAGGGGCGCTCGGCTACATCACGAAGGGGATCGAAGTCGTTCTGATTGCTCTTCTGCTGTCAGACCGGCGCTAAACACCACATCCGCCGCTTGAATCACCCTGCGGCGGCAGTACTGCGAAAGGGGGAAGGATATACAATTCATGACATCTTTACAGGTTACCCGCATGGTTTCAGCGCGGATTCCCACTGCTGTGGGAGAATTTCAACTCATCCTGTACCACAACAACCACGACGATAAAGAGCATCTGGCGTTCACGTACGGAGAGGTTGAAAACTGCCGGGACGTTCTGGTGCGCGTTCATTCTGAGTGCTTCACCGGCGACGTTCTGAGTTCCCAGCGCTGTGACTGCGGCGAACAGCTCCACCGTGCCATGCAGCAAATTGCGGAAGCCGGTCGCGGGGTGGTCGTCTATCTACGCCAGGAAGGTCGGGGGATTGGACTGCTCGACAAACTGCGCGCTTACAATTTACAGGACCAGGGATATGACACCGTAGAGGCCAATATCTTACTTGGCCACCAGGCGGATGAACGTGATTACACGCTGGCGGCACGGATTCTCGAAGACCTGCAGGTGCTCTCCGTGCGCCTGCTGACCAATAACCCGGACAAAATCGAACGGCTGAAGGCACTGGGGATTCCGGTTACCGAACGAGTCCCCATGCGCTCAACCGTCAACGAGGAGAACCTGGCTTACCTGTCTACTAAAAAGCAGCGCATGCACCATCTGCTGGAACTTACCGGACTCACCGGCAGCATAGAGCGCCGCCACCATGGAAATGGTACCCATCGCTTCCTGGCTGGCGGAAGCTGAGGCCCACCGGCGTAAATACGGGAGACCGCTGGTCACCCTGTCCTATGCACAAAGCCTGGACGGCAGCATCAGCACCCGTCGGGGCGAGCCCCTGGCGATCAGCGGGCCGGCATCTCTGGCGCTGACCCACCGCCTGCGAGCCGCCCACCAGGCGCTCCTGGTTGGGATCGGCACCGTGCTGGCAGATAACCCGCGCCTGAACGTACGCCTGGCGGAGGGTGAGAGCCCAAGGCCAGTGATCCTGGACAGCCATCTGCGATGCCCACTTGAAGCGCGGCTCTTTCAGAGCGGCCGCCAGGCACCAATCCTGGCGGCCGCCCCTCCGGTCAGTCCCGCGCAGCGCAGCCGGCTGCAGGCAGCCGGCGCCGAAATCTGGGAAATTCCCCGCGACTCCTCTGGCCGGCTGTCCCTGGCTGCGCTCCTGACCGCCCTTGGTCAGGCCGGAATCAGCAGCCTGATGGTGGAAGGTGGCGCGCGCGTGATCACCAGCTTTTTGCAAGCACATCTGGTAGACCAGGTGATTCTGACGGTTGCGCCGCTTTTTATCGGCGGGCTGAATGCCGTAGAGGAAACGCTGCTCCCCACCCCGCTGCGCCTGGAAGATGTTGGGATAACCCGCATGGATGAAGATATCATTTTGTGGGGAAAAATCTGCGCGGAAGAAGGATAAGATGGCATGAAGCGCAGCGTTCTATATTTCACCGCCCCACACCAGGTTAGCCTGTGCGAAGAAGAATTACCCGAGCCTGAGCCCGGTCAGGTGCTGGTGAAAACTGTACTATCCGCCATCAGTCCCGGAACGGAGGCTTTGATCTACCGCGGCCAGTTCCCCCGTGACCTGGAAATCGACGCAAAACTGCCTGCTCTGAGCGGTAAATTCACCTACCCGTTCTCATACGGGTATGCAGCCGTTGGTCAGGTAATCCGCTGCGGTGAAGATGTGGACCCGGCATGGGAAGGGCAGAAGGTGTTTGCTTTCCAGCCGCACGCCAGTCATTTTCTGGCCGCAGTCGACAGCCTGCTGCCCATTCCGGAGCAGCTCGCCCTCGAAGACGCCGTCTTTCTTCCCAACATGGAAACTGCCGTCAACTTCCTGCTCGATGGCGCGCCGGTGATCGGAGAGCGGGTGGTCGTCTTCGGGCAGGGGATCGTTGGCCTGCTGACCACTGCGCTGCTGGCGCTCTTTCCGCTGCAGTGTCTGGTCACTCTGGAACCGGTCGAAATGCGCCGTCAGGCCTCTCTGCAGGCCGGCGCACACCACAGCTTTGACCCGCTTGCACCTCAGGTTCTGGAACAGGTAAAGGAGATCCTGGGGACGGATCTGGCCGATCTGGTCTATGAACTCTCGGGGACGCCTGACGTGTTGAACCAGGCCCTGGCGCTGTGTGGATTCGCAGGCCGGCTGGTGATCGGCTCCTGGTACGGGGAAAAACGCGCCAGCCTGGATCTGGGAGGACGGTTTCACCGCAGCCGCATCCATCTGATTAGCAGCCAGGTGAGCACTCTGTCGCCAGAGCGCAGCGGGCGCTGGACCCACACCCGCCGCTTCGAAGTCGCCTGGGAAATGCTGGCTGCCGTGCGGCCGTCTCGCTGGATCACGCACCGCTTCCCCTATCGCGAAGCCCAGGAAGCCTACCACACGCTGGATACCAGCCCCGGGGAAACCATCCAGATCCTGCTTACTTACACGTAAACGCATACTTCTCAGCAAATCCCCGTTCGCATATACTCCGGCAGCGAGCATACCGGCTGTGCGACCGCGGAGTACGGTAAACAGTTTTATGTTATAAATGAGCCGGGGGAAATCGACTTTCAATCGTCAGCGAAACCAAATGCCCCAGAAAGCAGTCAGGTATATCCTTCGATGACAACCGTCGAAGAAGTAAAAGAGCAGTCCGAAGCACTGGTCCAGGAAGCCAGACCATGGGTCGTCCGTCTGGCGCGCCTGGGCTTTGTAGCCAAAGGGATCGTCTTCGCCACGACCGGGCTGCTGGCCCTGCAGGCCTCCTTCGGTGTACGCAGCGCCGAAGTCGATCAGGAAGAGGCGCTGCTAAAAATCGGCTCGGAACCCCCTGGGAAAATCCTGCTGCTGATCATCGTGCTGGGCCTGGCCGGCTACGTGCTATGGCAGTTTGTGCGTGCGCTGGTCGATTCCGAAAACACTGGCGCTCATGCCGGCGGTCTGCTGAAGCGCGGCCTTTTCCTGCTGGAAGGAATCGTCTACGCCAGCCTGGCGTGGACAGCATTGAACATTCTGGCCGGGCAGGTGGGCAGCAGCGAACAGGGGACCAAACTGCTGGTGGCGAGCCTGATCACGTTCCCTGCCGGCCGCTGGTTAACCGGTACAGCCGGCATTGCACTCGCCGCGATCAGCCTGATCATCCTGGTGCAGACGTTCAGAGCCGACTTCGTGGAAGACTGCAAACTGTGGGAAATGAGTGCGGAAGAGCAGCGGTGGATTACCCACTTCGGCCGGGCCGGCAATGTTGGCCGCAGCCTGGTTTTCGCAGTGACCGGCATTTTCCTTTTTCAGGCCGCCTGGACTTATAACTCACAGCAGGCCGGCGACCTGGGAGATTCCCTGAAAGCCCTGGCAGCCCAGCCTTACGGCCCCTGGGTGCTGGCTGCGGTTGGCGTGGGCCTGATCGCCTACGGTGCATATGCGCTCGGCATGGCAGCGTACCGCCGCATTGCTGTGCGGAAAAACGATTACCCGGACAGCCCAGAACGGTAAAAGGAGCACAGGAGAAGCAGTGTATACCGTCGCAGTTAAAAGAGATTTCGTCGCCCAGCATTACCTGATCGGCGGAGATTGGGGACCGGAGAACCAGAAACATTCGCACCACTATCAGGTGCAGCTTGAGCTCCAGGGAGATGATCTCGACCAGCACGGCTATCTGGTAGATATCGTCGATGTCGAAAACCACCTGGATGCCCTGGTCGCCCGCTACCGCGATCAGACTCTCAACGATCTGGCTGAATTTCAGGGGCTGAATCCCAGCATCGAGCATTTTGCACGCATTCTCTGCCTGGCGCTTATGGAACGCATCCGGGCAGAGAATGTGCACGTTTTTACGGTCAGACTGTGGGAAAACGATATTGCCTGGGCTGCCTACCGCTGCGAGCGCTGAGCAGAGCAGACGGGGAAAGGTCAGCCGGGTTCCACCGAGGCGCCCGCCGGGCTGCTGACCAGAGAGAATGTGCGCGCTGCCAGGCCGGCAGCCAAAAAGGCACCCGACATCGCATTGGCGACCGATTCGTGTATTTCCACTGGCGCGAAGGCGATCACACTGGGCCCTGCGCCTGAAAGGGCCGCCGCACAGGCACCTGCCTGCCGTGCGGCCAGCAGCGCTTGAGCAGCGCCCGGGATCAGCTTCAGGCGCGCCGGCTGGTGGAGGCAGTCCTGCATGGCCGCCTCCAGCAGCTGTGCGTCGCCCAACCGCAGCGCTTCAACCACCAGCGTCACCCGGCTGAGGTTGTACACGGCGCTGCTCAAAGGCACCGTTTCTGGCAGGGCGGCACGCGCCGCACGGGTCGACAGTTCAAACGCCGGCAGGGCAACCACCACCGGCCAGGGCGGCGTTTCCACCAGATGCGCCAGCACCTGACCCGGTTGATTTGCGGAGTCCTCCGCAGCGATACGGGCGGACACCACCAGCCCGCCGAACAGAGCAGGGGCGGCATTGTCCGGATGACCTTCGATCTCGGCCGCCAGCTCAAGAATCTGCTGGCGATCAAGTGGCTCGCCCAGCAGCGCATTTGCCCCCAGCAGGCCCGCCAGCACCGCGGCAGAACTGGATCCCAGCCCGGAAGCCAGGGGGATGTGATTTTCGGCCCGGATCAACAGCCCGTCCGGCGGCTGCGCCCCGGCGGCTGCATACAGACGCAGAGCTGCCTGGGCGATCAGGTTTTCGTGATTCTGGGGAAGGTGATCACGGCCCTTACCTTCCACGATCACCCGGATCTCATTCCCTTCCAGCGAGAAGTGCGTCCGGTTCCACAAATCCAGCGCCATGCCCAGGCAGTCGAAACCCGGACCGAGATTGGCCGTCGTGGCCGGGACGCGCACCGTCACCGCAGTCATGATTGCTCCTGCAGGGCCAGACTTTCCAGCGCGCTGATTTCTGCCGGCAGGGACTGTGGAGGATCCATCGCGCGCGTGATCGTATCGGGATCTTTCAGTCCATGACCCGTGCAGACTGCCACGACGCGCATGCCGCGCAGGTCGATGCGGCCCTCGCGCACCTGCTTTACCAGCCCGGCCAGCCCCGCCGCGGAGGCAGGCTCTACCCACAGCCCTTCGCCGGCCAGGCTGCGCTGCATGGACAGGATTTCGGCATCGCTCACGGCGATAATCTCGCCGCCCGATTCTTCGGCCGCCTGTAAAGCCTGCTCGCCGCGCGCTGGCCGGCCGATGCGGATGGCCGAAGCGACCGTCTCGGGAAAATTCACCGGATGCCCCAGGACCAGCGGGGCAGCGCCCTCCGCCTGCACCCCCAGCAGGCGCGGCAGGCCCGTCCCCTTCTCCTGATGATACTGCTGGAAACCCATCCAGTAAGCGGTGATGTTCCCGGCGTTTCCAACCGGCAGGCAGAGCAGGTCTGGGGCCCCGCCCAGCACGTCGCAGATCTCAAACGCGGCGGTTTTCTGCCCCTCCAGGCGGTAGGGGTTGAGCGAATTGACCAGCGCCAGGGGATGCTTTTCGGTCAGAGCCACCACCAGCGACAGGGCCTGGTCGAAAGAGCCCTGAATCTGCACCACCTGTGCGCCATACGCCACGGCGCCGGCCAGCTTTCCGGCAGCCACTTTTCCCTCCGGAATCAGCACGATGGCGCGCTGTCCGGCCCGGGCGGCATAAGCGGCGGCTGAAGCGGCTGTATTCCCGGTCGAAGCGCAGATCACCGTCCGGGCGCCGCGTCCCAGGGCCTCGCTGATCGCCACCGTCATGCCCCGGTCTTTAAAGGATCCCGTCGGGTTCATCCCTTCGTATTTGACGTACAGCTCAAAACCCGGGGCGATCTCGGCTGCCAGGCGCGGCACGGGGATTAAAGGGGTGCTGCCCTCCTGCAGGCTTACGGGGATCGCATAATCCGGCAGATTCAGATAGGGGCGGTAAAGGTTGATAATGCCTCGCGGTTCCATATCTGCCAATATTAACATACAGGTTCATTCGCGGGAAGGAGACTGGCTGCAGCACGGTCTTCCCGGCCAGTCTTCGCGTTTGGCGAGCTATTCAGTACAATAGAGCCAGATCGATCCACCAGACAGACCTCGGGAGGCAGCGTGCAGCGCAAGAAGAACCGGCCAGAGAAGCTTACAGGCACCGAGACCAGCCCGTTTGGATCTCGCGGGCGCATCAGCCATGATTCATCCCGGTTTTACACCAGCCGGCTGTACGAGGGCGTTGAAACCGGGGTTGACGCTGTGGCGCGGGAAAACCCGGTCCCCTCACAGTTCCTCAACCGGCTGTTCTGCAAATCCAGCGAGGTTATGGATGAGCTGCCCGATAACAGCATCCACCTGATGATCACCTCGCCGCCCTACAACGCATCCAAGGAATATGACGGCGACCTGAACCTGGATGAATATCTGGCCCTGTTAAAGCGGGTTTGGGCAGAGACGTACCGGGTGCTGGCGCCAGGCGGGCGCGCCTGTATTAACGTGGCCAACCTGGGAAGAAAGCCCTACATCCCCCTGCACAGCTTTGTGATCGAGCAGATGCTGGACCTCGGTTTTCTGATGCGCGGTGAAATCATCTGGAACAAAGGGGGCAGCGCGAGCCCTTCCACCGCCTGGGGAAGCTGGCGTTCCGCTTCAAATCCGGTGCTGCGCGATGTGCATGAATATATCCTGGTGTTTTCCAAGACGACCTTCCGCCGCAGGCGCGGCCACAAGGAAAGCACGATCAGTAAAGAAGAATTCCTGGAATGGACGAAGAGTGTGTGGAATTTCCCGGCCGTCTCGGCACGTAAGGTCGGTCATCCGGCGCCTTTCCCGGTTGAACTTCCCCATCGCCTGATCCAGCTTTACACCTTCAGTGGCGATATTGTGCTCGATCCTTTTGTGGGCAGCGGCACCACCTGCCTGGCTGCGCAGAAGGATGGACGCTACTACATCGGATACGATATCCACGAGGAATACATCCAGCTGGCCCAGGCCCGTCTGAAAGCTCAGGTGAAAAACACTGTTCTCAATAATGAGGGGGAAAACGAACCAGGAGCGACGTAAAACGCGCCGCTCCTTACGCATTCATACGCTGGCTTACGGATGCACGCCGGTTGTGATCAAATCCTTAATCTTCGCAAATGTTGCAGGGCCAATTCCCGGCACATCCTGAATGGATTCAATGGATAGAAAGGGACCGTTTTCTGCGCGGTAGGCGATAATTTTATGAGCGGTGACCGGCCCAATGCCCGGCAGGCTGTCCAGTTCTTCCAGGGAAGCGGAGTTGATGTTCACCCGTTCACCAGGCTGTCCGGTTTGTGGCAGACCCTGCGGGCTTTCTTCCTGAAATCCTTCCGCCTCAAAGTATTGACCGGCACTCTGTACCTGGAAAGGAATATAGACCTGCTCGCCATCCGCCAGCGGCGCAGCCAGGTTGAGCCGGCTGTCGTCTGCATCCGGGGCCAATCCACCGGCGGCGTCAACCGCGTCCCGCACGCGGCTGCCGGGAGGCAGTGTGTAGACATCCGGATGGGCAACAGCGCCGGTCACATGTACCAGGTAAGGCCCTGGTGTGGGCGCGGGCGTCAGGCGAACGGGATCCCCCCGGGGCGGACTGCTGGCAAGCAGAATAATGCCAGACGCAAGCAGTCCGCTTACGAGACCGAAGGCTGCCGCCCAGGCGAGCTTCATTTTTCCTCGCTAAACAGCCTCATGCTCAGGCCCAGCCGCTGCCGGCTGCCGTCGACATGCAGAACGCGCACTCGCACCCGCTGCCCTTCGTGGAGGATATCTCCCAGATTCTTGGGCGGCGCATCCGGGCAGATTTCTGTGATGTGGATCAGCCCGTCCAGGCCCTCCTCCAGGCGTGCAAATGCTCCGAACGGCACGATGCTGGTGATCACCGCTTCGATGATCTGACCGGGGAAATACCGCTCCTCAGCCGTCTCCCAGGGGTTGGGATACAAGCGCTTCAGGCTGAGTGCCACACGGTTCCGGTCGCGGTCGACATTGATCACGAAAACTTCCAGATATTCACCGAGCTGGACCACATCCGCCGGATGGCGAACCCTGCCCCAGGATAGCTCTGAGACATGAATCAGGCCCTCTACGCCCCCCAGATCGACGAACACCCCGAAATCGGTGATGTTGGTCACCGTGCCATGCACCCTGTCCCCAGGTTTCAACTGGCTGAGCAGCATGTTGCGGCTGCCGCTCATCGCCAGTGCCGCGCGCTCTGAAAATACGATCCGGCCGCGCTCCTGTTCACATTCAATCACCTTCAACAGAAGGCGCTTCCCGACGTAAGTCGCCAGCCAGGGCTCCGGATCATCTTTCATCTCGGGCATATCGATGAGATGTGAGATGGGCACAAAACCCTGCAGCCTGTCTCCCTTGACCAGAAGCCCACCCCGGTTAAACCCGTGAACTTCCAGCTCTACAGGACAGTCCTGCTCATACAGCTCAATCGTGCGCTCCCAGTCGATCGGTTCAGGTTCAGGAGCCTGGCGTGACGGCTTTTGATACGCTGAACCGGTTTTCTCGTGGCTGGCATACGACTGGCAGGCTGGGCCTGCTTCATATTCATCGTCGGATAAAATAGCCTCCCACCAGGATTCATCCAATGGTGGAGGTCCCCCCTGAATTTCATGGTAGCGTTGTTTACTTACCATTAAACCCACCTTGCCTGTCTGGATCTAAAGGTTTCGAGTTGGCGTCAATGGCAATCAAGTTATCCTGCCTTGCCTGCTGTTCCATTTCGACAATGGCATTCGCTACAGCTTCAATAGCGACCCGCTGCTTACGGTACAGATCGGCTTCTGACATCGCCAACCGCCCGGCGATGTCGCGCACCTTGCGGCCCTCCAGAAACTTCATTTCAAGGATGTTGTATAAAATCCATTCCGCTGTGAAGCGCCTTTCACCTTCAGGGCGAACCTGCTCAATGGCACGCTTGAGAATAGCACGCAGAGCGTTGGTCGGGTTATCCTCGTGTTCTCGCATGGCCTGCTTCACGACCCGCAGTTCAAGCAGTGGGCTTTCAGTGAGTTTGGGCCCCCCCCAATAGTGTGAGAGCGCATCTTTGACCCAGGCCGAGAATCTTCTCTCCTCCAGTGGTAAGGCCTGCGTTGTCAGCACTTCGGTACCCGAATAACGCGAGGCCGCGCGCAGACGCTGGATCATGTTCACCTGCGGGGTAAGCGCTTCAATTGAGCTGAAAACCTGCTGCTGCCTGCGCCAGTCCCGGAGAGCGATCTCAGCCCGTTCGGTCAGGATTTGCAGAGCATCCGCCTGCTCCGGGTCGAGTTTCTGCTCGGGGTTATGGACCACGCCCAGCAGCCCGAGAAGCTCGGGAAATTCCTCTTCCTGGTCGTAAAGGGGTATCAACCAGTACTCGCCCCAGGAAAAGACCTCCTCATCCAGGCCGTTCTCAACGACGACCTGCAGGAGCTTCTCAGACAGGTCTTCTTTCTCCAGCGATTGATCACCTCCTATCGTAACCAGATTTTCCAGGCCGTTGGGACCAAAACCAGCCACAAAGGCCCTGGATGTTTGTAAGCGGTCACAGACCGCTGCCAGCACAGCTTCTAAGAACTGGTGCAGATCTCCACGGGTCAGCAGGCGTTCTTCCAGGCTCTGCAGGAGATCTGTCTCTTCACGGGCGCCGCCGTGAAACAACCACTGCTCCCAGATGGGGGCCACCAGTGTGATCAGGTGCTCGAGGATTAAAACGGTGACCACCATTAAGACCGGAACGACGATGGCCGTCGAAAAGTCCAGCCAGTCACCTGCCCGCCGGACCAGGGTCGTCAGGGCCAGGACGGTGGAGGCCGTCACAGGACCGCGCATCAACCATTTAAACAGGCGGCGCTTGACCACACGGTCCGGCCAGGGCACGCCAAAAAAGGCGACCGCGTAGGCCATCAATACCAGTAAAGCAGAAACAACCAGGTTGCCAAGAGTAACGCCGGCCCAGAAGGTCAGCGGACTTGCAGCCGCAAAACGGGATCCAAATAAGAGATAAGGATAAGAACCCAGTGCTGGAGCCACTGCCCCAGCGAGCAGGTACCCCATCCGGCGGCGGCTGGCGCTGGCCACCGTGCGCCGGTAAGCCCGCCACAGGTTACCCCATGACAGGCTGATAACAGAAACATAATAAAGTGTAAAAATCCAGGTCAGCCACGTTCGTTGCAAGTGTGGTGCCGGATTGACATCCTGAACGAGATGACCCACCAGCCCGTTGAAGGGCAGGGTGAGCAGGAACAGAAACGAGATGACGTAAGCCACGCGGACGGCCAGGCTTCTGCGGCCGCGTGAGGGCCGGCCGGTGGTCGCCAGCAGCGCGTCAGAAAAATGCAGATAAGCGGCCGGAAGAAATGTAATCCCCAGCCACTGCGCACGCAGCCAGATCTCGAGATCGCGCGGCGAATCGGTGACGCTGCCGATCGCCTCCGCCACGAACACGATCACCACACAGATCAATATGGCTGCAAAGGAGCGTGCGACCCGGTCGCGCAGGTTGAAAGACAGGGCGTACAGCAGCAGGGAAAATGCTGTGATGGCGATCCCCGCCGTCAGGATTTCGTTGATTGTTCTTAGAATTGTGACGATAAGGTTGTACATTTCTCGGTTGGGGCACAGCTCTGGTTCGATGCGCGTCACCCCAGTAATTCAAGTCCATCCTGTCACGGCACCGGTATAGAAGACACATCGCAGTGGGCACCTTGAAATCTACTGCCGTCAGCGCAGGCTTTTACCAAAAAACAGGCCAATATCGTGATTGGCATAATAACGGTCGTTGTATCCACAAAAGTCAAAGCCCAGCTTCTGAGCCATGTGGATAGCGGCATAATTTTTCGTCTGCATCTCCAGCACGATATTGCGGCAGTCGTGCTGCAGCCCCCACTCTTCAGCGGCCAGCACCAGCGCACTGCCGATGCCCTGACGCCGCATGCGCCGGGTCACCACCAGATCGGATACCCAGGCTGTGAGTGGAGCAACGCCCAGGCGCAGTCCTGCAAAAGCGACCGGTTCTGCGGCCAGCAGTGCAACCAGCAGTCCTGAGTATTGTGTAAATTCATCGGCAAGCTTTGAAATTGGGCGAGGGTATTCTACGCGAACAGAGCGCGGCAGGCGTATCTCACGAAAATTCACCCCGATCTGCTGGTCTTCTGCCGAAATCTCCATCTGCCAGACGTAATCGCTTATGTAGTTCGGGTCAAAATTTACCAGCACAGGTAGATCTGCTGCAGTTGCCGGGCGAATTTCGATCTCTGGCATATGGAACCTCTCGTACTACCATTAAAGTTCCGGGGTTTCTTCCGGAGTAGGCGCCACACGAACATGAATCTCGCAGGGCGGCAGGGACTGTGCCTGGTTGTCGACCAGTACCAGGCGGAGCTGGTAATCGCCGGGCGTCAGCCGGCGCGTATCCCAGTCAACCAGCCGGCCGCTCTGCACAGGGATGTTTCCAGCCTGAACTGTTAACCATTCGGATGAACCGGGAGGCATCATTTCGAACTTGTAAAAGCCGAAGTTCTCAATGCTGGCCGAACCTTCCACCGTAAAGATACCATTAATCTCCTGCCCCGGAAGGGGTGAGGTGATCTCGATTTCACCTGGAATGCAGGCGCTCTCTGGTGTTTCAGTGGTGACCGGTGCGGTTACCAGCGGCTCGCCCTGCGCTACAGCACTGTCCTGCGCCGGAAGCGTGGTGGTTGCGGTCGCAAGCAGATCCAGCGTCGGTGTTAACAGCGGAGAGGCTCCCGGGATCGAGGGAGCCACGAAGGACACCAGGACAAACTCGGCCACCGCCATTGTCAACAGCAGCACCAGTGCAAACGCCGATTGATTTAAACGAGCCTGGGCACTTTCTCTTTCCAGACCGAATGCTGCACCCTGAAGTTCTTTCCAGGCGTATACAAATTTTCGTACAAAAAACAGCCCACCCAGCCCCAGTATTAAATAAATCCAGACTTCATAGGCTCGAAAGAAACTGAGTGCCTCCTCCATGCCACTCCTAGAAATGAGATGCCAGGCCGGCTGTACATGCCACTACATGCTCCGCAGCACAGCGCGTACAAGCTTCGTAAGTTTCGGTACAAGGATCCGTCCTGCTTCGAGTACTTCTTCATGTGTTGTGACCGTCTCACCATCAAGGTTTGCCTTATTACTGATACCCGAAATACCCAGAACACGGGTTCCACCGTGCCGGGCGACGGTCACTTCAGGCACGGTGGACATACCAACTGCATCGGTGCCGATCAGGCGCAGGAAGCGCAAATCGGCGGGGGTCTCAAACGCAGGCCCTGCCAGGCCAGCGTAAACGCCTTCCCTCAGGAGAATATTTTCTTCCGCCGCGCAGCGCCGGGCCAGCGCCATCAGCTCCCGGTCGTAAGCACGACTCATATCGGGGAAGCGTGGGCCCAGCTCGTCCAGGTTCGGCCCGCGCAGCGGGGATAGTCCACCCAACCCGATCAGATTCAGGTGATCGGTGATCAACATTAAATCACCGGGCTCGAATTCCGGATTCACCGCCCCGGCAGCATTGGTAACGATCAGCGTCTGGATGCCCAGACGCTGCATAACACGGACCGGCAGCCCTACCTGGGCCATACTGTAGCCTTCGTAATAATGGACACGCCCCTGCAGGACAAATACCGGCTGAGATTCAAGATTGCCCAGAATCAGCCGCCCCTGATGGCCTTTTACCGTGGATACCGGCCAGCCGTTCACCTCACCCGCAGGGATGACATCGGCATCTTCAACGGCGCTGGCCAGCTCGCCCAGGCCAGAACCCAGGATAATACCCACCGCCGGCTGGTGCTTTGTGCGGCTGCGAATCTGACTGGCAATCTGATCAATTTGTTCCAGAGAGATCGTGTCGCTCATTCTTTATGGTTCCTTTCGCCCCTTGCCGATAACCGGCGCAGTAGAGCCTGCGTGGAAAGAGGGTTGCGGTGACCGAGCAGCGCCTGCAGGTCAGTCACCGGGCGGCCCGAGCGGGCCAGGCGGTGGGCAGCCGTATGCCGGATCAATCTGGGGGAAAGTGTGACTTTCAGGCCGGCCCGATTACCCCACTGCCGCAAGACCTGCCAGACGCCCTGGCGGCTCATGCGTGCTCCGGTCTGACTGATGAACAGCGCCGGCTCATCCAGATGGTAATTCAGTTCCGGCCGGCCTTCCTTCAGATACCTGCGCAGCGGCTCAGCTGCTTCAGTTAGCTGCAGCCAGAAATCTGCGCCGTTATCCAGGCAGAGGTGGATGCTGCCCTGTTCGGCATCAACATCCTCCAGGTTCAGCGTTATCAGACTGCCAACAGAAAGCCCGGTCTCCAGTAGAAGGGCCAGTATAGCATGATCTCGCCGGGCACGTGGGCGAGATGAAGCTTCCAGCACAGCCTGCAGAGCCTGTATCTGTTCATCATCCAGATAGTTGGGGATCTGAACTGGAGAGAAAACAGTGATCGCCTCGTCGATTAGATGCTCATGCTTTTTAAACTCTGCCGCCCATTCCGGACACCGGCTGCTCAAGAAGTTGATGAACCGGCGAATACTGGCACGACGGCGAAGCAGGGTGCTTGCCCGGCGGCCAGCCTCTCGTTCACTATGGAGGAAGTTGGCGATATTTTCTGCCGTCAAATCCTCAAGGGATGGGGTACGTCCGAGCTCTGTTTCAAGGAACGCGACCAGACAACGAAGATCGTTATCATAGGCCAGGCGAGTGCTTTTTGAATATGCAGGTTGAGATTCCAGAGAGGCAAGAAATGCGCTCACCTGTCCCTTCATTAGAAAGTTCTCCTGTGATGTATGGCAATAGAGATAGGCAGCGATAAGGGGCTGAGGTACAGTCCTTACCGTGTGATAATTATAACATGTACTTGTCAAGGGAATGTGAAACCTGTGCGCCGTCTGTCCAATCAAAACTCTCTTTTTCACCTGCAAAGTCGGTTTTGATCATCGTTCTGCAGCAGCTTTGCAGCCTGGTATCGCGGGGAGAACCCTCGTATAAGGGCAGGTCTACAGCAGTTAAGGAGAACTTACTCCATGTTTCCCCGAACGTATGCATCAATGCGCACGGCGCGCAGATGACGAAATCTCTGGACCGATACCTGGAGAAGGAAACGGGATCTCGACGCAGCGCTGTATCCTTACAGCACATTGTCTTGCATCTATACCCGTGGCCGTACGACTATTTTGCATATCGATCCTTCTGTGAGCAGAACCCCATCATCCGTCCGGGCGAGCGAAGCATGCCGATTCATTACTCGGGGCGGTGCCGCTCCCACTGTGAAATCAGGAAATGACGAATACAACCGGGTTCTTGAAAAACCTGCCCTTGGAAGAGAACATGCCTCGAGTTACGTCATCCATCCACCCGGGCAGGATGAGTAATGGCGTCACATTCATTAACCACAGAGCCACCGGTCAGCCGGTGGCTCTTGCTCTTCACAAGTCTTTCGCTGAGTCGAGCGCTCAATCTGAGGAACGGACCACAGCAGTCTGCAGTATATCCTGAAAAGCGGCAATGGTCGCATCGACCGCCTCGTCATCAATCCAGTAATGGGTCACCAGGCGGAAGCTGCGCGGCCCGACGTCGCCAACGCGGATCCCGCGTTCAGTCAGCATCTTCGCAATCCGCGGGGCGGGGTCACCCGGCGCCCCAGGGAGCGAAAACCCGTCCTCCAGCCGCAGAAACACCATATTGGTCCGCGGCTCGCCGGTCGCCAGAACCAGCCCCGGCAGTGCGGACAGACCCCGGGCCAGACGTTTCGCGCGCTGGTGATCTTCTTCCAGGCGGGGGATCATGGTCTCCAGTGCGACGATCCCGGCCGCAGCCAGCACGCCCGCCTGGCGCATCCCGCCGCCCAGCTGCTTGCGGACGCGGTGTGCACGGGCGATGAAGTCGTGCGAACCACATAATACAGACCCCACCGGGGCGCACAACCCTTTACTCAGACAGAACGTGACCGAATCGACCGGAGCAGCCAGTGCGGCGGGTTCTACCCCCAGAGCCACCGCAGCGTTGAACAGGCGTGCTCCGTCCAGGTGCACCTTCAATCCGTGTGCTCGCGCCAGTTCTGCAACCGACTGCATATAATCGGGAGTTAGCACCACACCGCCGCAGCGGTTGTGCGTGTTTTCGAGCGCAATCAGGCGCGTGACAGGAAAATGAGCATCATCGGGGCGAACAGCCCGGCGAATGTCATCCAGATCCAGGGAACCATCTGGCTGGTTTGGAATCTGGCGGGAATGCACTCCACCCAGCGCCGAGATGCCCCCGGCTTCAAATAAAAAGGTGTGCGATTGATCTCCCAGGATCACTTCGTCACCCCGGCCGCAGTGCGCCAGCACCGCCGCCAGGTTCCCCATGGTGCCAGAGGGAACGAACAGCGCGGCTTCTTTTCCCAGCAGGGCAGCGGCCATCTCCTGCAGCCGGTTGACGGTGGGATCCTCGCCGTATACATCGTCACCGACGGGTGCATTGGCCATCGCCTGGCGCATGGCTTCCGTAGGCTGTGTCACCGTGTCAGATCGAAGGTCGATCACAGGCATTACAAACGCTCCTGAAAATGTGGCTGAGATCTCAGACCAGGGAATTGGGGTAAAACTGCGAGGCAGTCCCTTCGCTCACAGGATAAAAAAATCAGGCGCGCTGGCGCAGATCTTCCAGCACAGAGGCCAGTTCCTGCGGCAGGGGCGCCTCAAACGTGCGCGCTTCCTGCTCGCCCGGGAGGCGTATGGTCAGCCGCGCTGAGTGTAAAAAATGGCGGTTAAGAGGAATGGTGGCATGACGCCGGCCATAGGTCGTATCGCCCACCACCGGGCAGCCCAGAAAGGCCATGTGCAGGCGAATCTGGTGTGTGCGCCCGGTGACCGGATGGACCTGCAGGTAGGTGTGCTTCGGAAATACCTCCAGGGTTGCGTATTCGCTGATCGCCTCGCGCCCCTTCTGAGGAGAGACGATTGCCATGCGCTTGCGCTGGCGAGCATCCCTGCCGATCGGAGCTTCCACCCGCCCGGTCGGTGTGGGCGGTTTTCCGTCCACCAGGGTCAGATAGGTCTTTTCAACCTTTCGTAAACGGAACTGCTCCTGGAGAAATCGATGGGTGCGGTCGTTCTTGGCCAGCAGAATCAGGCCTGAGGTGTCCTTATCCAGCCGGTGGACGACTCCGGGTCTTTTCTCGCCGCCCACCCCTTCGAGCTCCGGCGCGTGGGCCAGCACCGCATGCACGAGGGTGCCGGTGTCATGCCCGGCGCCCGGATGAACGACCATGCCTGCCGGCTTGTTCACCACCAGCAAATTTTCGTCCTCATAAACGATGTCCAGCGGGATCTTTTCCGGTCGCAGGGCCCCGTCCACCGGTTCGGGGATGGAGATTTCCACCACGGCCGGGCGTTCCAAGATCTGCCCGCCCTTGCGCGCCGGTGTTCCATCTACCAGGACCAGTCCTTCTTTAATCAGGTTCTGCAGCCGCGACCGGGAATACTCGGGCAGCGCCGATACCAGGAATTTATCCAGGCGTCCGGCTTCATCATCTTCATAATGAAGGGTGATGTGCTGCCCGCTCACGCTGCTATTCCTCTGAGACCGGTGATGAAACGGGAGGCTGGTCCGGATCGGATGGTGTGTTCTCTTTTCTCTCCTGGCGGTCTTTCAACCACATTCCCAGGATTAAAACAGCCACACCGACCGAAATGCTGGCATCCGCCACATTGAAGACCGCAAAATTACCGACAGAGATAAAATCGGTGACCGTGCCGTAGACAACCCGGTCGATCAGGTTCCCGATCGCGCCGCCCAGCTGCAGTCCCATCGCCACCCGCAGCGGCCAGTCCCGGCGGGGAACCTGAGGAAAGTAATACAGGATCACAATCGACACGATGACCGCCAGCACCGAGAAGACCAGGTTAAATCCCTGGAACATCCCAAAAGCCGCACCGGTGTTCTGCCAGTGAACGATGCGAGCATAGGGCGCCAGCCATTCCCAGGGGACCCAGGTTTCGCGAATAGCGAGGTTGGCGCGCACCAGCGACTTGGTCCATTGATCCAGGGCAATCACCGCACCGCCAATAATCAAGAGAAACAGATAATCTGAAGCGTACTTTTTCAACTCAACTCCGCCTGCCTGTTCAAAAATGTCTTTTCATTTTACCTCAGCAGGCCACCCCTCTGGTTGAGGATTTGTTAATAAAGGAAACCACAACAGGTGGGCAGTGCAGCCCGAGCGGCAGTCGCTGCTGCCAAAGCCAGGGAAAGGAACCTCGGCCCCAGGCAGAACCCTGGCCGCCCGCACCCAGGCGCATTCTGGGGCATTCTCATCATCCCGGGGCATAACCTGAAACCAGAAGCCGGCCGGATCAGCCATTTCACGCAGGTAATCGATATGCCAGCGGCGGCGGGCCGGCCCGCGCAGATGACGGCCCAGCCTTGCCCGCAGCCCGCCGGGACCTTGCGCACTGCCGATATAGATATACTCACCCGCCGGGAACAGACGCTCACCCAGCTGGGCAATCGCCAGTGTCTGGGGAACAGGCAGCCGCAGGTGCAGGGCATAGATACCCGGCAGAGGCGGGATGTCCTTGATACGGCCGATCACATTCATGCGGAAACGAGCTTTTTCTCCAGTCGCCCACACAGATCGAGCTGGTGAGCTATGTAAACCAGTTCGCCGCGCTCGATCTGGGCATGCCGCCTCGCAGCCCAGCGTTCAAACCGCTCCCCGGGCAGTTCCGGGTGAGCGTGTAGGGCCTGGAAGATGGTGTTGATAATAAAATGGAGGAAATATCCCTCATCTTCAGGATAGCCCTGCGCGCCGGGGAACACCACCCAGTCGGAAGCGCCGGCGTCCAGAACCTGCACACCGGCCTGCCGCAGATGAGCAAACAGGCGCCGGCCGGCGCGGCTGTCACCGGATATCCGGCCGCGGATCTGGCGCTCGTCCATGCTGCGGTGATACAGCGCCAGAATTTGATCCTCCAGTTCGGGGTCCACAGCCGGCTCCAGGATCGTAACCCCGTCGAAGTTGATGCTGAAATAGACCAGACCCTCCGGCTTCAAGGCGGGGAGCAGGGCCGCCAGAGCCGTGGGGATATCGAACAGGTCGAGAAAGGCATGGGCGATCAGGCCGTCGTACTGCCCGGCAAACTGGCGGGCAAATTCCAGTGCCTCGGCATGATGAAAACAAACCCGGAAGCGGATGTCGTCCCGGCTGATGGTGAGCGCGCCATCGACTTCCTGCTGCACATGGAAGCCGTGGGCCTTTGCCCAGACGGGCAGGCGCTGCCGGGCGTGGGCGATGTTTTCGGGCTGCTCGTCCAGGGCGGTGTACTCAACCCGGCGCAGGCCGCCCCTTTCCAGCAGACGTTCGATCATCGTTCCAATCCCCGCGCCCACTTCCAGGATCCGCAGCGGAGCCTGGCCCTGCGCGGAAAGCGCCTGTATCGCCGTCTCCCAGACATGGGAGTTGATCGCGCGATCATCCACGCTTTTCTTGGCGGCCAGATAACGGATAAAGTCCATCTCCTGGATCATCTCATGGTCCCCTTCTCGAGCAGTTCCTGCAGGAACTGGCGCGCGTTCTGCATCGACTCCTCCCAGCCCTGGAAAGCCGCGTAGCGCTCCCGGGCTGCCAGGCTCATCCGGGCCAGACGATCGCGATCGCCTGCCAGTGCCAGCAGACATTCTGCGAGCAGCGGCACATCCCCCGTTGGAATCAGAAAACCGTTCACGCCGTGGGTGACCATTTCGGCAGCGGCGCCGGCGGCTCCTGCGATGACAGGCAGCCCATAACCCATAGCTTCCAGATAAACGATCCCGAAGCCCTCATAAGAAGAGGGCGTCGCCAGCACATGGCTGTTCTCGAGCAGCCGCCGCAGGTCTGCATCCGGTACCGTATCCAGCAGGTGGACGCAGCTCTCCAGCCCGGCCTGCCGGATCTGGCGCAGAACGAGGCGCGTGTAAGCCGGATCAACCGATAGACTGCCGGCAGCCTTCAGCTCCCACTGTACGCCGGGGTGCAGGCTGGCCAGCCGGCTGAGGGCCTGGATCAGGTGATGCAGGCCTTTGCGGGGAATGAGGTTGCCTAGAAAGAGCAGGCGCAGCGGCCCGGGCTCCAGCGCGCGCTGCCGGATATCCGCACTGCTCAGATCCGGCTGCAGGCGGTCGCCGCCCGGGTAAATAACCGCTGACGGGACCTCGTTCCTCAACCACCTCCGGACCTCCCGGCGGGTGGTCTGGCTGTTGTATATGAAAGCCTGCACACTGTTCAGATAGAGGCGCTCGATCCAGCCGTAGAAAGCGTTCTGCCAGGACGGGCGCTGCTCGCTGCTGCGCAGGTGATGCACGATCGAAACCAGCGGGTATGACACTATGCGCCTTAACCGCCTGTTGAGCAAAAATAACGAGGGGTGGTTGAGTTCGTCCTGCAGCAAAACGTCCAGGCGCGCCTGCGCAAGGCGAGAGAGCAGCGAGGCTGAAAAATTATCGCCCAGGCAGCGAAAGTAACTCCGCCAGGGCAGCGAGAAGATCTCCACGCTGTCACCCTGGCGGCGCAAATACTCTACCAGCTTCCGGTCGTAGAGGTATCCACCGGATACGGTATCGAGCGAACCGTAGATCAGCAGGCCAACACGCACCGTTAGAGTTTGGGGAGTACGATGGACTGCTGCCTCTGGTATTTTCCCTTTTTATCCGCGTAAGAGGTTTCGCATTCCTCATCGGCTTCAAAAAAGAGCACCTGGGCAATGCCCTCGTTGGCGTATATTTTCGCCGGCAGCGGGGTCGTATTGGATATTTCCAGGGTCACAAACCCTTCCCACTCCGGCTCAAAGGGGGTGACATTGACGATAATGCCGCAGCGCGCGTAGGTCGATTTACCCAGACAGACCGTTAAGACGTTCCTGGGGATGCGGAAATATTCAATCGTGCGCGCCAGTGCAAAAGAATTGGGAGGAATGATGCACACATCTCCCTTGAAATCCACCATGGAGCGGGTATCGAAATCTTTCGGGTCGACCACCGCAGAGAACACATTGGTGAAGATCTTAAACTCGTCGGCCACCCGGATATCGTAACCATAGGACGACACACCATAAGAGATAACGCCCTGGCGTATCTGGTTGTCCGCAAAGGGTTCGATCATCTTTTTTTCCAGGGCCATTTTTCGGATCCAGTGATCAGGCTTTAATCCCATGTTGCCTCCTTTATGTTTTTACATCTACGTCCCGCGCGCCTCTCCAGCCGCGCGGGCTGGTCATTTTCACCACCCGCTGGCGGAGAACACGGCGCTGAGCAGTTCCTCACGCTCACCAGCAGTCATCGGGCGCGGGCGGGCATAATCAATAAACAGGATCGGCAGCAGTTCGGTGCTGATGTGGCGGCCGTCGTAAAAAATGTGGCGGTCGATAAACGCCTGCCGACAGGCATAGCTGACCTCATACTGGTCGAAAAACAGGTTCCCCAGCCCGTGATGGATGAAGGCCTGCTCATCGAACGCCATCCCCTGCGGCTGGTGCGCCTGGCTGCCGCTGACAATTACCGCACCGGCTTCGGCCAGGCGGCGCGCATCGCGCTCCTGATTGGGCTGGGCACGGTAAGTATAGTATTCGAAGTGTTGAAATGTAGCCACCGGCAGGTAACCTTCGGCGCGCAGCCGGCTGATCTCCTGCGCCATCCAGTCCATATCACAGGCTACCGCCCCGGGGTGGTTGGGGCCAGCCTGAGCAAAACCGCCCCCTTTGGCGTTGCATCCAATGAACGCGATGCGGTTCCCGTTGTGCTCCAGCAGCAGCGGTGCACGCGCTTCCTCACGATTGCGCCCTCCACCGTAATAAGGCCACCCCATTTCCTCATACAGCTCGAGGGTGAAGAGCATGGCGCGGCTGCCCCAATCCTGGAAATGGTCACCGGTCAGCTCCACGATGTCCGTCCCCACATCTTCAAGCAGCTTGATATAGCGCGGGTCGCTGCAGAAGCGCAGATCCGGCTGTACGGGATTGGGATAGGGACAGTCCTCAGCAAATGGGACTTCATTGCTGATGTGGGTGATATCGGCTTCTCTGAGCCAGCCGCGCACATCCTGGCCGGGGTAGGTAATGCCCTGCTGCTCCATGGTGAACGCCGTCGCCCGCACCAGAGCCGTCACCCCGGTCATCGCCACCACCGTCATCTTTCCGGCGTCCCGGTTGGTGGCCGGGATGTATGTCCGGGCGGTTTCCACTGCCGCAGGGCTGCCCGCGATCGAAATAGGAATTTTCAGGGGATAAGTATCCGGGTTGAAATCTTTGCCCACCGGCGACTGACCGTCCACCTCGAGCACCTTCCAGCGCGGCTGCAGCGCTTCAAAAGGGATCAGAGCCCAGGACGGCCGCCGGTCCCAGGCGGCCGCAAGCAGTTCCTCCGCCGGAAGCACCTGCACACTTCCACCGCCAGGAGCACCCCACAGGGCGGTGAACACGCCGGCCGTGTGTTCATCCATCAAGAGCGGTTTTCCAGCGAAGGGCCCGGTGGACTCGCCCCTCCAGGAGCGCTGCAGCTCCTCCAGGGTCACCCCCTGAGGGATGGTGGGGAACGGCGCAGCCAGGGCATAAACCCAGTTAGCAGCGGGGCTGTCCCCTCCCAGCTCGATTCTCACCCGGGCATCCTGCGGGGCATCCACCGTCCGGATCTGGTCCGGCAGTTCGATGGCCTGGCGCAGCGCCAGCGGCAGACGCGGATCAACCCACACCGTGAGAGCAGCGCCCGCGGGAACATCCGCCGGGGGCTGCCCGGTGGATGAGGGAAGTGGTGCTTCAGCCGCAGGCGGAGCTGCGGCTGGCGCAGTCGCGG
>JAAYXE010000047.1 GCA_012516075.1 Chloroflexota bacterium | reverse complement strand
CCCAGGCGCCAGGCGCGCGGGCCCGCCGCCCGACGCCAATCAGGCCGTTATCCACCCGCCCGATATGAGTTGTGGCCATAAGCCGGTGGGCACAGGCCTGTGCCAGGGCCGCCGAAGCCTCCAGGCTGGTGCCCTCGCTGCCGTACAGAATGACCGCATTTTCAGCCTCAGCGAAGATGCGAGCGGCTTCCTGCAGTGCCGGACCGCGGGACAGCGCCTTCGCATCCTCTGGAAGTTCGGGCCGTTTGGCAGAGAGGCTGTTCACCATCTCCAGGACGGCCGCGGCCTCCGAACCGTACGGGTAGCGGATGATCTGAGTGGCGTAGCGGTCCGTCTTTGTCGGGCGCGGGTTGAGCACAATCAACTTGGCGCCCCGGTCGGCTGCCTGTTTGACGCGCAGCCAGTAGAGCGGCGCTTCCTCTTCCAGATCGCAGGCGACCACCAGGATAGCCGTCTCCGGCCCCATATCGCTGAAATTGCTGCCCTGGGCCAGACCCACCTGAGCGGTCAGGTCGCCGCCGGCCATGTGCGTGTAAAGGGCGGTCTTCCCGCCCAGTCCTTCGGTGAGCTGGCGCAGGTTGAACAGGTCTTCGTTCGTCAGCCGCCCGCCGGCAATGGTCAGCAGGTCGCTGCCGGCAGCGCGGAAGCGTTCCGCAACCAGATCCAGTGCTTCTTCCATCGTAGCGGGAGTCAGCTCGCCGTTGCGCCGGATCAGCGGCTGGGTCAGGCGGTGATCTCGTTCAGCAAAATGATAGCCGTAGCGCCCTTTATCGCAGATCCAGATCTCGTTCACCTTCTCGTTCTGGCGCGGCATAATGCGCTTGACGACCCATTCGCCGCCCGCGGCAGCCTCACGGCGCACATCGATGCTGGTGTTGCAGCCCACAGGGCACTGGTTGCAGATGGAAGCTGCCGTTTTCAGCTCCCAGGGGCGGGCTTTGAAACGGAAATCGGTTGAAGTCAGCGCGCCGACCGGGCAGATGTCGGTGGTATTGCCTGAGAAGTATGAATCAAACCCGGGTTCCGAGAACGTGATGATCTGCAGCGCACGACCACGCTTTGAAAAACCGATCACCGGGTCGTCCACGATTTCATCCTGGAAGCGCACACAGCGCCCGCACTGGATGCAGCGTTCGCGATCCAGAACGATCAGATTGCCCAGCGGATAGTGCTTCGCCAGGCGCATTTTTTCTTCCCAGATAAACCGTGAAACGCCCGGGCCGAAGCCCATCGTCAGATTCTGCAGAGGGCACTCGCCGCCCTTGTCGCAGACGGGACAGTCCAGCGGGTGAGAGGTGAGCAGGAATTCAATAATGTCTTCACGGCCCAACTTCACCTTCTCGGTTGTGCCCAGCACAACCATGCCCTCCGACACAGGCGTGGTGCAGGCAGTTTCCAGTTTCGGCCCGAAACTGATTTTCGGCGTCCCGTCGTCGTTCAGAACCAGTTCACCGGTAACCCGGTCACGCATGGGCCGGCCGATTTCAACCAGGCACATACGGCACATCCCGACCGGTTCCATTTTCGGGTGATAACAGAAGACGGGGATATCAATGCCCGCTTTTTTGGCTGCATTGACTACCAGCGTGCCCTCGGGCACAGTCACTTCAATACCATCAATTGTCAGGGTGACCTGCTTAGCCATGCTTTACTCCAGCCCAGGTGCGGCGGTCTCTTCAGCCTGAACAACCCCAACAGGCTGCGATACGCCCACTGCTTTTTCAAAGTCTTCACGGAAGCGCTCGATTCCCGAGAGGACGGCCTCGATCGAGAATTCACCCAGCGCACACAGGCACTTTCCCTTCATCTGGTTGGCCACATCCTCCAGCAGTTCAACATCCTCCCAGCGAGCGTTCCCAGATCGAATACGATCGGTGATGTGCCTCATCCAGTACGTCCCATCACGGCAGGGGGTGCATTTTCCACACGATTCGTGCTGGAAGAAGTGCACGGTCTTATTCACCAGCCAGTCAATGCTGACCGAATCATCGATCACGATTACAGATGCCGATCCCAGCTGGGCGCCAAGGCTGGGTACGCTCTCATAATCCATGGGCGTATCCAGAGCCTGTTCGTTGGCAACAATCAAGGAGGAAGACGCGCCGGCCGCCATGATTGCTTTAACCGAACGGCCTTCGGGGATCCCGCCGCCGTGCTCGAAGATCAATTCACGGAAGGTTGTGCCCAGGGGCAGTTCATAATTGCCCGGCCGGTTGACCTTACCGGAGAGCGAGAAGATCTTTGGCCCCGGGCTTTTCTCGGTGCCGATCGAACGGAACCAGTCGACGCCCCGGTCAATAATCATCGGCACGTTGGTGAGCGTCTCGACGTTGTTAACAATCGTCGGTTTGCCAAATGCGCCGTACGAAGGCGGGAACGGCGGGCGCAGCCGCGGCTGGCCCAGTTTGCCTTCCAGCGATTCGAGCAGTGCGGTCTCTTCACCGCAGATGTAAGCGCCGGCGCCGAGATGCGTGTAAATCCGCAGGGAGTAATCCGTACCGAACAGGTTGTCTCCCAGCAGGCCGGCAGCCTCCATCTCTTCAATCTGGCGGTCGAGCGTCGCTGCGATCTGCCAGAACTCGCCGCGCAGATAAATGTAAGCGACATTCGCCTGCACGGCGTACGAGCAGATGGCTACTCCCTCCAGGAACTGGAAAGGATTGCCTTCCATGATCTCGCGGTCCTTGAAGGTCCCCGGCTCGGACTCGTCCGCGTTGGCGACCACGTAATGCGGCCAGGAATTGTTATCGATGAAAGACCATTTCATGCCGGTGGGGAAGCCGGCGCCGCCGCGCCCGCGCAGCCCGGAGGCCTTGACCACATCCACAACCTCCGCAGGCTGCATGGTGGTAACCACTTTCTCAAAGGCCTTAAAGCCGCCGTTCTCCCGGTAAACCTGCAGGCGGTTCAGATCGGGGATCTCACGATGACGCAGGAGGACATAGGAATAAGCTTTCTGCTCACTCATGGCCGTTTCTCCGTCCAGCCGCCTGGCGCAGCTCCTCGATAAGCTCCAGGGCGCTCTCCACGGTCTGATCCTCGTGATAGGTCAGTCCATCGCCAGACTGCACCTGGAACATCGGGGCATGGTGGCAGGCAGCCAGGCACATCACCCGTTCGACCGTGATCAGGCCATCTTCTGTCGTTCCTCCGACCTCGATGCCCAGTTTCTCACAGAGCTTCTGCAAAAATGTCTCTGCGCCGCGCAGTGCGCAGGGCAGGTCTGTACACACCTGAATGCGGTATTTGCCGGCGGGCTCGTCGTAGTACAGGGTGTAAAAGCCCACGATGGAAGCCACTTCGGTGACCGTGATGTCCAGCAGCTCGGCGATGTCCTCCATCGCCTGCTTGCTGACGTACATCTGGTCTTTCTGAGCGAGATAAAGGAGCGGCATTACCGCGGCGCGTTTGTGATCAGGCGGATATTTCGCCAGAATCCTTTTCACTTCCTGGGGATATTTTTCAAGAAGCTTGTTCACCGGTCTACATCTCCCAAGATAATATCCACAGTGCCGATCAGGGCAACCATGTCGGCCACGAAAACCCCTTTAGAAATCAGCGGCAGCACCTGCAGGTTTGCGAAAGAGGGCGTACGCCAGTGGCACCGGTAGGGTTTCGGCCCGCCGTCTCCTTCCAGGTACACGCCCAGCTCACCGCGCGGCGACTCTACCGCCGCATACACACCTGCTTTGGGCGCCGGGAAGCCTTCTGTCCAGTATTTGAAATGGTGGATGACGGCTTCCATGCTGGTGCCCAGCTCGGAGCGCGGCGGCGGAACGTATTTGCGGTTGCTGCTGAGCACCGGCCCGTAGGGCAGCTTGTCCAGCGCCTGCTGGATGATGCGCACCGACTGGCGCATCTCTTCGATGCGGACAATATATCGGTCGTAGGTATCGCAGCCGTTGGCGACAGGAACATCAAAATCGTACTGCTCGTAACCGGAGTATGGTCGAACCTTGCGCAGGTCGTGAGCGATCCCGGACGCCCGCAGCATCGGACCGGTCACCCCCCATTTAATGGCATCTTCAGGGGTAAGAATACCGATATTCTTCGTGCGCTCAATAAACAGCGGGTTCTTCGTCAGCAGCGCTTCATACTCATCGATGCGCCGGGGGAAGATCTTCAGGAAATTGCGCACCGCATCTTCAAACTCCACCGGCGTATCGCGCCACAGGCCGCCCGGACGAATATACGTTGTCATCATTCGCTGGCCGGAGCACAGCTCAAAAATATCGAGGATGATCTCGCGCTCGCGGAAACAATACAGAAAGACGGACATCGCCGCCAGGTCCAGCGCGTGTGTGCCCAGCCAGATCAGATGGGATGCAATGCGCTGCAGTTCGGCGAGAATCACACGAATCGCCTGAGCCCGGGGAGGCACATCCAGGTCGACCAGCTTTTCCACGGCCAGACAGTACACCAGGTTATTGCCGAGATTGTTCAGGTAATCGATGCGGTCAGACATCACCTCGGCCTTGATGTATGTCTTGGCCTCCATGTTCTTTTCAATCCCGGTGTGCAGGTAGCCGATATCCGGGATGCAGTTGACCACCGTCTCACCGTCCAGCTCCAGCAGCAGACGCAGAACCCCGTGCGTGCTGGGGTGCTGGGGCCCCATGTTGAGGAGCATCGTTTCGCCCTCAATTGCCCGGTTCGTAATCAGGTGCTTGATATCTTCGACCGAAACCTGCTCGGCGGTTACATCAGTTTGGGGGAATATCTCTAATCCCATAATTCTCTCGTTTCCACTATCACGAATTAATCCCTCAGAGCCTGTCCTGGTCCCCACTCAACCACGGAGCCGACCGGCATTTATTTTTTATTCACCCGGCGTGCGAAGGGTTTACGAACGTTGATCTCGTCGAAATTAAAGGTGAACTGGACCTCTTCGTAACCCAGAGGATAATCCTTACGCAGCGGATGGCCGACCCATTCATAAGGCATCAGAATGCGGCGCAGGTCCGAATGGCCTTCGAAACGAATCCCGAACATATCATAGACTTCGCGTTCAAACCAGTTCGCGTTCGGGTACACACCTTCAATGGTGGACACCGCCGGATTGTCCCCATCCACCGGCACCCGCAGACCAATAATCAAATTGTGTTTCAGAGAGCGGATCCGGTAAACAACGTGAAAGCGGGGCTCTTCCTGGGGCCAGTAATCCACTGCGGTCACATCGACGAGCATTTCAAAATCGAACTCATCCCGCAGCGTCTGGCAGGCAGGGACGATGCTCTCCGGTGTCAGAATGACCTCGACATCACCGCGAAATATCTTCTCAACACCGCCAAAACGTTCCTTCAGTGCTTCTACAGCGAATTGAAGTTGTTCGTTCATATGCGACCTATTAAAAATTCAAAAATGAGGGAGAGGCCGGAAATAATTCACGACCTCCCCCTGTTTGAATGGATGACTATGACCAGTCCTGCAAGCTCTCGCCCTTATCTTTTTCGTGCAGGGTGATGATGCCGTGAATGAGCGCTTCCGGGCGAGGCGGGCAGCCGGCCACATATACGTCAACCGGTACAACTTCATCAACGCCCTGGATCAGCGCATAATTGTTAAACACCCCCGTGGTCGATGCACAATCGCCCATGGACAGTACCCATTTGGGTTCTGGCATCTGGTCATACAGCCGGCGCACAACAGGCGCCATTTTGCGAGAAACGCGCCCGGCCACAATCATCAGGTCCGACTGACGCGGGCTGGCACGGTTTAGCTCCATCCCAAAACGGCTCAAGTCATAATTGGATGCCTGTGCAGCCATCATCTCAATCGCGCAGCAGGCCAGTCCAAACAAAACAGGCCACATAGAACCAGTACGCGCCCAGTTTACAGCATCTTCCAGGCGCATGGTAACTACCCCCATATTACCCAGTTTCTGCTCTACTCCCATTCAAGGGCTCCTTTCCTCCAGGCGTATACGTACCCCACTAATAAGATAGCGATAAAGATAAACATTTCTACCAGTCCAAACAGGCCAAGCTGACGAAACACGACGGCCCAGGGCAGGAAGAACACAACCTCAATATCGAACAGGATAAACAGCATCGCTATCAGATAAAAGCGAATCGGCATTCGCCTGGTCCCCGGTCCGATCGGGCGCATACCCGATTCGTAAGGCGTACCTTTGGCTTCGGTCGGTCTTTTTGGACCAAACGAGTGCCCCAGTATCACAACAAGCACCGCCAGTCCCGTAGACAATAAGAGCAAAATTGCGATTGGTAAATATTCGGTTAGCATCCTTGTTCGCCCTGAAAAGGTGTTGGGACAAGATAAATATTAGATTAGATAAACCTCGGTGAAGTTTACCACAATGAATAAAAGGTGTCAAATTTCACAAACTCTATCTATTTTACCCCAAATAATCCCGCAGGTGGCGGCTGCGCGTCGGATGGCGCAGTTTTCTGAGCGCTTTGGCCTCAATCTGGCGGATTCTCTCGCGTGTCACATTGAAATACTGGCCCACCTCTTCGAGGGTATGATCCTTACCATCGATCAGGCCAAAGCGCAGCTCAAGGACTTCCCGCTCGCGGTCTGACAGCACCGCCAGCGCGTTCTTCACCGATTCACGCAGCATCTCACGCGCGGCAGCGTCCATAGGCTCCGGCGCATCTTCATCCTCAATAAAGTCTCCCAGAATGCTGCTGTCTTCATTCCCCACCGGGCTGTCCAGCGACATGGGTTCTTCCATGGCCCGCAGAATGCGGTTTACTTTGGCAGCTGCGCGCGTCAGCCGCCGGCGCACATCATTGGAGACAGGTGTGCGGTCGGCTCGCGAGCGCAGGATAGCCTGCTGGTCGTTCGAATCGAGATAGCCGGCTTCCAGAGCAAGGTCTTCGCTGGTTGGCTCACGCCCTAACTCCTGGATCAGGCGCCGCTGGATGCGCAGCAGCCGGTTGATGGATTCAAAAATGTGCACCGGAATGCGGATCGTGCGGGCCTGGTCGGCAATGGAACGGCTGATCGACTGGCGGATCCACCATGTTGCATAGGTGCTGAATTTATAACCCCGGGTGGGATCGAATTTCGATACTGCCCGCAGCAGGCCGATGTTGCCCTCCTGGATCAAATCCTGGAATGAGCTGCCTCTGCCGATATAACGTTTGGCCACGCTGACTACCAACCTCAGATTCGCCCGGATGATCTGGTTCTGGGCATCCTCCTGGCGGTGCTTGATCAGGTTCAGCTCTGCCTGCAGTTCATCTTCAGATTGGAGATAACGGCTGAAGGTGCGCTCGGAGGGCAGCTTTCCGTTCTTCTCCACATATTTCTTCAATTGAGATGCCACGCCGTCCGGCAGCATATAAAGATAAAGGAACACGGCAAAGGCGTTGCGCGCCACGCCGTCCCAGAGCGAATCGTTCCCCCACAGACCGTTGTCCAGGTAAGCGCGCAGGTATGAGGGCGTATTCCCTTCCCAGGTCTGCCGCAGCATTTGAGCTTCATTGAGGATGAGGGCCAGATCCGGGCATTCGTATCCCAGGCGGCGGGTATCTTCGACCACACGCGCCCACGAGGTGGTCAGCTCGTCGAACAGGGCATGGTAAATGCGGCGCGCCTGCGGTCCGGCAGTGTCCCCATTTTCTTCGGAATCTTGGGCCGTGGCCCGCCGGGCAATGGGATGCTGGCGGGTCAGGCTTTCCAGCCGCCGGCCGGCATCCAGGCGAGCCGAAAGCCAGAATTCCTGGTCCGCATCCAGCAGATCAATGTTGCCAATCTCCTTCAAATACAGCCGCACCGGATCTTCGCTCAGTTCACCCACCAGGCTGGAATCGTCTCCCAGGTCAGTATCAACCGCTTCGTCCGCACTGCTGGCCGGCCAGTCCTCTTCCTCCTCAATATCGTTATCATTCAGATCTTCCCCATTATCTTCCGGGACCGGTAAAACCTCATCTTTGTCGACAAGGAGGTCCTCGTCTTCCAGTGAAGCATCGATCTCGTCATCCAGCAAGTCTACAACAGCAGGACTCTCGATCGGAAAATCATCGCCCTCCACCAGGTTGTCGTCCAGGTCGGGCTCATCCAGCCCATCTTCAAGCAAAAGATCATCTACTTCTTCAGCGTCCGGTTCTTCTACAAAATCGTCGCGCTTGAAAGGATTTTCCATATGGCGGTCAGAAGATTCAATAGGCGAATTCATGGCGACTCCCCTCTTACCGTACGGGAACGGAACGACTGGTAAATCTCCCCAGCGCCACATCCAGGAGCTGCCTCGCACGGGTATGCTCTACCATGACCTGCTGATACTGGGTGGCTTTTAAATCCCCTTGCTCCTGGGATTCCTGAATCAGATAACGCAGATAATCTATTGCCTGACGTAAATCACGCAAGCGCAAATCGATCAAGATGCGCACCAGTTCGTCGACAACTTTTTCCTCTACCGGATCCAGCTTTCCGGTGCGCGCCAGCAAATCGTCCGCAAGTTCCATCATGGGCAGAGAAAGGCTGCTGTACACATACCTGTCCGGCTCTGCCATATCCTGGTCAACTGCTTCCTGCAGCAGCCGGAAGATCGCCTGGTGATCGGAATGCTTGAAATCTTCCGGAGAGAGGCTGTTGAGCCGGTTTTCTCGCAGCTTGCGGTTCACTTTATTCAGCAGCTCTGGCCGGCGCAGAAAAACACCCAGACAGTAGGCCTCCAGGGCGTAAGTGGTCTCCCCGTGAGTCGAAGCCATGGTGGGCGCAGAGCTCTCGCGGGGCGTGTCCACATCCCTGCGAAAAGGACGACTCGGGCGGCGTCTGACACGCGGTCCTCCATCCCAGAGGGTCCTTTCATCCACTTTCAGCAGTCGCGCCAGCTGCTGCAGGTAGGTATCGCGCTCGATGGAGTCGGGGACATCCTGAATCAGGGGGACCACCTGAGCCGCGATCCGGCTTTTCACTTTCGGATCGTCCAGGTCCTGATTTGCGGCCAGGGTCTCCATCACATGAATAACGATGGGGTTGGCGCTGGCAACGATCTGCTCCCATTCCTGCGGATTGCGGTTGACGACTTCATCCGGATCCATGCCCTCGGGGAGCGTCGTCACGCGAATATCAGCCTGCAGCCGGCTCTCATAACCCAGCAGCCCGCGCGCATCGAAAACGGGATCGGCCTCTCGGTCCAGCGTCTGGCGGGCGATTTCCAGCCCGCGCAGAGTCGCTTTATCACCAGCCGCATCTGCATCGAGAGCGAGCACAATCCGGCGGGTATAGCGCTTGAGGATGTTGAGCTGGTGCTCTGTCAGCGCGGTGCCCATCGGCGATATCACGTTTGTAAACCCGGCCTGGTGCAGGGCGATCACATCTAAATACCCTTCGACGATGACTGCCTGATCGTGATCGCGAATGCTCTTGCGCGCCCGGTCGAGTCCATACAGCAGGTGAGATTTATCAAACAGCACCGTCTGCGGTGAGTTCAGGAACTTGGGCATATCCTCGGGGTCCAGCATGCGCGCCCCGAATCCGGCCATACGCCCACGCTCGTCGCGGATGGGGAACATGATCCGGTGACGGAAGCGATCATAAACACCGCCGCTGTCGCGCTGGCTGACCAGACCGGCCGCCAGCAGATCTTCTTCCGTATACCCCCGTGATTTGAAATACCCGATACCGGCATCCCAGCCTGCCGGTGCATATCCCAGCCCAAAAGCTTCTATGGTCTCATCAGACAGGCCGCGTTGTTCGCGCAGGTAGGTAAGCGCCTGCTGCCCGGCCGGAGTGCTCAACAGCGCATGGCGATAGTAAATGACTGCATCTTCCAGAAGCTGGCGCAGGTGGTCGTTCTCTTCGGCTGCAGCCTGTTCCTGTGGAGTGACCGGTTTTAACTGCACACCAGCGCGTTCGGCCAGGTAGCGGAGGGCTTCCGGAAAGTCCCAGCCCTCCTTTTTCATCACAAACTTGAAAATATCCCCACCCTCATTGCACTGCCCGAAACAGCGCCAGGTGCCCGTTTCCTGGAAGACGACAAAAGCCGGGGTGCGCGTGTTCTCGTGGAAAGGACAGAAACCAGTATAGTTCCTTCCCGAGCGGCGTAGTTGGACCGTTTCTGAAACCAGATCGACGATATCGAGTCGGGCTTTTATCTCATCTACAACAGACATGGGCAGCAGACCAGAGGGCTTTTCGGTACGACAGGTTGGACGAAGTCTGTACCGGTGGATGGGCTAACCAGGAGCCGGAACTCCCGGAAAAACATAAGGGGCGGGGTGTTAAACGGTAAGTTTGTATTGTTACCCCGGAAAGAATTATACCAGTCTGTCTAAAAGGTGGCTTTTTCGCACTTCCATTTGAAAATACTTTAATTTCTTGAATGGCCAGAACTCCGGTCGTTGGCCGGGCAGTCATCTTTCAGACGCTTCAGCATGGCGTTGATCTCCGCGGCCATATCTTCAGGAAGCTGGTCCAGATCCGGACTGCGCTCGCCCATCAGGATGAGCGACAGGATTTCTCCCAGTTTACGCTCAGATTCTGGCGCGCTGGGGTGATGGGCCAGCTTTTGCATGGTACGGAACAACTGCACCAGCAGGCTGCGGTTTCCGCGTAAGGCCTGTTCAACGTACCCGAGCAGTTGATCCAGTGCGACACCCTGTTCAGACATTTGAATCCCTCATGCCTGCATTGTACTTCATTAACAAAAAACGCCGCCCGGCGAGGGCGGCGTTCAGGCTTGGCCACTAGAAACCTTCCAGGCGAGACATGTCGGCAATCCCGTCTGCCAGTGCGGCGATGCGCTGCAGCAGACCCAGCCGGTTCTTCCGCAGCCGTTCGTCTTCGGCCATTACAAGCACCGCATCAAAGAATCCGTTGACTGCGGGAACAGCCGGTTCGAAGGCGTCCAGGAAATCATCCACCCCTGGTTTGCCTGCCGCGGCCCGCAGCCGTTCTTCCGCCCGGGTCAGAGCGTCGTAAAGGCTTTGTTCGGCCGGATCTACAAAGTTTTGCGGCTCTACCTCGAAGCGCTCGCGGAAATCACGGGTGATGCGTACGCAGCGCGAGTAAGCAGGCAGCAGCTGGGACCAGTCTGGCCGGACCACCCACTGCGAAAGCGCTCTGACGTTCTTTACTGCCAGGGCCGGATTGCAGCCCTGTACAGCCAGCACCGCATCCACGACATCGTGGCGGTAGCCATCGTCAAGCAGCAAGTTGCGCAGACGGTCGACAATAAAGGATAAAACGGCCTGGCGGCTCTCCTGCGAAACAGGGATGGGCTGGTGCGCCGCAGCCAGGTCGACTGCCGGCCGCAGATCGAAATCCATGTCCCAGGCGATCAGATTCTGCACCAGACCGAGCGCTGCCCGGCGCTGTGCAAAGGGGTCTTTGTTGCCGCTGGGTGAAAGTCCGGCGGCGAACAAGCCCGTGAGCGTGTCCAGACGGTCAGCCAGGCCAACCACCAGCCCCGGCAGGCTCGCAGGGGTGCTGTCGCCGGCAAAGCGCGGCAGGTAATGCTCAAAAATCGCCTGTGGAACCCCATCGGGCTCGTGGGAGTGGGCTGCATAATAGCGCCCCATAATGCCCTGCAGCGAGGTCATCTCGACGACCATTTTGGTTGCCAGATCGGCTTTACAAAGCTGCGCGGCGCGCAGCGCCACTGATACCTGCTCCTCATTTAATCCAAGCGGCCCGACCAGGTCTCTCACCAGATCAACGATGCGGCCGGTCTTATCCAGCATGGAACCGAGCTTGAACTGGAAGGTGAGCGTCCCCAGTTTGGGCAGATAAGCTTCCAGCGGCTGCTTCACATCATCCCGGATGAAATAAGCCGCGTCGGCAAAGCGCGCCCGGATCACGTGTTCGTTACCTTCCTTAACAAGCTCCGCTCCCTGTTCCCCCCCGTTGCGCAGCACGATGAAATAGGGCAGCAGAGGAGCGCTGTCAGGCCCATTTTGGGCTTTTTCCACCGGGAAATAGCGCTGGTGCTTCTTCATAACCGAGATGAGCACCTCGCGCGGCAGCTCCAGGTGGGAAGGGTCAAAACTGCCCAACAGGGCCACCGGCGCTTCGACAAGGTTGGTCACTTCTTTCAGCAGAGCCGGATCCGGGGCGGTGCTGCCGTTCACACCAGCTGCCAGTTCTGCCACCAGCTGCTGGATTTTCTCCTTGCGGTCTTCTACGTCGAGCACAATTCCCTGTGCACGCAGCGCCTGGAAGTACTCTTCAGCGCTGTGCACAGCAAACTCGTGCGGCTCTGCAAAGCGCAGCCCACGCGTGCGGTTCGAAGACTGCAGGCCGGCGTATGTGAAGGGGATCACCTGTCCACCGAACAGGGCCAGCAGCCAGCGGATAGGCCGGGAGAAGGCAACATTGCTGGAATTCCAGCGCATGGTCTTCTCAAAGCGCAGCGAAGCGATCAATCCGGGGAGTGCGGCGGCCAGTACGACCGGCGCCGGACGGCCCTTTTGCTGGATGATCGCTACCGCATATTGTCCACCGTCTATCTCTCGCACCTGCAGGTCTGCAACGGAGACGCCCTTACTGCGGGCAAAGCCCTCACCGGCCGGCGTCGCGGTGCCATCCGGCCCAAAGGCCCGGCTCGCCGGCGGGCCCTTGATCACCTGCTCGGTATCCGTCTGGCTGGGGGCCAGATTACGGACATAAACCACCAGGCGGCGCGGTGTGCCCATCACCTGAATATCATCGTGCGCCAGCCGCAGCTCACCCAGCAGTGCCGGAACGCGGGTTTTCAACTGGTCCAGAGCAGATTCCAGGTCAGAAGCGGGCAGTTCCTCTGTGCCGATTTCAAAGAGAAAATCCTGAGGAGCGCTGGCTGCCGGCTCCTCTGCCGGAGCGGGGACAGACTGCGCCGGGCCGGCAGCCCGTTCTTCCTGCCACCCGGCGGGCTGGCCCTCATCCAGCCAGGGATACTCCAGACGCTGGCGATATTCCAGATAGGCTTCAGAAATTTTGCGCGCCAGATCACGCATACGGCCAAAGATCGCCTGGCGCTCGGTGACACCGACCGCGCCGCGCGTGTCCAGCACGTTGAACGTGTGCGAACACTTCAACAGGTTATCGTGAGCCGGTAAAACCAGGCCGTTATCCAGGCAGGACTGCGCTTCTGCTTCAAAGAGCGCGTACATCTGGCGCAGCCGGTCCACATCGGCCACCTCAAAATAGTATTTGCTGTGTTCCTGTTCCGCCTGCAGGTTTACGTCTCCGTACGTACGCTCGGGGCTCCAGCGAATATCACGGAAATTGCTCACACGCTGCAGGGCAATAGCGATGCGCTCCAGGCCGTACGTGATCTCCACGGAAACCGGGTCCAGGGTGATTCCGCCGGCCTGCTGGAAATAGGTGAACTGGGTGATCTCCTGACCGTCCAGCCACACCTCCCAGCCCAGGCCCCAGGCGCCCAGGGCTGGCTGCTCCCAGTTATCCTCTACAAAACGGATATCATGCTCTCGCGGGTTAATTCCGAGTGCCTCCAGGGACTGCAGGTAGATCTCCTGGGGGTTACCCGGATCGGGTTTGAGGATCACCTGAAACTGGTAGTGCACCTGCAGCCGGTTGGGATTCTCTCCATAACGGCCATCATCCGGGCGAACGGAAGGCTCAACATAAGCCACTTTCCAGGGTTCAGGGCCGAGGACACGCAGAAACGTCGCCGGGTTCATGGTCCCTGCGCCCACCTGGGTGTAGTACGGCTGCCAGATCAGACAGCCCTGCCTGGCCCAGAAGTCCTGTAATGTCAGAATGATTGATTGAAAATTAAGAGGCTGAGTCATACGAATTTATTCTTCAATAAGGTTAAGAATTAATTACCCGGCAATTATAACCGTATTGAACCTGCTTGCCGAAAGCTGAAGGACGTTGATATATAAAACGCCGGGAGCAGTGCTGCTCCCGGCAAAGGGTGAAATAATCTACAAGGCAAGCCTGCCTTCGCTTAGCCTTTCTTCTTCAGGACAGGCAGACCGTTCGGGCTTTCACTGACGGTATACCCTTCGGGAACTTTGTCCAGCACACCCTCTTTCTGCTCTTTGGCGAAGAAGTAAAGTGTGCGCTCCTTACCGCTCTTCAACTGTGTCGTTCTTCCGTGCAGGTAATACTTGGTACCTTTCGAATTCGTGTACTGGTATGCCATGCTAAATCCTCCTTTAGGCTAAACAGCATCCTTACTCTCTACGCAATATTACCACGTTTGAGTACCAGGGCCGTTGTTTTCTGAGAGACAAAAAACCGGGGCCGTGTCGCCACCCCGGTTTCTTCAATGATCGCTGGCTCACGGCCAGATCAGCGCGGCACCCCTCAGGTACCTCCTGTGGCGCAGGATGAAGTGGAGCTTCCCAGAGAAAACCCGCTCCCGCCCGAGATTTTCGAGGCAAAAGAAGAAACTTTTTTACGAACCTGGGGGCTGCCGCATTCAGGACAGCGAACTTCGTTAATAAAGGTACTGCTGCGCAGCAGCTCTTCAAAGGGTGTTCCACATTCTCTGCACTCAAATTCAAAAATCGGCATCTTTGCTCCTCTTCATAGATTTCAAAAAGGATACTGCTGATCAACCTTTAGATGCCATAAACGCACAAAGGTAACAAAATAGACCTCTCCCGGTCCAAGAGGCACGGGAGAGGTCTGTTTAATGAAGAATAAATCGACAGGGTTAGTGGACCAGAACAGGCAGGTAGATTACCGGTTGAAGGTCAGGTTTCGCCACCTTGGTATCCGAGAAAAGGCTCACCAGTGTCTCGTTAGGACGGCCGACAAAAGCATTGTTGTACTGGGGCTTGGGATCGTACCATTCGTCTTTATCCAGCCACATCGACAGACTGCTGTATTCGGGGTGCTGCATGCGTTCAACGGTCGCCGGATTGAAGTCGAAGTAGTCTTCGTAAGACTGGCCCAGCGTTTTCCCTGCAAACAGATTGCGCACATATATCTGGAATGCATCGCCAAACCAGTTGGCATAATAACCCCTCGCCCCGGTGTCGATGAATGGGTCCGAATACTGCATCACCCTGCGCTTCGCTTCCGCCAGGTCGATCGGGGTGGTGTCGGTGCTGGATGAGCCGGCCGAAAAACAGGCATAAATCATGACAATGGCATTCCTGGCAAGGCGCAGGTCGCTGCGGATTTGATCCGAGGAAATAAATACATCCTTCAGGGCCATGCCGCCGACCACGGGTGTGGGGCCACTCGTCCAGGCGATCCCGTGGCCACGGTAAGCGAAGAAATGAGCGCCCCGCGCGGCCGCGACGATTGCTCCCCAGTCATTATGCGGGGTATAAAACCGGTGAACCTCGACCCCATTCTTTTCGAGCTCAACCGCTGCGAGTTCCATATCGGTTTTTGCCTGGACGGTTTGCTGACCGTCATCTCCATCGATCGGCCCCACAACCAGCACCGCTTTCAGCGGCGGCACTTTTACGGCTGTGCCAGAGCCGTTTTTAGATTGGCTTGATAGGGAGTCGGGATCAGGACTGGGGGAAACGCTCAGATCCGGTGGGGGAAGCGGTGGGGCAAATGATTCTGGTTGATATTCCTCTGCTCGCGCATTTTGTATAGCGCTCGCAGTAAAGGTAAAAGCGATCAACCATACCAATAAAATTTGAACCTGTTTCATTAAAAAATTCTCCGTTCAGACGCGCGCAGTAATAAGATGAACCAATCAAGATGCTTCGATTTGCAATTTCGACTGCAGAAATCTGAAACGGAGCAATTTTACAGGCGATAGAAAAATACGCAACCCCTCTTAACAGGGCTGTAAGTCATTTAAGCTGATCCTAACATTGAAATCTCGCAATTAAATGCAAAAAGGCCTGCTTCTCAGGCAGGCCTGCGATCTCATCCGGAACAGGCGATTATGGTTCCAGGCTGGCTAGATCGGAAAACATCGAATCGCGGCTGTTCCAGAGATTCTGAAAGGCATTCACAGCCTCATCCACCGTAGAAACCGGTTCCCAGGCTTTCGATTCAAACTGCTCGCCGGTTTCGCCGTTAACACCCAGCATTCCCACTTCGGTGGGGAAATCCTCGCCGCGGGTAGCAATATACAGATAACCGTTCTGCGACCAGCTCTCAGCGGTCTGGTCCATAAGGCCGCCCACCTCCGGATCGCGGGCGTGCAGCACCGGCGGATGGGTGGCCGAATCGAACAGCGGCACAACAACCCGCGGCGGGCCTCCCTCTAAATGCAGGATATGAGCATCCAATCCAACCCTGTTGAGTGCGTTGACCAGGCGTTCACTCATCGACAGATCTACCTGCCCCGTCATAAAACCCTCCTTTAATATCCCCCTGTTTCATCCTGTGCCTTCAAATATAAACGAATTTTTTCAGGATGGGTAGGGCCTGGAGCCTGTGAGGGTAGCGTTTACAAACGCCGCTCCCCTTAATCACCTGGACCGGCAGCTGCCGTGGCCTGATCGCCCGGGTTAATTTCCATCGTGACTTCTGGATGGCGATGATCTTCGATTTTAACGATAGGGCGCACAAAAAAGGATGCGATGCCTATCAGGGCGGTAATCACTCCACCAACAATAAACCAGATCTGCACACCGTAAGTATCCGCCAGCGGGCCAGCGACCAGCAGGCCTATGGGGGTCATCGCGGTAGCCAGACTGGTCATCAGGGTAAACACTCGCCCCTGCATATCGGGTGCAACCGCAGCCTGTACCACAGCGGTAAGAGGCCCGTTTGTAATCGGGTTGGCAATACCGGTGAGAAACATCATGGCCACAGACAGCGGAAAGGCAGTCGCCGGTGTGAGACCAATGATCGTCATGGAAGTGCCTAGAAGGATCAGGCCCATCAAGGTGGTATAGATGCGGCGCCGGAAACCGCCCCAGACGCTTAACAACAGACCACCCAGGACAACGCCGATCCCCCATCCGGTTTCAATGCTGGCGAGGTGCACCGCATCTCCTTTGAAGTGCTCAGTGACCATCAAAGGTACCAGTGCAGATGCCGGCGACAGTAGAAAGTTAATCAGGGTCGCGGAGAGCAGCAGCATTACCAGCCCCGGCCAGGCCCTCACGTAGCGAAAACCAGAGCGCAGATCCTGCCACAATGTACTGCTTTCTCCCTCTGCAGCAGTTGTGCGCGGCGGCTGGGGTACGGGAACCATCAGCAGTGTCAGGAGCCCCAGGGCTGCAGTGACCAGATCCACCGCCAGCACACCGTGCATGGGCAGCAGGCTCAGCAGCAAAGCGCCCAATGGAGCAGAGCCAATGTTCATTGCACCGCTCAGCATCTGGTTTAACCCCTGGACTCGAGACAGATGTTCATTCGGCACCATCAGGCTGGTGGAAGCCGCCATCGCCGGCCCGTGAAAGCCGCCGCCAACGGCGCGCACGAACATCACGGCATACACATGCCAGACCTCAATTGCACCCGTCCAGAACAGGACAACCAGGACCACCGTTGCCAGCGCCACTAGGAAATCTGACAGGAACATGATCACCCGCCGGCTCCAGCGGTCGACCATGGCACCTACAACCGGGCCGAGAAACACCTGCGGTAAAAATCCCACCAGCGAGGCTGTCGCCAGCACGGTTGCTGAACCGGTGGTCTTCGTCAGCCACCAGACCAGAGCAAACTGAACAAGCTGGCTGCCAAGCAGCGAAAAAGCCTGACCTGTCCACAGTGTGAAGAAGCGGGTTTTCCAGTTTTCCGGGAGCTCAATTTGTGAAGTACCGTTCATCACTGACATTCTCCTCATCCCCCAGCGTTGTTAGATGCATATGGCCGGGTGTTATCAGCGTATGGAGTGCTCTTTTTCAGTCTCGATAGCAGCCATTATATGCAAATCAGGAATTAAGTCAATATTAAAATAAGTATTTTGAATTTATTTTCGGTTTATTTTTAAATATATAAACTCATATATTTATAT
>JAAYXE010000046.1 GCA_012516075.1 Chloroflexota bacterium | reverse complement strand
TCCAGAATATACGACTCAGCAAGGCGGGTCGGTGTCGGTGTGGGGTGGAAAGCCGGTTTAATCTGGCCGCGCTCGTAGCTGAGCAGCACCCAGATTCCAGTCAGGATCAGGCTGAGCAGCAGCATGACCCGGTAATAGTTCGAACGCTTCCTAACGGGGCGGAAGTGCGGCAGTTTGCCGTTAATGATCCTCTGGCCCATAGGGTTAAGGTTCGGGAGTCCCCCCGGTCTCCGCCTCGGTTTCTACCGCTTCGGTTTCGACCGCGGTCTCTTCAGGCGGGTTTTCGAGATTTTCTTGGCAGATCTCTAGCCCTGCGTTTGCATTGTCGACGGCAAGCTGGTCGTTTGGAGCCTCGCTTAACAGGCGCTGGAAGACGGGAACAGCTTCTCTACAGCGATTGGCCTTCGCCAGAGCAAAGCCGTAGAACCAATGATACTCCAGCGTGCGCTGGTCGAACGGATCGAGCTGAATCGGCTCAACCTCAGCCGAGATTTTGCCGCCATCGGCCGTCGACATCTCCCAGGTGCCGCCGTTGACGGCCACACCCAGCTCATAGATGGCTTTCGAAAACTGCTCGAGCCGGTAGTAGACGATCCCCAGGTAGCCGTGGACGCGCGCATTCTCCGGCTCGATCTGCACAGCGGCTTCGGCATGCTGTGCAGCCTGCTGGTAGCGTCCATCACTGAAATAGGCGCGTGAGATCTCGATTAAAGCCGTAGTATCCTGAGGATTGTAAGCGATGGCGTTCAGGAACGATTCTTCGGCTTTGTCGAAGTCAGGGATGGGGAGCGATTTATAGGCCAGGCCCAGGTAGAGGTGCACATCGGCGATGGTTTTATTAATCGCCAGGGCTTTGTTCAGCTCATCGATGGCAGCCTGCATATTCTCCTGCCCGGTGTTCCATAAAACAATGCCGCGTACACGATGGGTCTCGAACAGGTCGGGTGCAAGCTGAACGGCGATGCGCGATTCATTTACCGCCTTCTCAAGCATTGTGTAATCGGAAGAAGCCTGGTTTACGTAGACCTCTGCCAGATAGGCGTGGGCAAGGGCATTATTCGGGTCCAGGGCCAGGGCCTGCTTCAACTCCAGCTCAGCTTCAGCATATTTGCGTTGAAAGCCAAGCGCCCAACCCTGCACCGCATGTGCCAGCGCGTTGTTGGGGTTTTCCAGCAGAGCGTTCTGCGTGTTCCGGATCGCTTCTTCGTAATGGCCTTTCCAGACCTGCAGGCGTGCCAGTTCGATATAGATCGAAGGGTTCGTGGGATCGGCTTTAATCGCATCCTGGTAAGCGCTGATAGCCAGATCGATTTTCCCTTCCCGCGAATACTGCTGGGCTTGGTTAATAAAGGTCTCTGGACTGATTGTTGGAGTGGCTGTGGGGATAAAAAGTGGGGGGGTGGCTGGAACTACCACCTGGTTTACATATAAAGCGGCACCGATCAAAATCACCAAAAGGGCGATGCGCCATCCACTGGTGCGCCGCCTGCGTTTTTTCATGCTCCAGTTGCTACCGCGAAGATACATGATATCATCATACCATTCGCGGGGAAAGAGCGTCAAGGTGACGTAATTTTCCTTGCCAAACCCCATCCTAACGGCTAGAATGAAAAAGTTATGCCGCCATACCTGCGTTTTGATGTGTTTACGCTGCTCCCCGATGTTTTCGAGCCCTATCTGCAGGCCAGCATCCTGCAGCGCGCCCGCCAGCGAGGCCTGGTAGAAATTTCCATCCACAACATTCGCGATTGGGCGACCGATAAACATCATGTAACAGATGACGAACATTATGGGGGCGGCGGGGGGATGGTGATGAAGCCTGAGCCAATTTTTGCCGCGGTAGAAAGCGTCCTGGGGTCACCTCCATCCTGCCCGGTCATCCTGCTCACCCCCCAGGGGCGTGTCTTAACGCAGGCAGTGGTGACTGAGCTGGCTGCTCCGGCACTCAGGCGTGATGCCGGGGACCCTCCGCACCATCTGGCGCTGCTGTGTGGGCGCTACGAAGGTGTGGATGAACGTGTGCGCCAGCACCTGGTGAGCGACGAGATATCCGTTGGCGATTACGTGCTTACCGGTGGAGAACTTCCTGCCCTGGTGCTGATCGATGCTGTCACCCGCCTGATCCCTGGTGTACTGGGCGATCCCGATGGACCATGGGATGACTCGCACGCTTCAGGGCTGCTGGAATACCCTCACTACACACGTCCTCCGGAATTTCGCGGCTGGCGGGTGCCGGATGTCCTCGTCTCCGGTGATCACGCCCGGGTGGCTCGCTGGCGGCGAGAACAGGCGCTGCTGCGCACCTGGCAGCGGCGGCCGGATCTGCTGGAAAAAGCCAACCTCTCAGACAGCGATCGAAAATTCCTGGAACAGTTAAATACCGGGGAACAGGACAGCTAACCTGTCCCTGACAGTCAATGCACTGCCGGTCCAGACGATTATCCATCAGGAGTAAATCATGAAAAGTCGCTTCCCCTATGCACGCACCTTTCTTCTCGGGTTCGGCTTTTTTGGCATTAGCCTGATCTGGCCGATTTTTAACAACTACGTGCCCATCTTTTTACAGGAGGGGTTTGGCCTTTCAGCAACGCTGACCGCCTTTGTGATGACCTGGGATAACTATTTGAACATGTTCGTCCAGCCCCTAGTTGGTGAGCGGTCAGACCGCCTGCAGACCCGGATTGGGCGGCGCAAGCCGTTTATGCTGGTGGGAGCGCCGCTGGCAGCCGTGTTTTTCATCCTGGTGCCTACCATGGGCGGCGTGGCCGGCATCATGTTCGCCATACTGCTCACCAACCTGAGCATGGCCCTGTTTCGAGCCCCGACGATTGCGCTCCTCGGTGACCTGTTCCCCTCACACCAGCGCAGTATGGCCAATGGAATTATCAACTTAATGGGCGGGATCGGCTCTATCCTGGCTTTTCTGGTGGGTGGTCTGCTCTATCGATATGGGCGCATCACACCTTTTGCTTTCGGCAGTGTTGTGATGCTGGCAGCAATCACGACGGTGCTGCTGTTTGTGCGCGAGCCGTCGCAGCCGGTGGTTGAGGAAAAGAAAGGCGAAGAAGGCCGGTTTCTCACCAACCTTAAGGAAGTGATGCAGTCACAGGACCGCTCGGGCCTGCTGATCCTGCTGGCGATTCTGTGCTGGTTCCTGGGCTTCAATGCCATGGAGACCTGGATCTCCTCCTTCGGGAAATTCACACTGGGCATCGATGAAGGTCGTATGGGCATCCTGACCTCCGGCCTGGCGTTGATGTTTGTGGTCTTTGCTCTGCCCAGCGGCATGCTCGCCACCCGCTTCGGCCGGCGAAGGATCATTCTGGTTGGCATCACCGGCCTGACCCTGCTGCTTGTATACGGCCTGTTCGTCCAGAATCAGGCGATGCTGATCAGCTTCCTGGTGCCGGCCGGCTTCTTCTGGGCCCTGAGCAATGTGAACTCCCTGCCGATGGTGTACGATGTGGGCGGTGATGCACGCATCGGCGCCTTCACCGGTCTGTACTATCTGGCCTCGAATATCGCCGCTGTCGGTGGGCCGCAGATCGTGGGCGCGCTGATTGACCTGTCTGGCGGGAATTACCGCCTGATGTTCGTCTTTTCGGCCGTGTTTATGGCGCTGGCCGGGGTATGCATGGCGCGGGTGCGGGAGCGCAAACAAACGGTGCAAGAACGCACACCTGCCGTTCAGGATGCATAACGGCTCTACCGGAGCTCATCTGGAGGACGAACCTGGTCGAGCTCCTGGCTCAGATCTTGCAGCCTTTAAACTGCCGGTTTTTTGAGCTCCACAGGCAGGAAAGGCAAGGCATCACTTAAAGTGGGAATCGCCCGCCTTCGATCTGCTTCAGGAATTACCTGGCATCATCGTCCGTTCCTGCTGTGTACAGATGAGAACGCCAGCACCGATGTGTACGCCGCAGTGGGTAAGTCAGCTTCCCCTTGAACGCTTTTATAAGAGTATTATCATAAGCCTTTGCCGGAGCGGCGCTTTTCTTGACGTACTTTTTTGCGCATGGTATCATCGTATACGAAGTTTTAGCACTCTCGGGTGTAGAGTGCTAATTTTTAGTGAGGGCAGATGGCTGAGCTGACTAAACGGCAAAAATTCATCCTGGCACTGGTGATCCGCGACTATATCGAATCGGCCCAGCCCGTTGGGTCGCGTCACCTGATGGAGAAATATTCTCTTGACGTTAGCCCGGCCACCATCCGCAACGAGATGATGGTGCTTACAGAAATGGGCTTATTACGGCAGCCGCACACGTCAGCCGGGCGAGTTCCAACGGAAGATGGCTATCGCTATTTTGTGCGCCAGTTGATGGGGCACACAGAACTGCCGGGGCCGGTCAAGCGCACCATTATTCACCAGTTTTATCAGGCTGGAATCGACATGGAAAGCTGGCTGCGGCTGGCGGCTTCGATCCTTGCCCACCAGTCTCAGGCTGCTTCTCTGGTCACGTCTCCTCGCACCGAGCGTTCCTTTTTCAAGCACATCGAATTGATCAGTACGCGCGGACGGCAGGTCCTGATGGTGCTGGTGCTGGCCGGTGGTGAAGTTCGCCAGCAGATGCTGGTGCTGGCCGAGCAGGTAACCCAGGAGCAGTTGAGCGCAGCCGCCCGCGAGCTGAACGAACACTGCAAAGGAAAGGACGCCGACTCCATCGCCGCACTTGCGCCCCAACTGGGGCCGCTCGAACAGGATATCCTGCGCCTTGCAGTGGATGAAATGCGCCGGTCTTCAGACCTGCTGGGTGGAGAGGTGTACCGCGACGGCCTCAGCCATGTTCTCGCCGAGCCCGAGTTCTCCGAAGTCGAGGTGGCTCGCAATGCCCTGCGCATCTTTGAAGAACGGACGCTGCTCGAAGACCTGCTCAGCCGCACCATTCAGGGCAGTGAGCCCGGTATGGTGCAGGTGTTGATCGGTGGTGAAGGAACCTGGGAAGAGCTGCGCGAATTTTCAATGGTGCTGGCTCGTTACGGTGTGCCTGGCCTGATTACCGGGACCGTTGGGGTGCTCGGGCCGATCCGGATGCCGTATGGGCGCACGATTTCAACGGTCCGCTTTGTCGCCGGCATCCTCAGCGACATGGTCGTGGAAACCCAATCTGAATAAGCAGCGGGATTGAAATCCCGTTTACCCCAGAAAATAAATGCAGGAATCAATCAGGAGTAATTGATGATGGTGGATCAGGAACCTATAAACCCAGCGGAAGAAAATGAGAAAGTAGAAGGCCAGGTCTCCGCGGAGACCGATGGCAGTCACCCGGAGGAGACAGGGCACGAAGCCGTTCAACTCGAAGCCATTCAAAAGGAACTGGAAGAATACCGCAGTAAAGCCGATGAATACCTGGACGGCTGGCAACGATCGCGGGCTGAGTTTATGAATTATAAAAAGCGCGTCGAGCGCGATCAGGCCCAGCTCTACCAGGTTACAGCCGGTAATATCATCCGCCAATTTCTCGAGGTCATGGATGACATGGAGCGCGCCCTGGTCAACAGCCCTGCAGATGGAGAAGGCAAGGCCTGGGCTGAAGGCATCGAACTCATCTACCGAAAACTGCAGAAGATTCTCGAAACCTATGAAGTAACGGAGATTAAGGCTCAGGGCCAGCCGTTTGATCCCAACTTGCACGAGGCCCTCACCTCAGAAGAAAGTGATGAGTATGAAAGCGGCCAGGTGATTGAAGTGCTGCAAAAAGGATATCTGATTGGGGATCGTGTACTTCGACCTGCCAGGGTGCGGGTTGCGAAATAGGAGAATATCAAAATGGGAAGAATTATCGGCATTGACCTCGGCACCACCAACTCGGTTGTAGCTGTCATGGAGGGCGGCGAGCCGGTCGTCATCCCGTCAGCCGAGGGAGAACGACTGATCCCTTCTGTGGTGGCGGTGAACAAAAACCACGAGCGCCTGGTGGGGCGAGTGGCCCGAAACCAGGCTGTGGTGAATCCCGAGAACACCATTTTTTCGATCAAACGCTTCATGGGTCGCAAGTTCAACGATCCGGAAGTGCAACGTGCCATCTCTCGGGTGCCTTATAAGGTAACGGAAGCCCCCAACGGAGACGTGCGCGTGGTCCTGGACGGGCGCGAATATTCACCGCCTGAGATCTCGGCCATGATCCTGGCCAAAATTAAAGCTGACGCTGAAGCGTATCTCGGAGAACCCGTCACCCAGGCAGTGATCACCGTGCCGGCTTATTTTAATGACGCCCAGCGGAACGCGACCAAAGACGCTGGCAAGATCGCCGGGCTGGAAGTACTGCGCATCATCAACGAACCTACCGCCTCTTCACTGGCCTACGGCCTGGATAAGAAAAAGGACGAGCTGATCGCTGTGTATGATCTGGGCGGCGGTACGTTCGATATCTCTGTACTGGATGTAGGCGATGGGGTGTTCCAGGTGCGTTCCACCAGCGGCGACACTTTCCTGGGTGGCGATGATTTTGACCAGAGAATTATCGATTACATCGCCGATGAATTTCAGCGCGAGCACGGGATTGATCTGCGCCGGGACCGCCAGGCGCTGCAGCGTCTGAAAGAAGCGGCTGAAAAGGCCAAGATTGAACTTTCCAGCCTGATGCAGACGGAAATCAACCTGCCCTACATCACTGCAGACGCGAGCGGGCCGAAACATCTGTCCATGGTCCTCACCCGCGCCAAGCTGGAACAGCTCACCAGCGACCTGATTGAACGTTCGCTGGGGCCTGTGCGCCAGGCGCTGAAGGACGCCGAAGCGGATCTATCAAAGGTAAACGAGGTCGTCCTGGTGGGCGGTATGACCCGTATGCCAGCTGTGCAGGAGGCCGTGCGCCGGCAGTTCGGCAAGGAGCCTCATAAGGGCGTCAACCCGGATGAGGTGGTTGCCATCGGCGCTGCGATTCAGGCCGGTGTGCTGGCCGGTGAGGTGAAAGACATTCTGCTGCTCGATGTCACTCCGCTGACCCTGTCGGTGGAAACCCTGGGCGGTGTGGCTACCCCGCTCATTGAGCGCAACACCACTATACCCACCCGAAAGAGCCAGATCTTCTCCACTGCCAGCGACAATCAGTCGCAGGTGGAGATCCATGTTGTTCAGGGTGAACGCCCCATGGCCGCCGACAACAAATCGCTGGGTAAATTTATCCTCGATGGCATTCCGCCTGCCCCGCGAGGCGTTCCGCAGATCGAGGTGACCTTTGATATCGATGCCAACGGCATCCTTAAAGTAACGGCCCAGGATAAGGCCACCGGGCGCAGCCAGAACATCACCATCACCGCTTCATCGGGTCTGGAGAAAGATGAGATCGAACGCATGCGCAAGGAAGCTGAGGCGCATGCAGAAGAAGACCGCCGCCGCAAAGAGCTGATCGAGGTCCGGAACCAGGCCGATAACACGATCTACAGCGCAGAAAAGGTGCTCAACGACCTGGGCGATAAGGTGCCGGCGGATCTGCGCAGTAAGGTGGAAGATGCGATTGCGAAAGTACGCCAGGTGATGAGCGGCGATGATCACGAGGCGATTCGCAGCGCAACCCAGGAACTGACACAGGTACTGCAGCAGGTTGGCACCGCTGCTTACCAGCAGGCCGGTCCGGCGGCCGGAAACGGGCAGGAGCCCGGTTCGCAGGGGGGCACACCTGAGGGTGACTCTGGTGAAGACGTGGTAGACGGCGAGTTCCGCAACGCCTGAGCCACTGCTTCACTGCGAAGGTGATTTACTCAGGTGGCTCTTCTGCTGCCTGAGGAAATCACCTGATTGCATTTTTCTGGAATGGTAGACCGGATACGTGCAGATTAATCTATGGCACAAAAAGATTATTATGAAATATTAGGTGTTCCCCGCAATGCCTCGGCTGATGAGCTGAAATCCGCCTTCCGGCGGCTGGCTCGTCAGTATCATCCTGATGTTAATAAGTCTCCAGATGCAGAGGAAAAATTTAAGGAGATAAACGAGGCGTACGCAGTGCTCTCCGACCCGGAGAAGCGCGCGGCTTATGACCGCTTTGGACATGCGGGCGTGCGGGGAGCTGGAGCGCCTGACTTTAACGTTGACTTTACCGACTTCGCCGATATCTTTGGGGATTTGTTCGGGTTTGGCGGCTTCAGTCGTTCCGCCCGGCGGGCGCGCAGCCAGCCGCGCCGGGGTGCCGATCTTCAGTACCGGCTTGACCTGACCTTTGAAGAGGCCGTGTTCGGCACCGAAAAGGAAATCGAGATCACCCGTGATGAGATCTGCCGCACCTGTTCAGGTTCGGGCGCAGAGCCGGGGACATCACCGGTGCGCTGCAGCACCTGTAACGGTACGGGCGAGGTCCGCCAGGCGCGCCAGACGATTCTCGGGTCGATGGTGCAGGTGATCACCTGCCCGACCTGCAACGGTGTAGGCGAGACGATTGCCACTCCCTGCCATACCTGCAGTGGACGCGGGCTGGAACGCCGCACCGTCAAAAAAGTGGTCTCCATTCCGGCCGGTGTGGATACCGGTACGCAAATCCGGCTGGCTGGAGAGGGCCAGCCCGGGATCAACGGCGGACCGAACGGCAATCTGTACATCCCGATTAATGTGCGGCCGCACAAGTACTTCCGCCGTAAAGATTACGATATCCTGATGGATCTCAATATCAATGTGGCACAGGCTGTGCTGGGGGCGGAAGTCGATGTTCCGACCGTGGATGGCATGGCCAAACTGCGCATCCCACCGGGAACGCAGCCGGGCAAGGTGCTCACCCTGCGCGGGAAAGGTGTGCCGCATCTGCGCAGCGCTGGACGCGGTGATCAAAAAGTGGTGGTCAATGTGGAAATACCAACCCGCCTCACCGCCGAACAGCGCCGCCTGTTTGAAGAACTGGCCAAGAGTCTGGGCAGCGAAGTGCAGCCTCAGGAACGCGGCTTTTTAGACTGGCTGAGAGATACTTTAGCCGGTTAGCATATCCAGTATGGGCGAGCATAAGAAGGCCGCCCATTTCGCTTTTGAAAAGGTGAACATGTCTGACACTGGGGCAGAAAAATCTGCCTGGCTGGAAATTTCTTTGATCGTGGACGGCGAACTGGCGGAAGCGGTCGCCGAGGTGCTCTCACGCTATGCGCCAAACGGGGTTGCCATTGAAAGCACAGCTGTGCAGTCTTCACCCGATGATACCGAAGGCAGCCCGGTTGGCCCGCTGCGTGTTTCGGCATATCTGCCGGTAGACGAAGACCTGGAAGAAAAACGCCGGCGCATCGATGAAGGGCTGTGGTATCTGGGAAGGATCCAGCCCCTGCCGGAAGCCCGCTTTCGTACGATTGAAGAGACCGACTGGTCTGAAGCCTGGAAGCAGCATTACCACCCGATCCTGATCGGCACCCGCCTGGTGATCGTACCGGCCTGGCTGGAACCGCCCACCGGGGACCGCATCGTGATCCGCATGGACCCGGGGATGGCGTTCGGCACCGGGACACATCCCTCGACCCAGCTCTGCCTGGAGATGATCGAAGATGTACTCTCGGGACCGGACGCCCGGCAGGGAATCGAGGTGATCGATGTCGGCTGCGGGTCGGGGATTCTCTCGGTCGCCGCGCTCAAGCTGGGTGCCGCAAAGGCTCTGGGTGTGGATATTGATCGCATCTCGGTGCGGGTATCCCGGGAAAATGCAGCTCTGAACGAGATCGCCTCCGGTTTTGAAGTGGGATTGGGATCGGTGAGCGAGGTGCTGCGGGGAGATTTCTCCATACGCCAGGGGCACCTGGTGCTGGCCAATATCCTCGCACCGGTGATCATCCAGCTGTTCGAGGACGGCCTGGCGGACCTGGTAACTCCGGGCGGCTCGTTGATCCTGGCCGGGATTATCGAGGAACAGGCCGCAGATGTACTGGCAGCAGCCAGAGCCAGGGGGCTGGAACTGGCAGACCGGCGGCAGATCAACGATTGGGTCGCCCTGCGGGTGACGAAATAAAAGCAAAAAGAGGGTGCTCAAGACAGCACCCTCTTTTTTGTTTAATCTCATCCTTTGTACCATCTCTAGAAAGATGGCTGTCTGCGGGTGGGGTATCAATCATCCCGGCTGGATCCTTCCGCTGACTATGGCTGTGATATCATTGCCTTTCGGGAGGGTACCCAATGAGCAACCGAGAAATTGCGGACGTTTTCTACACGATCGCTGATCTGCTGGAGGTGAAGGGCGAGGTCATTTACAAGATCCTGGCCTACCGTAAAGCGGCTGATAACCTGGTCAACCTGTCGCAGGACGTTGAAGATCTCTGGAAAGAGGGGAAGCTGACCACCATCCCCGGGGTGGGGAAGGCAATTGCTGAAAAGATCGAAGAGTACCTGAGCACCGGTAAGCTCGAGTTCCTGGAAAAGCTCAAAGCCGAAGTCCCCCCCAGCCTGGTTGAAGTGCTGCGTGTGCCGGACGTGGGCCCGAAAAAGGCAGCGTTGTTCTGGCGCGAGCTGGGGATTACCAACATGACCGAACTGGAAGCAGCCGCCCGGGCCGGCAAACTGCGCACGCTGCCGGGGATGGGTGAGAAGTCTGAGGCCCGCATTCTGGCCGGAGTTGAGGCCGTCAGCCGGCGATCGACGCGCATCCCTCTTGGCATGGCCTGGCCTTTCGCCATGCGCATCCTGGAGCGGCTGCGCGAGGTGCCCGGTGTGGTCGCTGCAGAGGCAGGAGGCAGCCTGCGCCGCATGCGCGCGACAGTGGGTGATCTGGATTTGCTTGCGGCCGCTGCGGATTCAGGCCCGGTGATGGATGCATTTACCAGCCACCCGGAAGTGCTCAAGGTGTTGGCCCGTGGAGATACCAAAGCCAGTGTGGAATTCCGCAATGGGATGCGCGCCCAGTTGTGGGTGCATCCCCCCGAGCGTTTCGGTACAGCCCTGGTTTATGGGACGGGCTCGAAGGATCACAACGTGCGCCTGCGCGAACTGGCGTTAAAAAAGAAGCTCTCCCTGTCCGACCAGTCCTTTTTAAAAGAGGATGGGTCGGAGATTCTGTGCGCTACCGAAGAAGAGGTCTATGAAATTCTCGGTCTGCCCTGGATCCCCCCCGAGCTGCGTGAGGATCGCGGCGAGATCAAAGCCGCCCGGGCCGGCAAGCTGCCGCGCCTGATCGAGGTTGGGGATATCCGCGCCGCGCTTCATGCCCACTCCACATGGAGCGATGGGAAGCTTTCCATTAAAGAGATGGCGCTGGCCGCACGGGAGCGCGGGATGCGCTTACTGGCGATCACCGATCATTCGGGCAGCCTTGGCGTGGCAGGGGGACTTTCTATTGAGGATTTAAAAAAGCAGCGCCAGGAGATCGACGCTGTGCAAAAAGAGCTCGGCGACTCGATCATCCTCCTGCAGGGCAGCGAGGTTGAGATCCGGGCAAACGGAAGCCTCGATTTTCCTCCCGAAGTGCTGGCTGAACTGGATATTGTGATCGCTTCGCTGCACACCAGCCTGCGGCAGCCTCGTCAGCAGGTGACCGAACGCTTGCTCAATGCCATCCACAGCCCGCATGTGGATATTATCGGCCATCCTACCGGGCGGATGATCCCGAACCGCGAGGGAGCGGATCTGGATATGGACGCCGTGTTTGCGGCTGCGGTGGAGAGCGGGCTTTCCCTGGAGATCAACGCTCACCCTGCCCGCCTCGATCTGGACGATATCCACAGCCGGCGGGCCGTAGAATTGAAGGTGCCGCTGTCTATTAATACTGACGCTCACAGTGCTGCCGATTTGGACCTGCTGCATTTCGGCGTGGCCACAGCCCGGCGCGGATGGGTTGAACCGCAGGACGTGATTAACACCTGGGAACCGTACAGAATACTGGAATGGCTGCGTTCACGAGGCTGATCGGCTTCAGCCCTCTTGGTCGTCGTTCCCCTCAACGATGACGGTAGGCGGCTTCTTGCTGTCCTGCTTGCCGACTTCAAGGGCTTCCTCAATAGCGCCTTCTTCAACCGCTTCCTGGGCCGCCTGCGGGTCACGGGTATCCACGACCACTGCAGGCGCCTCCTCTTTTTCGGGTGCTCCTCCCACGAGCTCTTCCAGCTTTGTGGGCGGTGCTTCATCGGCTTCTTTCTCATCCTGAATAGCCGGCAGCGCAGCCGGAGATATCCAGCCCTGTTCGGCAGCATGCTGCGCCATCGGCAGGGTATCCTCCGCCAGGATCAGGGTGGTGCCGTCTTTTGCCACCTGACGGGCCAGTTCAGCGATGGCTTCCGGGCGGGCCAGATCCCGGCTGACATTGCGGATGTAGATCGCCTTCACTCGCCCGGGGTAGAGCTTCACGATCTCGGCGTAAATTTCAGGGTCTTCCTGGCCGCTGTCGCCGATGAGCAGGAAGGGCAGGTGTGTGTAGAGATCGAAAACCCGGCGAATGGCGCGCAGCTTGTGATCGCGATGCTGGGTGGGCAGCAGCTCCTCCCGGCTGATTCCCCAGTCGCGCAGGAACAGCACCGGCCCCAGGGGGATGTTCTGGTATTCAAAGAAATCGCTCAACAGGTCGTAAATGTTCCAGGGACTGCTGGAGACGAAGAACAGCGGGTTAATGTCCAGGGGTGAAGATGCATCGCCCTGTGCTCCGTGAAGCAGGGCGCGGTAAAATGCCGCCACCCCTTTGAACGGCAGGCGCGTACGGGCGTTGCCCAGGAAGACGGTGCGAGCCATTTGAATCAGGTGCGTGGCATTGGTCTGCAGGATGGTGTCGTCAATATCGCTGATCACGCCAAACTCTGCATCCTGTGGGGGGATGAGGACCTGCCCTTCGGCCCGGGCCGGCGCTTCCCCTTTACGGATGGGATGCAGCAGCTCGATCTCCACCGGATGCCAGATGCGGTCCGCAGGGAGCGGTTCGCGCACCGGCAGCGTGACATCGAAAAAGCCCTCCTCATTGGCAGCAGCCTCCTGCTGGCTGCCCTGGAAGCTAACACGGACCCGCGCAAATGGGACTTCATCGCTCTCGAAGCGCTTATACATATTGACCAGATTGTCCCAGACGGTATCGTCATCGCCGGCTGGCTGGATGTTTTTATTCTCCAGCACGCGTCCTTTGATATAAATTTCCTGATTGGTACCGAAACCGCGGTAAGGAATAATGATAATGGGGCGCTGCAGGCCTAACCGCTCCCACAGGCGGTATTTTGCCCGGTCGATATGATCCTCAATGTCGACGATCATACCCGCCAGCATTTCTTTCCAACTGGCCATTGCTGTCTCCTTTCTGTCTGGCTCTCCCCCCAGTGCACCTGTCCCCCGAAAGTATTCTACCTTCTAATCGTATCCGCCCGGGAAGCAGATATCAAACTGGCTCCCCGGGGCAGCTTCCTCTAGCGGAAGTGCAATGATTGTAAGCGAGGCGATACAGTCAGTTGGACCTCGAAAGGCCGGTTGAACAGGAGAAACCTTCATTGAGCACGGCCCGGTGGCGGTGATTTAGCGGTCTGAACCTGTGTTATCATGGGGCGCGATGACGGACCAGAAGAGAAAATCTTTCTCTGTCAGTTCTACGGAGACATGTCAGGAAAAGGAAACAGGTAGAAACACGCCGCGCCGCTCTTCCCGTCTCGGTATCGTTCTTCTCATCCTGGCCCTCAGCCTGATTCTGGGGACCGGTGTGAAAGCGGTTGGGGCGGAGAGCAGAATTTATTCCCCTGCTGCCACTGAATCAACGGCAATCCCTTCACCAGCCAGCACGACGTCAAGCTCACCTGCCGAGGGGACCGTGGTGGTCATTACAGTCACACCAGGAGCCGATGGGTTACAGGTTCACGTGGTACAGCCCGGTGAGACGCTCATCACCATCGCCGCTGCATACAGGGTCAATCTGGCCGACCTGCTGGTGCTCAACGGCATTGCCGCCAGCGCGGTGATTTTCCCCGGAGATCAACTGAAAATTCCGCGCGAAGGAGCATCGGCGACCACGGAAGCGGTCGAGAGAGATCAGACACCATCCGCCACCCCAACCGCGGGGCGGACTTCCTGGGTCCTCTTCCCGACCTGGACACCGCGCCCCAGCCGCACCCCGCAGCCGGTGGAAATGACAGTCACGCCGTTCGCGCCGACGGCCACGCCGGCACAGGCCGGCCCCGGGCTGCCGCTCTCTTTCTTTGAGGAGCGCCGGGGAGACAGACTGCTTTCGCTGATTGGGGTGCTTGTGGTGGTGGGGGTCGGTTTTCTGGCCCTGGGCAGTGTGATGAAGCGCCGGGGCTGATAGTTACTCAGCCGGCTGCTCTTCAGCCAGTTCCTTTTCCAGAAACCAGGCGCCTTTGCGGCGGCCGGCGTCTTTGGGGGCGCGGTCATAGTAAAGATCAAAAATCCGCCCGTCCTCCGTCCTGACCCGGTAATAATCCTGCCCCACGCCCCAGGAGCCGCGCCGCTCTGCGGTGGCGGCGTGTTCCGGGCGCATGTTGCGGCTCATACGCCCACGCCGCTGGTAGTCGTGCCATTCGCTGAGAAGGGCGACAATGCGGTACGTCGATCCGCGCCAGGTGAACGCATCCGGGCAGCCGGGTTTTTTCTCCAGCAGGGGCGGCCGGTCGAAGTGAACCTCAACCGCTTCGCTGATAAAACGCACAGGCAGGTAGGCCATACTCTGATTATAAAGGAAGGACGGGGATTAGAGCAGATAGCACAGCCAAAAGGTGTTGAAATTAATGTGGGAGCAGGCTGGCTGGTGCGGCTGAATTCACCGCGAAGCGCCGCTGTCGTTGAGTAAAATAAAGCCTGTTCTTAACCTGGCTGCCATTTCAGAACATTGTCCATCATCCAAAGAGAGGACCCTATAACAGCATGCCCCTGGACCTTGCCCGGATCAAAGCCATTTGTTTCGATGTGGATGGCACCCTGAGAGAAACCGACGACCAGTATGTACAGGCCCTGGCGCGCCTGTTCCGCCGGGGCAGCTTTCTGTTCCCCGGCCGCGATCCACAGCACCTGGCGCGCTGGTTCGTCATGCGCACGGAGGATTTGGGTACTTTTCTCTTCGGCCTGCCGGATCGCTTTCACCTGGATGACAAAATGCACCGGGTGGTAAGTTTTCTGCGGCGAAAGCGGCGCCCGCGCACGGCCGCCGATTACCCGCTGGTGCCCGGGGTAACGGAAATGCTCTCAAGGCTGGCAGCTCGTTATCCGCTGGCCGTGATCAGCGCACGTGATGAACACACCACCATGGACTTCCTGAACCACACCGGACTGATGCCCTTCTTTCACTGTGTCGCCACGGCCCAGACCTGCCGGTACACCAAGCCTTACCCGGATCCGATCCATTGGGCGGCAAGCAAGATGGGCGTGTCTGCTGCAGAATGCCTGATGGTCGGAGATACCACGGTTGATATACGCGCCGCGAAGGCAGCTGGCGCCCAGGCCGTGGGTGTGCTGTGCGGCTTCGGCGAAGAAGCGGAACTGCTGCGCAGCGGCGCTGACCTGATCCTGCCGGTCACAACGGACCTGACTGGTGTGCTGCTCGAATGCCCAGCCGAATGAAGGCAGGTTCGCCGGCACTGCTGTCCCGGGAATGGTTCACACAGGCTATTGCTTTTTCCCAAAAGCGTGCATATAATTAATCTGCCATGTCCCTCAAGCAGCGCGCAATCCTGTTCATGGCCCTGATGCTCATTGCCCTGCCGGCAGCGACACGGCTGACGGCTGCCCAGAGCCTGGACGAAGAATACTTTACAGAAACAGGACATATCGTCAGGGGAGAGTTTCTGGAAAAATATCGTTCTGCTGACGATCCCGTGCTGGTGTACGGTTTCCCGATTACCGAGGCCTTTCACGACCAGCTCAGCAACCGGATCATCCAGTACTTTCAGCGCGCCCGCTTTGAGTTTCACCCCAACGAGCCGGAAGGCCAGCGTGTCAAAATTTCACCCCTGGGTAAGTACCTTTACGAACCGGGGGATGAGCTGCCGATCCCGGGCAGCAATCCCGCCTGCCGGGAGTTTCCAGAAACCGGGCATCGGGTTTGCTACGCGTTCCTCGAATTTTACGAAAAGAACGGTGGTCAGGAACAGTTCGGACTTCCGATCTCTTCCTTTGAATCGCACGAAGGCCGCATCGTTCAGTATTTTGAAAATGCCCGCTTTGAATGGCGCCCGGATTTTCCGCCTGGTCAGCGCGTGGTCCTGACCGACCTGGGCACGCGGTACTTTTACATTCGCGAAGACCCGCGCCGCAGAGATCCCGTTGTTTCAGACAACCTGGTGCCTACGATCACAGAGCTGAAGGTGCAGGCATTTACCGATCGTGCTGTACTGGGGATGCAGGACGAGCAGACTATATCTGTGATTGTGCGGGATCAGAACCAGCGGCCGGTGCCGGACGCTCAGGTCAGCATTGTGGTCCGCCCGCCGCGCAGCGCTGAGGGTCAGTACATCACCGGGCTGACCGACCAGAACGGTGTTGTACGCTACACCTTCCCCTACAAGGCTGGCGACGTAGGCCTGGCAGAGATCGCCGTCACGGCGCGTTACCAGGATTTACAGGGAGAGACGCAGACCTCATTCCTTATCTGGTGGTGAGCTGTATTCTGAATACGAATGGAAAAGTGGTTTGCAGGTCGTGCAAACCACTTTTATTTTTGGGTTCTCGTTGACTGTGTGACTTCAACCGGTGCGAAGCTGGCTCAACAGGCTCAGGTAGTCATTCTTGTTGTCCGGGTTGAGCGCCAGGATTGCTTCCACAGCCCCAATCGCTCCGGCGCGGTCGCCGGCCTCAAGACATGCTTCCCCAAGCTCATCATAGACGCGAAGGGCGTCCGCTTTACGCCCATTCAACCGGTAGGCGTCTCCAAGGCGGGAGCGCAGCGCGTTGTGCTGCGGGTAATCGGACACCAGCTTTTCGAGGAAGACCACTGCCTGGTCGGCCCGGTGCACGCCTACAAGATAGTTTATATAATTGTCGACCTCCGCAAGCGCGGCCTGCTCCTGACCCAGGCGATAATTCAATTCAATCAGGCTCAGGCGCGAGGGTTCGTCATCGGGCTGCAGGGTGCGGATCTGTTCGAAGATGCGCAGCGCCTGCCGCCATTCCAGGCTCTGCAGGTCTATATCAGCCATCAGGTGCAGGATCTTAACGCGCCACTGGCGGTCCACCCGGGGCTGCTGGGCCAGGCGCAGCGCTTCTTTATATGTTTTGCGCGCCATCTCCAGATCTGCCAGGTTGTAGTACACCTCGGCCAGGTGAATATATTCCTGAACGGCCTCTTCCAGCTGGTCACGGGCGACCAGCAGTTCAATCAGGCGCTTGCGAGCATTCAAATCCATGGGGGCAAGCTGTGTGACTTTACGGTAAAGGTCCACCGCGCGGTGAATCTCACCGCGTGATTTGTAGGTGCGCGCCACAACGATGTATTTGGCCACCGCCTCCGCCAGGTGATTTTCTTTCAGCAGCAGGTCTCCGATATAGGTGTGCAGGGGTAAATAATTAGGCGCCTGCTCGAGGGCGAAAAATGCTTCCTCCATAGCCGTGTAGAGCTGGCCCTGTTCGGAAAGCTCAAAGATCTTTCCAATGGCCTCAAGCATCTGGCTGCTGCTGGCCTCGGTCAAAATCTCGGCGAGCGGGACAGGGAAGCGGCTTCCCCGCCCGGGGAGCTGTTTGCGCGCCCTTTGCAGGTTTTCGATCCAGTCGGCGCGCAGCAGCAGCTCACTGATGGAGCGGCACAGGCGGCTCAACTCCTGCTCGCTGGTTTCCTGACGGTAGGTTTCAATAATCGGTTCGTAAAGCTGGCGCAGGTCATCAGCGAACTGGGGATCAACAACCTGAGAATCGGCGATCTTAAGTGCTTCCAGAAATTCGAGAGCGGCTTCTCGCACCCGGTTCATCTGCTGGTAAAGCGAACCCAGCAGCAGGTGTGCGGCGAGGGTGAAGGTGGGGTTGCGCAAAGCCTGCTGCAGGCTTGCAACCGCTTCTTCCTGACGGCCAATTTGGGCCTGCAGATAACCTAGGTTAAAGAAAGCTGCAGCGTGGTCCAGGCCGGCTTCGATGGCGCGCTCCAGCTCTTCTGCAGCCTGTGCGTATTGCTTATTCGTCTGGGCATCGACCATCTGGTTCAGATGAAGCACCACCCGGGTAGAGTCAAAGTTCTGAGCTGCAGTGCGGGCACCGCGCAGGATCGCACTGATATCCTGACGCTGCTGGTCTCCCGCTTCTTCTTCGTCGGTCACATCGAAAAGGATCGCGGCCAGTGTGGTGAGGGCCTTCTGGCGAGCCTGGGAGATGGGGTCACCGTTATCCTGGTTTTCTTCATTTTGCGGCGCTTCGAGCTGCCTAACCTGCGACATGCGGTATGGGGCTGTGCCGCCGCGCGGCCGCTCTGGCGGGGGAAGCTGCTGTCCGGCATTGATTAACGCCAGGGCATGGACGGCCTCTGGGTGGTTGGGGATGAGTTTGAGGGCTCGCTGCAAAACCTGCTGGGCTTTTCCGGTTTCGCCTCTGCGCTGCAGCAGGCTGGCAACCGCCAGATATGAGCTGACGGCCTGTTGGTTTTTTCCGGTGCGCTCGTAAACGAGCGCCAGGCGAGAGTGAGCCTGAAGGTTCTCCGGATCGTCGCGCAGCACGCGCTGCCAGTTTTCGAGGGCTTTCGTAATATCGCGATTTTTGATATACAACTCGGCTGCCTGCAGCGAGGCACGGCTGGACAGATCGAGCTCGCCCATCCTCTCGTACAGGATGGCGATGTTCTCCAGTGGGATCGGGTCCTCGGGAGAAATCTGGGCTGCTCGCTTGTAGCACTGCAGCGATTCGTCAAACTCCTGCAGTTGAAATAAGGCCAGGCCCAGATTAATCAGGGCCTGCGGGTGGTTGGGTTTCTCCTCCAGCGCCTGACGGTAAAAGCTGGCAGCCCGGTCCCACTGCTGGTCCCAGGCCGCGGAATGCCCCTGGTTCATGGCCTTTTGGAAGAGTTCCTGACGTCCGTTCATTGCTCACTCTCTGTAATGGCAAGATTCAAGTCGATGTAAGCTCAACTCTGGATGGTGTGTTAAACCTCGATGGGTGTCATTTCTCCCCAGGTCAGGCCGTAGCGTGCATCTGTTTTAAGCGGTACGATCAGCGAATAGGCGTTTTCCATCGCATCCTGTACAACGGCGACCGTTTCTTTCAATTCTCCCCGGGGGCATTCCAGAACAACTTCGTCGTGCACCTGGAGCAGCATCTGGCCTGAAAGGCCGGCCTGCTGCAGCGCGGTGGGGATGCGCAGCATCGCGATCTTCATAATATCCGCAGCCGTTCCCTGTACAGGCGCATTGATGGCCTCGCGTTCCTCGCGGTTGCGGATGTTGCGGTTGCTCTGGTTTTTCAGGCCGGGGAAGTAGCGCCGCCTGGAAAGCAGGGTTTCCACGTAGCCCTGTTCGGAAGCCATGGCACGGACGTTGTCCAGGAAGGCTTTCACACCGGGGAACTTTTTGAAATAGGCTTCCATGAAGTTCTCCGATTCGGCCAGGGTCAGGTCGGTGTAGCGCATTAATCCGAAGGCGCTGATGCCGTAAATCAGGCCGAAGTTGATGCCCTTTGCCCGGCGGCGCTGTTCGGGGGTGACCTCGTTCAGGGGGATGTTGTAAATCGCCGCAGCCGTTGTGGCGTGGATGTCCTGCCCGGCCTGGAAGGCGGCAACCATGGCTTCGTCCCGCGACATATGAGCCACGATGCGCAGTTCGACCTGCGAATAATCCACGCTGACCAGCACGTTGCCCGGTGAGGCGACGAAGGCATTGCGCACCTGGCGCCCCAGCTCCGAACGGACCGGTATGTTCTGGAGATTTGGATCGGAGGAAGCAATCCGTCCGGTCACAGCGCCGGTCTGGCTGAAGGATGTGTGCACCCGGCCGGTGCGAGGGTTGACCTGCAGCGGCAGGGCATCCAGATAGGTGGATTTGAGTTTGGCCAGCTCGCGGTATTCGAGCACCCAATCCACCACGCGGTGCTTACCGCGCAAAGAATCTAAAACGCCGGCGGCTGTGGAATAGAAGCCGGTCGATGTTCTGGCCGTACGGTCAGGCGGCTCCAGCCCCAGGCGGCCGAAGAGCACTTCGGAAAGCTGCTGCGGTGAATTGATGTTGAAGGGACCACCGCAGGCATCAAAAATCTGCTGCTCGATCTCAGCCAGGCGCTTGCTGAGCTGGTTCGACATCTCGGCCAGGAAGCGTGTATCCAGAGCAATGCCGGCCATTTCCATATCAGCCAGCACGGTGACCAGGGGCATTTCTACTTCTGTGAACAGCCGCTTTCCCTGGCATTCTTCCAGTTCTTTATCCAGCTCGGGCATCAGGCGCAGAATGACTTCCGCATCCTGGGCGGCATAAGGGGCTGCAAGTTCGATCGGAACTTCAGCCATCGTGATCTGCTTCTTCCCTTTGCCGATCAGCTCCTCGATCTGAGTCATGCGGATATCCTGGCGGACCCAGGCCAGGTTCTTAAGGCCCAGATTGCGTGAATTGGGGTTAATGACCCATTCGGCAATCATGGTGTCAAAAGCCAGAGGGGCAACACGTAAGCCGTGACGCGCCAGCAGTACGAAATCGTATTTCAGATGGTGGCCGACTTTGGGGATCTTTGGATCGGTCAGCGGACCGCGCAGGGCCTCGATGACATCTTTCAATGGAAGCTGCTTACCATAGTGGTGCCCGACCGGGATGTAATAACCGCGGCCGGTCTCGGTTGCCAGGGAAATACCCACCAGGTCGGCGCGCATCTGGTCTGTCGAGGTGGTCTCCGTGTCAAAGGAGATCACCTGAGCCTGCGACAGACGCTCCTGAAGTTCCTGGAGCGCTTCCGGTGTATCGACTACAACGGTTTCGATCGAGGCCGTAGCCGGAGGCTTGGATGTGCCCATCATGGTGGTGAGCTCAACCTGGGATTCGGCGCCAAACAGCGAAAGCTGCTGTCCACCGGCAGGTTCTCCTTTACCGTAGCGCTGTTCCAGGGCGGTCAGGCGCGGCATCAACGAGCGAAATTCCAGCTCGCGGAAAATTTCTTCCACCTCAGCAGGGTCGAACTGCGAGGGGCGTGCCCGTTCGAGATCAAAGGGGATCTCCAGGTCGAGTACCAGGCTGGCAAGCTTCTGGCTCAGGTAGGCTGATTCGCGCCCTGCCTCGAGTTTTTTGCGAACGCCGGCAGGCAGCTCGTCCAGGTGAGCGTAAACCCCGTCCAGGGTGTCGTATTTCTCGAGCAGGTTGATCGCCGTTTTCTCACCGATGCCATCAACTCCGGGGATGTTGTCGGACTTGTCGCCTACCAGGGCCTTGAGGTCTACCACCTGATCGGGGCGAACCCCCATGTATTCCTTGACGTCTTCGGGCAGGTAGTCGCGGGAGTCGGAAAGTGATCTGCCGGGCAGGCTGACGATAATGCGGTTGTCCACAAGCTGCAGCAGATCCCGGTCACCGGTAATGATCTTGACGCCCAGGCCTTTTTCGACTGCTTTGCGCGCCACACTTCCCAGAATATCGTCCGCTTCGTATCCTTCGAGCTCCAGCCGGGGGATGTTGAAGGCATCGACGAGCTGGCGGATGCGCTCGATTTGAACCCGGAGCTCGTCAGGCATTTTTTCGCGTGTGCCTTTATATTCCGGGTAGATCTTGTCACGGAAGGTCAGGCCGGTGTCGAAAGCGACAGCCAGATAATCGGGCTGTTCCTGTTCCAGCAGGCGCAGCAGCACACTGGTGAAACCATAAACACCCGCAGTAGGCTCACCGCTGCGGGTAGCGAAAGTGCCGGGGTTCCCTTTGGTGATGGCAAAAAACGTACGGTAGGCCAGGGCATGGCCATCAATCAGATACAGAGTTGGGGGCATGCAAAACCTCTGCAGTCGATCTGCTTTCCTTTAATAACCGGCGCGGCTCCGCTGCGCTGCATACCGGCAGCACAGGGCAGTCCGGGGGAATTAAACGGATCTGAACACGGGCGGCAGAGTAGTTTGCGCTGAAGAACAGATTGCCATGAAGTAAGTCTATCATGGTGACCGGGTGGGTGCAAGTTTCTCATTTGTAAAGTGTTAAGTTGACAAGCAACTTTTCTAATGATATTCTAGCTGCAAGATGGGGCATGCCAGGCGATTCACGACGGCTTCATTGATATTGGTGTTCCTGCTTGGGGGTTTGGTTCAGGCATGGAGATCCGTCCGCGCTCAGACACCTAACCGCCAGACGACGATTGTCGTGCCCTATACCGAGCACGAGTGGTGGTTAATCCGCTGGGAAGATAACAGCATACAGTGCCGCATACTGGTCGATCATGAGGGCCTGCCGCAGAGCGGTGAGGTCCTTACTTTTTGTGGGTCTGAGCTGCACGCAGAGTGGCAGACAACCCCGGCCTGTACAATCACGGATGCTGAGGCGGGTCCTTCGACCTGTGAAGGACTGTATCTTCACCTGGTCTCTTCACAGCCCCGGGAACGAGATGTGATCATTGAACTGCCGCCCCCGGTCGTCTACGTATCACTGGAGGGATGTTCGCCGATACCTCCGGAGAACCGCTGTACCGAGATGCCTTCGCTGCTGCTGACTGCCGAAGAGCCGCTTCCGAATGAGCAGATCACCTTTATCGAGGGCTTTATCGACGGCAGGCATTTCCTGTGCGAGGGTGAACGCTGCACGCTGGAACTCTTTGCCACCCCTATTGAGGGGGTGCTGGTTGAATTCTGGGCGCACTCCAGCTACGGCGACCAGAGCGAACGCTACACGGCTCAGGTCCGCGTGGTGGATACCGGGGTATCGAACGCCCCGGGGAGCGGCGGGTGGTATGTAGACGTCATCAGCAGCCAGTGGCTCGGCGAGCAGCTGGCTACCTGCGCTCGTATCTGGAATGCTTTCCCGCCGGTCGGAACACCGCCCTCCTGGCTGTCCACGCCTACCGAACACGAACTGCTGGCTTCAGGGGAACCTTACTTTTACCTGGCCGGACGCTTGATTGCTCAGGGTGCTGTAGATGTCTCCGCATGCCCGACGGGCGGTCTGCTGCCAAATGGGTATGCAGACGCCTGCGGCCTGGAAAAAGCGCGTCCCATGGTAGAAGAGTGGCAGAACATGTTCGACGCGCGTCTGGTTGAAGTAGCGCAAGAAACCGGAGTCCCCGGGCAGTTAATGAAGAACCTGTTCGCTCAGGAAAGCCAGTTCTGGCCCGGTGTATTCCGGGTGCCCTACGAGTTCGGGCTGGGACAGATTACCGATCACGGTGTGGAGCCGCTCCTGCTGTGGAACAAGAGCTTTTACGAGCAGTTCTGCCCGCTGGTGCTGGCGGAGGATGCCTGTGCAGAGGGCTATCTGGGGCTTAATGCGGAGCACCGGGCTCTGCTGCGGGGCGCCCTGGCGACGCAGGTGAACGCCGACTGCGCAGAGTGCCCGCTGGGAATCGACCTGACCAATGTCGATTTCAGCCTGTCGTTTTTTGCCCAGACCCTGCAGGCGAACTGCGAACAGGTAGCCCAGATCGTGTACAACGCATCCAATCAAATTGCCGGCTCGGTGAGCACCTATGAGGATCTGTGGCGCTTTACCATTGCAAACTATCACGCCGGCCCGGGCTGCGTATCGTATGCCATTCATTCCGCCTGGCAGACCAGTGATTTCCTGACCTGGGATCATGTCTCCACACAGTTCACCGAAGCCTGCCAGGGAGCAGTGCCCTATGTGGAAAAGATCACCGAGTACAGGCCGCCCGGTGTGGATGTGGGCGAGGTCGAGGATGTCCCTTCGCCATTTGAAACGCCGCCCTCAGGGCAAGCAACACCGCCCCTGCAGCCCACTCCCACAGTTGACACTTACCCGGGGCCGCAGCAGACGCCTACCGTCCCTGCCTACCCACCACCGCTGCCTACCCCGACCACAGGGCCGTATCCGTATCCTTAGGACGGGTCTCGCATTCCCTGCGGTGCACCGGCACGATCCCTGAATATCTGCGGGCAGAAGCACCGGGAAAGTCTTACGAAAAAAAACACAGGCGTTTCTGTGATCAGAAACGCCTGTGTTTTCATCTCTGCCAGACTGCCGCCTGCTTATCCGGTCAGGCTGCGCACCAGCTCCAGGAACTCTTCCCATTCTTCTCGAAAGAAGTGCAGGGTTACATTATTCAGCTCCAGATGGTAGGTCACCTCACCATCGGGCTCTTCCGCGCTCCAGGCCAGATAGTTCTCTGTCTCGGCAATGGTTTCGGTTTTTGGTTCGTTTTCTTCTCTTGTCACAGCAAGCCTCCTTATTAGTAACCGGGCTTAGAAGCCCTCCCAAACCGGCGACGGGGCCGGTCATAACGGCTCAGGGAAGATAGGACCACGGGTTGATAAAGCCGCCCAGATAGCGGATTTCGAAGTGCAGGTGCGGGCCGGTCGAATTGCCGGTGCTGCCAGAGTAGCCGATGATGCTGCCCTGCCCGACACTCTGACCACAGGAAACCCGGACTGAACTCAGGTGTGCGTAGAGGGTCTGGAAACCGTTCCCGTGGTCGATCATAATCATGTTGCCGTAACCACCGTAAGCCCCGCCCGCGAAGACCACCACGCCGCTGTCGGAGGCGTAAATGGGGGCCCCTTCACCGGCAGCAATGTCGATGGCCAGGTGACCATCCCAGAAATCATTGCCGGAGAGGGACTGGTTGGCAGCCGGCCATATAAAGGTGCCGGTGCCGTATGCACCCTCATATCCGCCCTGGCAGGTGCCGGGGCCGTACAGATTGGGGGAGACGCCTGCCTTACCGCGCGGGATAACCGGAATGACCCACTGGCGGAACTCGCGTTTGCCGCCCGGGATCAGGATCTCAGTCCCGGGTTCAATGACCGGGTTGGTAAGATCCAGGTTATTCCCGGTCCAGTTCAGAATCGCCTCGGGATCGGCTTTGAACTGAGCGGCAACCGACTCGAGCGTGTCCCCTTCTTTCCACTGGTAAATCACCCCGTCCTCGGGGGGGATTTTTAACTCCATACCGATAGAGAGCAGATCGGGGTTGTCGTTCAGTAAATCGTAGTTCGCCCAGAGGACGGTCTCCGGAGATATGTCAAACCGGCCGGCAATTTCAAAGACCGAATCGCCAGCGACAACGGTATACGTTTGTACCTCTGTCGGCCGGCGTTCGGGAACATCAGTATGTAAGTTGACCTTCCGGGTAACAGAATTTACCAGCCTGACCGGCTGGTATAAAGGTAAGGAGGCCTGATCATTTCCCCCGAGCGGCTCCACCAGAGAAAAATTCGCTTCGGAATCGAGCGGTGCGGCCGCCTGTGCCGGGCCCCGGGCTGACAGTTTTTGCCAGCCCAGGTAAATGGCCGCACATACCAGCAGCAGGGCTGCAATCCAGCCGATCACCGAAGCGACCCGCTCCCCAGGAGCGGGCGCCGGCGAAGCTTTATCGTGCATTATTAACCCTCGGTGAGAGTCTCCAGGAACTCGATGTTGTTAGCGGTGCGCGCCATGCGCTGCAAAATCGCTTCGGTTGCTGTGGACGGATCCAACCCTGCACCGTGCGGCGGGGGGGTGACCATCTGGTCATACATGCGCCGCATCGTCCATACACGTGGGGTAATATCGGGGCCGAGCAGCAGCTCTTCGCGCCGTGTGGACGAGCGCTCGATGTCGATGGCGGGGAAGACGCGCCGTTCCTGCAGGCGGCGGGAAAGATGCAGTTCCATGTTACCGGTGCCTTTGAACTCCTCGTACACCACGTCGTCCATGCGGGAACCGGTGTCGATCAGACAGGTGGCGATGATGGTCAGTGAGCCGCCTTCTTCAATGTTACGCGCGGCGCCGAAGAAACGTTTGGGCGGGTAAAGAGCGGATGGGTCGATACCACCGGAGAGGGTCCGTCCGGAGGGGGTGACGACCAGGTTGTATGCCCGGGCCAGGCGGGTGATGGAGTCCATCAGGATGACCACATCACGCCCGACTTCCACCAGACGTTTGGCCCGTTCAAGCACCATTTCCGCCACCCGTACATGCGATGTGACCGGCTCATCGAAGGTGGACGAGATCACCTCTGCGTCCACGGAACGGTCCATATCGGTCACCTCTTCCGGGCGCTCACCGATCAGTGCGACCATCAGATGCACTTCCGGATATTTGGTTGAGATCGAGTTGGCAATCTGCTTGAGGATGGTGGTTTTACCTGCTTTTGGCGGGGATACGATCAGACCGCGCTGCCCGCGCCCGATCGGCGTCACCAGATTGATCAGGCGTGTGGCCAGGGTATGCCGGTCTGTTTCCAGATCGAAGCGCTTATCCGGAAAGATCGGTGTCAGCGATTCGAAGGTGGGCCGGTAGCGGATTTCTTCCGGCGGCAGACCGTTGACATTTTCCACCTTAAGCAGGCCGTAGTGCCGCTCTGATTCGCGCGGCGGGCGCACGTGCCCTACGACCAGGTCACCGTTTCTCAGATTGTAGCGCCGGATCTGCGATTGGGAAACGTAGACGTCGTAGGGCCCGGGCTGGTAATGACCAGACCGCAGGAATCCGATGCCCTCGCTCATGATTTCAAGAATTCCGCCGCGCAGTTCCAGGCCCTGCCGTTCGGCTTCGGCCTGCTGGATGCGCAGGATCAGATCTTCTTTTTTCAGGCGAGTGGCGTTCTGGATATCCAGGTCCTTCGCCATCTGTCTCAAAGCAGAGAGGGATGCATTTTCCAGTTCAAGGACTTTCATGGTGATACTTCTCTTGTTCTAGACCTTATGTATAGAAGATGGGGGTAAAGATCAGATGAAGCCGACGCTGCAGATGCCGGACCGCCCGGCCACAGCGATGATGGCTGAGTTGGTTGGAAGAAGGAGCAAAATTAATTAGAAGAGGGGAATTCGCAATTGCACCTTTATGGCGGCATGCATCCAGACAGGAGGCAAACCTTTTAGATGCACGCTAGCTTTGTGTAGGCTGCATCAATGATGGATCCTTGGAAGGTTGAGTTTACCGTATTGTAATTCAAAGGCAGACAGTACCTGAATTGACGTTCGGATAACTTCCCCTGACAGACAAGATTATACACTATATTTACAAAATTGACAAAGAGGAGTTGAATTTTTATCCGAATGATCAAATTCAATAAACCGGACATCATGGTATCCGCATCCGGCGGCTCTGTACCTCCACGCAGCATATGCATGCGAACCGGATGACCAGCTTCGATGGATGAAATCACTCTCCAGGCAATAAGACCTCAGGCCGGGCTTTCATCCTGGTGATCGTAGGGAAGCGCTTTTTGCCGGTTGAAAGCCGCCAGAATTGAAGAAAGTGAGATGCCGCTCATCTGTACGATGAAAATACCAATCACCGCCAGGATCATCCCGATTAACTGCTGCAGGTTAAGGTTTTCACCCAGAAAAATCCAGGCCAGGATGGCGATTTGAACGGTCATGGTGTTGTTGATCAGGCTTGATTCAACCGCAGATAGGGTGCGCAGGGTGTGATTCCACAGGGTGAAGGCGAAGGCAGTGTTGATTACTGCCAGCCAGGCGATGATGATCCAGTGCTGCAGGCGCAGGGGGGGCAGCCCCTGAATAGAAATACCCGCTGCAAGCAGCAATACCGCCCCGATTCCCATGCTGATGCAGGTGATAACCAGGGGATGGATCTGACCGCTGCGGTTAATACCCCGGCCCATGATGGATGAGATGGCATTAGCCACAACACCGACAGTAACAATCAGCAGACCCAGGACCTGACTCTGGGGGATGATGATGGGGTAAAAATAGATCAAAATTCCCAGGATGAACAGCGCTGTTCCCATCCACTGCAGCACTGTCAGACGTTCGGTCAGGAACACGATGCCCATCAGCGCCACCAGAATGGAAGTGAAATTCAACATCAGGCTGACGGTGATGGCCGGTAGGTAAAACAGGCCTGCGAACTGCGACCCCTGAGTCACACCATACAGCAGAGCCCCGAGCAGAAGCAGGAAAGCCCAATCCCGGCGGGACAGCTTCTTGATCTGACTGCGGTAAGGCTTACGCAGCACCAGAGGCAGCAGGCACAGGAAGGCCAGCATATAGCGCAGCCCGGCGAAGGTCAGAGAAGGAATATCCTCCAGGCCTATTTTGATCAACACCCAGGAAGTGGACCAAAGAAAGGTGACCAGCAGGGCCTGGAGGACTGCTTTCCAGTGCGAGGATAAATTAATTGTCACTACGAGAACCTCATATGCCGGGCTCTTTTTTTCCGGTTTCGAAAGGGGCTGGTGGGCCTTAGCTGCCAGCGTGCCCTACTGGTTCTCTAACAGATAGTTCAGGGCGTACTGGGCATCGATGTACTTCGGGTTCTCCTCCAGTGCCTGGCGGAAAAGCTCAGCGGCCTGATTATATTTTCCTTCACGGAATAATCCCCAACCGCGCCACAGCAGCGCCTCTTCTGAATTAGGGGTGCGTTCTAAAGCATACTCTGTCAGCGCCAGCAGGTCGGCGTTCCGCCCGCCGTGGAAATAGGCCATGAAAGGGCCAAACTGGTAGCGCAGCATGCGCTGCGGCAGACCCAGGTTGCGGGCGGTGTCGTATGCGAGTGCAGCCTGGGTGTAGCGCTCGAAATACACCAGGTTAGTCCCCAGATTAAACCATGCGAAAGCATTATCTGGGTCGGCTTCGGTCTCGGCCTGAGCGATTTCCAGGGCATGCTGGCGGTTCACGTCAGGATCCCAATCGGGCCCAAGGATCTCTTTCACCGTCTCCTCCATCTCTGGAGGGTAAATCAGAATGTAAACCCGGTTGAAGCTCTGCCAGAGTTCATCCAGTTCGTCGTAAGAGATCTTCTGATCGGGTCCGTAGTAACTGTCCTGGCCGGTAAAGGTCTGGGTTGCATCATCATAGCCGGTGAGCAGGTTGTAGTGTGCCGCCCAGTGATCGTCGTTGGGCCAGTACGACTCTTCGAAGTAAAAGCTCTCTTCGATCATGACCGGGATACCGGCTGCCAGGAACTGTTTCAGGAGCTCTATATTCCCGCCCACGCGATATTCCGTGCGCAGCCAGCCCACGAAAGTGCGCATGTAGTAGGCGATCTCCTCGACGTTTACGTTGCGGTCTTCGCGCAGTGGTTTTATTTCATCGGAAATTGTGAACTGGTCGCCCTCCCAGCCGTAATAGCGCAGGTACATGGCCAGTGTTGCCGGACCACAGTTATTGATATCCTGCTTTTCCCAGGCGGGTGCCTGCAGTGAGACCGAGGAGGGCAGAGGGG
>JAAYXE010000045.1 GCA_012516075.1 Chloroflexota bacterium | reverse complement strand
TGTATAAAGCCCTGCCAGCTGGGGCAGGGCTTACCTGCTGGCCCTGCTGGTCTTAATGTTGTTTCCGGATCCACGACTGGATCGAAGGGTCGAAAACCCTTTACGTTTTTTGGCATGCACAGGGCATTTTTGACCTGCTGGCCCGGTTTAATCGCTCTGCGGGCTTTCTGGAGCCTCGGTTTTCTGCCATTTTTTCACTTAATTCGTCTCTCTTCGCAAATCGAATTCTGCTTAAAAAAGGGGGCGATTTGCGAAACCTGGTATAAGCACACGACGTGCTCGCAAACGCAATTATACGCCCCCTGGCAGGAAAATGGGAAGACATCCGCCCATCACTGAAGCCGGAACCGCAGCCGGGGCAGTGGTCAGTTGGAATTTCCAGCGGCGAGCCGTGCGGTTATCCCCCCGGATGGCTGCGAACTGCTGCCGCAGCCAGAGACCTCCCGCGAGCAGGCCGGAGATCAGCCCGGCCAGTACGGAGGTCTGCCATCTCGCTTCAAAGGGGCCGAAGACCAGGATAAAGCCGCCGAAGGCGGCCATGACCGCGTTGAACAGCAGCCACAGGCCGCGTGATGCGGTCTCACAGGGGTGAGAAAGGATCCAGTGGATGAATTTCTTCACGGCAATCTTTCCCCGGAATGCCGGGCGTCGCCTCGATTCAGGTCAAAACCAGTTTACCGGCACTCAGTCCTTCCCCAGGTCCTTCCCGGAGATCAGGATGACCCCCACGGCCATCACCGCCGTCCAGAACAGGCGGTACCCGGCAAAACCCTGGGCCGGGTCCATGAACTGACCGGTGAAATTGAGCATAAAGTGGTAGAGGACAGCCGAGAGCGTGCTGTGGCGGGTGTTGTTGAAGATCCAGGTCATCAGCACGGTCTCGGGAAAGAGGGCAGCCATAAACAGCCAGAAACCCGGAGTACCAAAACCGAGATACTGCTGGTAGGTGCCAGGTATAAAAAACAGCGGAATGTGCCAGATCGCCCAGACGGCCGCCAGGACCAGGCTGGATACCACCCCACTCCAGCGTGACTGCAGCCGCTCAAGGGCAAAGCCGCGCCAGCCCGGCTCCTCCGGCAGGGGACCAAAGAAAAAGACCGCCAGCACCAGAAGAAGCAGGCTCTGCGGCTGGCCGGAGAGCGAAAGCGCGTGTTCAAACGAATAAGGTTCACCCGTCAGGACCGCGCGCGTGGCGATCGCCAGCAGGCTGATGAGGGGAGCGGTCAGAAAGATCACCAGGTACCAGACCGGCTGGATGCGGCGGGTATCGACGATGCGCAGCCAGAAATCCCTGCGCCGGGATCTGTCGCTTTCTCGCAGCGTGAGGTAGACGGCAGCCAGGGCCGGGCTCATTCCGCCCAGGGACAGCAGCAGGAGGCCCGGGAGCGTATCCGCTCCGAGGCCGGTAAGCGCTGCGCCCAGCCAGAAAGCGCAGGTCCACGCCAGCGTAAGGGCAAAAAAGGTCCAGGCGCGTTTGAAGAAGGCTTCTTCAGGCTGCGCTTCGGTTGTCAGATCGCTGGACTCGAATACAAACACATCTCATTGTACCCCGCCAAAAGCGAAGTTTCTTCTTCATTAATGAAGAATTTCTCAATCTACCGGCTGCGCCAGAATGCCAGCCAAATGGACCGCTGCTTCTCCCTGTTCCGTCATTAAGCCAGCGCCCTCGACAGCCATTGTGGACCCGTTCGCTGGGAAACCGTAATCCACCGCAGGTGCAGGAGGGTGGCGGCGCAATTTCAGGCTCGACTTGACAATTTTGCAAAGAACAATACAATTAACAACGTTACCCCACTGGTTTTGAAATTGAATAGCGAGCTGCCAATGCGTCTATCCAGCCTTTATGAAGCCATCCCTGAGACGGAACTGGAGAAACTTGAAGAACATATCCGCACCTACCGCCCGGGTGATACGATTCTTCGAGAAGGTGAGCCCTCATCCCGGTCGCTGTATGTGCTGCGGCACGGGAAAGTGGGGGTCTACCGCCAGGTCCCCGGGCGGGGGGAAGAGTTCCTGAACGAGATCGAAGCGATCAACTTTTTAGGCGAGATCGAGATGATCTGCGGCGGCAGGGTGCTCTCGACGGTGCGCGCCCTGACCGACGTGGTCATCTATCATTTTCCCCACTTCGACATCACCGCCATCCTGAACAACCCCGAATGGGTGGAGAAGCTGGTCACACGGCTTACCTGGGATCTGAAGACCCATTCCGACCGCCTGATCACCCTGGAGGCGGAGAACGCCCGCCTGCAGGCCAAGCTCAAAGAGCTGGAGCAGGCCGCGGCCTGAGCGGCTGTTGAAGCCCCTTTTCTGGTTTATAAAACGCGAGACGCGGTGCGCTGGTAGCGCAGCATGATCACCCCCGAGTTGAAGCGCTGAGTTTCGATCAGTTCCAGGGGGATGTACTGCTGCAGCAGGGGAAACATGCGCGTCCCGCCCCCCACCAGAACCGGATGCACGTACATGCGGTATTCGTCGATCAAATCTTCCTGCATCAGCGAACCCGCCAGTCCGGCACCGGCCACGCTCATATCGCCGCCCGGCTCCGCCTTCAGCCGGCGGACTTCCTCCGCAGCATTGCCCTTCACCAGCCTGGAGTTCCAATCCACTGTATCCAGGGTCGTTGAGAATACGACCTTGGGAACGCTGACCCAGACGCGCCCATATTCTCTCTCATAATCAGCCGCCGTGGGGTCGTTTTCCGCTTGAGGCCAGAAAGCAGCCATATTCTCATACAGCCGCCGCCCGTACAGGTGGGTGTCCATGGAGCGGTCCAGTTCGGCGAAATGGCGGTGCAGCTCCTCACCGGCATCCGACCAGCTCAAATCACCATCCGGGCCTTCCATAAAACCGTCCAGCGAGACGTTCAGGGCATAAATCAGTTTTCGCACCATATCCTCCTTTACGAGTTACCGATCAAAGGTTCACCGGGCCGCAGGCCAGTGTGTGCACCAGCCGCAGGACTTTCTCATCGAGGCTCCGGCGGGCCTGTTTGTTGATCCACAGCGGGGCGCCGTCCGCCCAGAGCAGCACGGCGTTGAGATGGATAAAATCACGGTAAAAATCGGCCGGCCCGCGGTAGCGGCCGGCAGCGAAGAGAGTTGGGTCTTTCCTGTCGGCGCGCTGCTTCACCTGCAGCATCAGGTGATCGATATCAATGGACCCGGCCAGGCTGGGTGGGACGTGGACGGCCAGCAGGTTGGGCATGCCGGCCTGCATCTGTCCCAGCTTGTTGAGCAGCACGCGCAGCAGGCGGTCGCCGGCCGGTGCATGACCGCTTTCACGCAGGCGCGCCACTTCAACGTTGAACACCAGGTTCTTGCGGTAGGTGACGGCGAAATCGGCCCCGCGCTGTTTTGCGCTGGCATAGGGTTCGTAGGTCACCTCCAGGCGGCGGTCGTCCAGCAGGCAGCAGGCCACCTGCAGCTCGCCGAGCAGGTCGAGCAGACCTTCGGCATCGCGCGTGACGCGGATCTTCTTGCGGATCTTGTCGCGGTAGGTCTCGACGAAGGCGGTGAAGCGCGGCGAGGCCAGCATCCATTCCCGCAGGGGAGCCGGCAGCCGGCTGCGCTGCCCGTCGAAGAGGTAGGCGATCAGATCGTCCTGCTTCGTCACAGGTTAATTATAGTCGCGGGGGTAAAAAAAGACGCTGCCGAAATACGACCAGGCCGTCAGGCGCCAGGAGCGGCAGGCTCCGCTTGCTCCGTCGAACAGCGCCTGACGGCCTGCAGTCAGTTTCATCCCCGGGTCAGGATCTGCCGCGACCCTGACTCTGCGGGATTTATGCTCTTAAAAAGGAGCCGCAGCGGGTTCCTGTGCAGGCAGGACAGCCAGGGTAGCTTCGAAGCCGCCATCCACGGCCTTCACGGTCAGTAGCACCGGCTGGACCTTCTCCTCCGCGCTGCGGGTGAAGCGCTGGCGCGTGCCGCCGGCGGTCTCGAGTGGGCCGCCGGAGGGCTGCCAGCCGGACGGGCCGAGCTGCTCCGTGAAGGAGGCCACCAGGGCAGCGGGGTCCATGTCCGTGTAGAAACGCCGGTAATCGGGCAGGCGCACCACATCACGGGCGTCCGCCGGCAGGGGCGGGAACTCGACGCGGTCCACCGGGCAGGCATCCGGCAGGGACAGGGACTGCGCCAGGGCATCGCCTTCCAGCGGGGTCAGGGTGTACTCCCAGGACTGCTTCCCCGCCGCCCCGGCTCCGAAAACGGCTTCGCCGCCTTCGAGCTGCAGGCTGTAGCGCAGCACGTAGCCGCCTTCCGCAGCGACCAGCGCCTGGCCGGCAGCCGCGGCGCCCTCTCCAGCGGCCAGGGCGCGGGCATCGAAGCTCAGCGCCTGGGCCGGCACACCGTCCAGAGTCTCACCGCCGGTGCGCTCCGCGCCGAACAGGCGCGGCAGCAGCGCCGCCGGGTGGAAGAGCGGGCTGGTGTCTTCAGTATTGGTCAGGCTGGCCTGGCAGGGGCCGTCTGCTGCCGCCTGGCGGTAAGACACGCCGTCCACGCCGGCGAACAGGCGGTACGGGCTCTCCCCCGCCGCGCCGCTGGTCTCCTCGACCAGGATGCGGGCGGGCGGATCGCGGCGCACGGTCAGGGTGTAGGTTTTCGACACGCTGTAAGCCTGGCCGTCGAGCGTGCCGTTGAAGTCCATTTTCAGCACAGCCTGGTACCCTTCCAGGTCCTGCAGCCCGGCGGCCGGGTCCAGCAGGTCGAAGTCGCCCGGCCCGCGCTGCGCAGCGGGTGTGGGTTCGGCAGATGCCGCCGGCTCCGCATCCTGACCATCCCCTGCCTGCGGTACCCCGGTCGCTTCCTGCACGACCTCGCCGGCCGGTGCCGCCGGGGTTTCTGCGGCCTGGGGAGCGCCCCCGCAGGCCGCCAGCAGAGCCAGCGCTGCCAGCAGCAGCCCGGTCCTGAACAGGGCACCAACCGTATTTTTCATATCAGCGATCATGGCTCTCACTGCCCCTTCCTCGTCACAATGATCCACCCTTCGGTTTTGACATTGGTGTACGGGATGATCCCGCCGCCGCCGGGGACCTCCAGGTCACGCATGTCCATATCATTTGAGTCCAGCTGCTGCGCCGGCCAGGGGAAATTGGCGGCAAACCCGCCCATGCCGGTGCACGCCATTGTCGAAGCGTTCAGGGCCATGGGCTGGAACCGCAGCGTCAGGTAGATGGGCGGGACGTAGGACGGATCGGGCACCAGCGGCGCCAGGGGGATGGAATCGCCGGGGACGATCTCGAATGAGGTGTTACCCTGCACCGGCGGGGTGAGGAAGCACTGCACGGGCTCGGCGACTGCGTACAGCGAGAACCAGAAATCGGCCTGGCCGCGGCCGTAAACCGGAGTTTCATCCGAGTGCGAAAACTCGCCCGAGCCGCTGAACAGGGCTATAAAGCCTGCGCCCTGATCGTCGTCTTTGCTGACAATATAGAAGTCCAGGTTGTAGTTCGGTTTGGGGTAGACCACAAATTCGAAAACCGCGCTGCCGGCCCCCAGGGGGTTTTCCACGCTCAAGGTGAGGGTCTCGTGCCCGGCCTCAACCGCCTGGTACGTGATGGTCCCGCCGGTGATGCCCGGCTGTACGCTGGCAGTCCCCAGGGCCGCCTGTACGCTGGCCTTTCCGGGCACCAGCGGCGCCAGGGCGATCTGCCCCAGGGGTACTTTTTGTTCGGCGATGTAGGGGATCGTCACCGTATCGCCCTCGTAGATCTTCACTAACGGCGCCAGCATTACCACATAGAGCTCGCCAGATGGCGGCTCCTGTGCGCTGGCGCTGGCGGCTGGCCCGAACAGCGCGACCAGTATCAGGGTCAGCGCGAGCAGACGCAGCCCAGGATTAAGGGTTCGATGCATGCGTATTCTCCTGTAAATGTTATTCAGTTCTACTGCGAGGGGGTTCCTGCCGAGCGCATCCTCTTCATTGTCCCATCCTTGAACGCAAGCCAGCCCCGATTATACCCCGGATCGCTTCTCTCACTGCGGTGTGAAACCGGTCTCGGCCGTGTAGATCCTGTCGTTCCAGAAAATACGGAACTTAATGGGCACATATTCACCCGGCGGGAAATCGCCCGCGTTCAGCGTGCAGATGCCGCGCTGGTAGATCAGCAGGCCGTAGCAGTTGGGCACAGCGGGGTCGTGGCCGGGCTGGTCCCACCAGCCCTCGTAGCGGATCTGGCTCAGGATCACCCCGTTGCGGCTCAGGTAAGCATTGGCGACAACGCGCTCGCCGCGCTTCGGATTGGGGTTGTCCACCCAGGCAACCACCTCGAACACGTCGGTTGGTGTGGGGCTGACTGCCAGCGTACAGCCGGGCATCACCGGCGGGACCAT
>JAAYXE010000044.1 GCA_012516075.1 Chloroflexota bacterium | reverse complement strand
GTGCCTTTCAGGCGTTGGGGTTGATGGTGTAGCCGTACCCGGGAACCGTGCGGATGAACTTTGGCTCCTTGGGGTTGACCTCAATGCGCTCGCGCAGGTTCTTGACATGCACGCGCACCAGGTCGGAGCTGCCTGAGTTGGTGGGATAGTTCCACACCTCATCCAGCAGGCGGGCGGGGGAGAAGATCTGCCCCGGATGGCTCATTAAATGGTAGAGCAGGTCATACTGCACGGGGGTGAGCAGGATCTTGCCCAGGTGCTCGGCGTACAGCTCGTGTGAGCGGGTGTCCAGGATGTAATCGCCAACGATCAGACACTGGTTGGATTCCATCACCACCGAATTTTCGTGGATCTTCTTGAGCATCTTCTGGACGTGCTCGGGGAGGCTGGCCTCGATCTGGGGCTCGGCCTCGCTGGTGTTCTGGGCGGCCAGGCGGGCGCGGCGCAGGATAGCGTTGATGCGCAGGATCAACTCATCGATGTTGAAGGGCTTGCACAGGTAGTCGTCGGCGCCGGCGTTGAAGCCTGTGATCTTGTCGTCGTCTTTGATTTTTGCAGTGAGGAAGAGGATGGGGATGTCGCGCAGGATGGGGGCGTTGCGCATCTCCCGGCAGACGGTGAAGCCGTCCATACCGGGCATGATGACGTCCAGGATCACCAGAGCGGGCTGCAGGTGACGGGCGACCTTGAGCCCCTCCACGCCGCTGTTTACCCGGGTGAGCTGAAAACCCTTCCCGCGCAGACTGCGCTCGATCGTGCGAGATACGATTTCATCGTCGTCGATGAGCAGTATCTTGGTTTCTTTCATGCGTGACAACCTCCTCGCTGTTCTTGATGGCGGTAATGCTCAGAGAAGTCCCTTGCAATATTTGTTCCAGTTTTACGTTTTGGGGCAGGAAAAGGGACAAATCTTTAAATTTCGTAAAGGTCAGGTTAAGCAGAGCTTAAGGTCTCGGTATTATACGGATAAATACGACATAAAACGCATAAAGGAAGTGTTAACTTGGCATAAAGAATATGTACGGTGGGGGAGGGTCGTTTAGAGGGCGTAAAAACCTGCAGGGCTTCCTGGGGTTCTGCCGGGCGAAGGCCGGAGAGATGCCGCCGGGATGCCGGTTCGCACGGGCATGGGGCCAGCACGGTTCCGCGCGCCCCGGGTGACCGGGGTTAGCGGACACGGCTGCGGGTTTACAGGATCCCCGGTAAAGCCGGCTGCTGATCCGCCGTGCGGCACCTTGCAAAGGCTGCCGTGCTGCTGCAGGCGGTCTGCGATTAAGGCCTTGAAGGTTTATTCATTTCAGCAATTTATTAATCAAATAAAAAAATAAATCTCGTATAACTCCCTATAACTGTCCCAAAAAATTCATATTACCAGCCATATTGACAGAAAAAAGGCCTTTTTGTATAATCGGCAGGGATAATAAATCAAGATGAAAAAATAAATATGGCTATTATCGAGGCGCCTTATGCCAAAGAAAAACCTTCGCGGCAGCAACATCAACCTGGTGAAACTGCACAACCTGCAGGTTGTGCTCCTCAGCCTGCTGTACGAGCCAGGGCTCTCCCGCATCCAGCTCGCCGAACGGACGAATCTGTCCAGCACCACGATCACCAACCTGATCGCCGAGTTGAAAGCCCAGGGAGTGATTTCGGAGCATGATAACGGCGCTGAGGAACCTAACCCGCGCTCGGTGGGCCGGCCGCGGGTTGGCATACGCCTGATTCCGGACTCACGCTTCGCCGTCGGCGTGCACATCGGCATCGGGATCTTCCGCATCGCCGTGGCGAACTTAGAAGACCACATCCTCCATAATAAAGTTTTTGAATACGATACCCAGCTTCCGGCACAGGCCGTCCTCGAGCAGATCCGGGACGGAATCGAAACCGTGATTCAGGAGAGCGGTGTCGACCGTGCGCGCATTGTGGGCGTGGGCATCGGCGCTTCGGGCCTGGTCGATTTTGCGAGCGGTGTAAACCTGCTGGCGCCCAACCTGAACTGGCGCGATGTGCCCATGCGCGGCTTCTTCCAGGACGCCCTAAATCTGCCTGTGGTGGTGGACAACAACGTGCGCGCCATGGCGATCGGCGAGGCTTTCTTCGGGGCCGGGCGCGGCGTCAACTCCCTGGCGTTCGTCTACGGGCGCACCGGCGTCAGCGCGGGCCTGGTGTTCAACGGCCGTGTCTTCCGCGGCAGCAGCACAGGCGCTGGTGAAATCGGCCACACGGTGATGCTGCTGCACGGCGGCGATCCGTGCCACTGCGGCAACACCGGCTGCCTGGAGACCCTGGTCTCCGAACCGGCCATCCTGCGCCAGGCGGAAGCACTGGCCCGCCTGCACCCCGGAGGCATCCTGGCCGCCACCATCCGGACGCGCCAGGATGTGCCCATGCTGGAACGCGTTTTCACTGCTGCCCGCGAAGGGGACGAAGATGTGCGCCGCATGCTCAACGAACGCGCCTATTACCTGGGGCTGGCGCTCGCTAACGTGGTCAACCTGTTTAACCCCGAGCTGATCCTGCTGGGAGGCATCTTCTCCCAGGGGCAGGATCTGTTCATCGAACCCACGCTTGCCACCGTGCGCAGCATGTCCTTCGGCGGACTGGGTACCAAAGTGCGCCTGCAGGCCACCACCTTTGGCTGGAAAGCGGGCGTGACCGGTGCCGCCGCCCTGGCGTTGATGCATTTCTTTTACCAGCCCGAAGAGGGAGCCAGTTCGTGAACGACCTGAAGATTGCTTTTATTCCGCTCATCCGCACCACATTCGATGTTGAGCTCGCCCGGCAGATGGTTGAGGCAGCGCGCCAGGCACTGGCGGCCGCGGGAATCCAGCTCAGCGGGCCGGCGGAACCCGTCACCAGCCTGGAGGATGCAGCGAACGCCGCCCGGGAACTGGCCGGTGAAACGCCGGATCTGCTGCTGATCTTCCAGGCCACCTTTGCCGACAGCACCATGGTGTGCGAGCTGACCGCCGGGACTCAGGCCCCGGTGTTCCTCTGGGCAGTACCCGAACCGTGGACGGGCGAACGCCTGCGCCTCAACTCGCTGTGTGGGATCAACCTGGCGGCCCATGCCCTGACCCTGCGCGGGCAGAAATACCACTATGCTTACGCAGATCCCGGTGATCCCGTAGTGCTGCGCCAGATTCAAACCCTGGCCGCCGCGGGACGGCTGCGCCGCCGGCTGCAGTCCGCCCGGCTGGGCGTGGTTGGCCACCACCCGGACGGCCTGGACACCTGCCGCCTGGATGCCCCCGGGCTGCGCAGCACGTTCGGCGTGCAGGTCGAGCAGATCGACCTGCAGGATGTCTTCGCCCGTGTCCGCCAGGCGCCTGCCGCAGCGCTCCAGTCTACGGGGGAGGCGCTGGACGCTCGCCTGGACAACCTGGACGAACTCGAGCAGGAGCCGCTCAACCGCTCGCTGGGCGTGTACCACGCGCTGAAAGAGGTCGCTGCAGAGCTCCGTCTGGACGGCCTTGCGGTGCGCTGCTGGCCGGAGTTCTTCACTGAGCTGGGCTGCGCTGCCTGCGGCGCCATGTCCATGCTCAGCGACGGGTTCGGAGGGGATGCACCGCTGCCCTGCTCCTGCGAGGCAGATATCAACGGCACGCTCACCCAGCTCATGCTCGCCTGGCTGGCGGACAGTCCATCCTTTGGCACCGACATCGTCGGAGTCGATCTGCAGGAAGACCGGGTCGCTCTGTGGCACTGCGGGCTGGCTCCGCTCTCGATGGCCGACCCGGCAGTCCGGCCGCAGGGCACGATCCACTCCAACCGGCGCAAACCGCTGCTGATGGACTTCCCGCTCAAGCCCGGGACCGTCACCCTGGCACGCATCAGCCAGTCCACCGGACGCCTGCGCCTGGTTGTGGGGAAGGGTGAAATGATCGCCGGCCCCAAACCTTTCAGCGGGACTGCCGGCATTCTGAAACCCGCGGCCTCCGCGCAGTCGTTCCTGGATGTGATTATGCGCGAAGGCCTCGAACATCACATCTCGCTGGTTTACGGCGACTTCACGGCAGAGCTGAAGGCTTTCGCCAGCCTGATCGAACTACCCGTTTTGGAACTGTGAGAAGAGGAGGTGATCGCTTTCAGGAAGATCTGCTCTGGAAAACGAAAAACGAACTGTACGAAGCCAATTACCCCCGATCTATTCCGCAACTCTTCATCCGCTATCCTATCCTAGCTCAGACCCGGGTAACCGGGGCAGGAGAAGAAGGAAGATGAAAAGCAAACTACACCTCACCATCCTGATCATCGCAGCACTGCTCCTGGGAGGCTGCGCATCCCCGACCCAGGCGCCTCCGGAGCCTACTGCCGTCCCGACCGAGGCCCCTGCGGAGCCTGAGCCTACCGAAGCCCCGGCTCCCACCGAGGCTCCAGCCGAACCAGTAGAGACCGAACCCGCAGCGGAAGAGCCGGCCGAAGTCGTCGAGCTGCGCTTCACTTATTATGCCGACGGTGTTGAGGCGGACGTGATCAAACCCCTGCTGGACAAGTTCATGGCCGCCAACCCGGACATCAAAGTGGTGCTCGACGTGGTGCCCTACCAGACCATCGACGAACAGCTGCCGGTCCAGGTAGAAACCGGCGAAGGACCTGATCTGGCCCGCATCACCAACTTCGGCGCCTTCAAAGGCAAGCTGCTTGACCTCAGGGAGTACCTCACCGATCCTGATAGTTATGTAGCAGCCTTCCAGGCTCCCATCCTCGAAGCACTGGGCTACGGCGGGTTCCCGGACGCAATGACCGTCACCGGGCCGTTCGTCAACAAGACCCTCTTTGACCAGGCTGGCATCGAAGTCCCCGGTGAAGGCACCACCTGGGAAGAGTGGACGGAGCTGACCAAAGAAGTGGCCGAGGCCACCGGCGTGCAGTATGCCATCGCCATTGACCGCACCGGTCACCGCTTCGCCGGTCCGGCGTTGAGCATGGGCGCGCAGCTCATCAATGAAGATAACACCTTCACGGTGGACACTCCCGGCTTCAGGGCCTTTGCCGAGATCGTCAAGAGCTGGCACGATGAAGGGATCACCCCGGCAGATGTCTGGCTGGGCGCCGAACCCGTTGGCAGCTGCATCAACGCCTTCAAGTCCGGCCAGCTGGTTTTCTGCTACTCCGGTTCCTGGCAGATCAACGGCGTGGCGAATGACGTCGGCGACGCTTTCGACTGGGTGGTCGTGCCCAATCCTACCGGTGAGGGAGGCTCGACCGGTATCGCCGGCGGCTCGGCTGTCGTGGCTTTTGCCGACACCGAGTACCCCGAGCAGGTCGCCCGCCTGATGGAGTTCCTGATCGCGCCGGAGAACTACGCAGAATTCTCGGCCGGCACCCTGTCGCTGCCCGCTCATGCGACTGTTGCCAAACAGGGTGTGGACTTCAAGACCGACAACGAGTTCGTCCTCGGCGCTCTGGATGCCTTCACCGCCGAGATCCCCAAGCTGTCGGAACAGGGCGTGGCGCTGAACGTCCACCCGTACTCCTTCGCTTACTACCGCAACAGCGCGAACCGCATTTCGCAGTACCTGACAGGCGAGCTGACTCTCGACGAGATGCTCGTCAGCCTGCAGGAAGATATCGACCTGGCGATCGCCGAAGCTCAGCAGTAAACCATCTGCTGCCAACCGCGGGGGTGCAGGGCGCCCTTACAGCACTGCACCCCCGCTCATCCTGTCGTTTCGATCCATCATACGAATTATCGTCCATTAATCCAGAGGCAAGAAGATCAGTCCGGGCCTTTGATCAGAAAGGAACATGCTATGCTGGTGCAGCCAGGGATCAGCCCGAAAGAAAAAGTAAACCGGGGCGCTATCGCTACCCTGCGTGAGATATCCGGCACTGCCGTTAATGCCGTATACGAGCTGGTAATCTCTCTCACCGACCTGGTCTTTTCGTTGATTCAGCGCATCATCGGCATCCGCGGCATGCCGTATATCTTCGTCCTGCCGAACCTGCTCATCTTTGGCATTTTTATTCTTTTTCCGATGCTGTTGAACTTCGTGTACGCCTTCACGGGCGGCGCCTCGTTCATGCCGTTCGATCGTCCCTGGGCTGGCACACGCAACTTTGAGCGGCTGCTCACCTGCGAGAATTATTTTGAGCCGCGCACCTGCAGCGAAGACCTGTTCTGGCGGGCGGTCTGGAACACCGCCAGCTATGTGGTGATCCAGGTGTCCCTGATGGTGCTGTTCTCGCTGATCACCGCCCTGGTGCTGAACCGCAGCATCAAAGGCCGGGGTTTCTTCCGCAGCGTCTATTTCTACCCGGTAATGCTCTCTCCCATCGTCGTGGCGCTGATCTGGAAGTGGATCCTGCAGTCCGACGGGCTGTTGAACGGTATCCTGGTCAGCCTGGGTTTCAATAAACTGCCATTTCTGACCAACGCTGCCTGGGCGCAGTTCTGGGTGGTCGTGATCAGCGTGTGGGCCTATATGGGTTTTTACACCCTCATCCTGCTGGCCGGGCTGCAGTCGATCCCCACGGAAATGTACGAGGCGGCTGCGATCGACGGGGCGAATAAATGGCAGTCGTTCTGGAAAATTACCATGCCCCTGCTGCGGCCGACCATGCTGGTGGTGACGGTGCTCTCTGTGATCCGGGCGGTGCAGATCTTTGAACTGGTATTTGCCTTCACCAGCGGCGGGCCGGGCACGGCCACCCTGTATCTGGTGCAGTACATCTACAACTACGGCTTCGCCAGCCCGAACAAGCAATACGGCCTGGCTGCGGCCGCATCACTGCTCATGGCCGGCGCTCTGGTGATCCTGACCTTGCTGCAGTTGATCTTCCAGCGGCAGGAGGAATGAAATGAGTGCGCTGAAAGCTCTGCGGTTGAGAAAAGGCAGGACCCGCCTCGACATCACGGACGTGCTCTCGTACCTGTACCTGTTCGCGGGCGTGATTGTCATGTTTGGCCCCGTGGTGTGGCTGGTGCTCTCCTCCTTTAAGAGCTCGGGAGAAATTAACAAGTTCCCGCCGCGGCTGCTGCCGTATAAACAGGAGACTGTTCAGGTCGAGGGCTATGAAGAACCCCTGCCGCTGTTTGAAGTGACCTTCGAGGACGGCAGCAGGCAGATCCTTGCGCAGGTGCGTCGTGTGGGCCTGGAATCCCAGATGGTAGATCCAGCCAACCCGGGTGAGATCATCAAGGTGCACATCGACCAGCGCCAGCCCGTCGAGCAAGTCTATTTCGGCCTGGAAAATTACATCGAAGGCGTAAAGAGCTTCGATTTTGGCCGCTATCTGTGGAACAGCATTGTGGTCACTGTGGTCGCCACTGCCCTCACGCTGCTGGTGAACAGCATGGCGGCCTTTTCGCTGAGCAAATACAGGTACCGCGGGCGCGAAGCTATTTTCCTGGTGATGATCAGCACGCTGATGATCCCGCTTTCGGTCGTGATGGTGCCCGTGTTTCTGGTGGTTACCAGAGTCGGGTGGACGAATAACCTGCTGGGTGTGATTGTCCCTGCCGCAGCCACACCGACCGGCGTCTTCCTGCTGCGCCAGTATATGCTCACCATCCCCGACGAGCTCATCGACGCGGCACGCATTGACGGCGCCAGCGAGTGGCGCATTTACTCTCAGGTGGTCGTGCCGCTGGCGAAACCGGCAATGGCTGTGCTGACCATCTTCTCGGTCATGTGGCGCTGGAACGATTTCCTGTGGCCGCTGATCGTGCTCAGCCGCAGCGAGTACTTCACCCTGCAGGTCGGGCTGGCTTCATTTCAGGGTGAGCTCAACGTGCAGTGGAACCTGATCCTGGCCATGACCGTGCTGACCCTGCTGCCCATTTCGCTGGTGTTCGCATTTCTGCAGCGCCACATCACCACCGGTATCGCCACCACCGGGATGAAGTAAATCAAAATACCTGGAGCGAATCCATGATCCTGCATCACGAAGGCATCATCCTGCAAAAAGGATACGAAGCGCTGGAGGCGGTATCGCTGAAGGAGCAAACCTCCACGCGGGCCTTGTTCCGCACGCTCGCCGGCGACCTGGAGGTCACAGGCCATGCCCGGGGCATCCTGCGGATGCGCTTCCTGCCCGTGCAGCAGCAGCCCGATTACGGCATCCTGCAGGCGCAGACAGAGGACCTCCCGCTGTCCGTGACCGGAACAGCAGAGGGCTGGCGGGTGCGGTCGGGAGACGTAGCGCTCGAGATATTGAGCGGGCCGCTGCGCGTGCGTTTTTATCACGGGGACCGGCTGCTGCTGCAGTCGTCCACCGACCGCACCATCGAAGGGCACCTGCGCTTCTCTCCTTTTGCCAGGCGGCAGGATTCGTGGCTGGTGGCCCTGGCGCTGGGGGTAGAAGAACCGGTCTACGGCCTGGGTGAAAAGTGGGCGGCGCTGAACCGCCGCGGGCAGCTTATCCACAGCTGGAATGAGGACGCCACCACGGTCAACTCGGAGCTGTCGTATAAAAACACCCCATTCGCCTGGAGCCCGAACGGCTGGGGCCTGTTTGTCCATACGCCCTCGAAGGTTACGCACGGCGTGGGGTACCCGCAGTGGTCGCACCGCAGCTATATCCTGCAGGTGTTCGACGCGGAGCTGGACCTCTTCTGGATTGCTGCCCACAGCCCGGCGGAGATCATCGAACGCTACACTCACCTGACCGGCCGGGCTGCCCTGCCGCCGCGCTGGAGCTATGGGATGTGGATGTCGCGCGCCTACTATAAAACCGCAGAGGAGGCCTTAACTGTGGCAGAAACCCTGCGCCGGCGCCAGATCCCCAGTGATGTGATCCTGCTGGACGGGCGCGCCTGGCACAGGATGGAGACGCGCTTCGACTTCACCTGGGACCCCGAGCGCTATCCCGACCCGGCTGCATTTGTGCAGAAGCTGCGCAGCATGGGTTTCCGGCTGAACCTGTGGGAGTATTCGTACATCTCGACCCGCAACCCGCTGTTCAACGAACAGGCGGAAAAAGGCTACCTGCTCAAACTGCCCACCGGCGAGCCGTACGTACACCGCTGGTTCCCCTGGCCGTATGATAAGAGCTGGCCGCACCTGATGCCCAGCGGGATCATCGATTTCACCAACCCCGAGGCTTACAACTGGTTCCGCGACCAGCACAAAGCTCTCTTTGATCTGGGCGTCAGTGTGATGAAGACCGACTACGGCGAAGCCGTCCCCGAGGAAGTGGTTGCATACAACGGAGACAGCGGCCGGCGGCTGCACAACGTATACCCCCATTTATACAACCGCTGCGTGTACGAGGCTGCCGGGCTGTACAGTCAGGACGAACCGCTGGTGTGGGGGCGTGCGTCCTGGGCGGGCGGCCAGCGCTACCCGGTGCAGTGGGGCGGCGACCCTCAGGCCGATTGGGACGGGCTGGCGGCTTCTATTCGCGGCGGGCAGGCCTGGGGCATGAGCGGCGGGCCGTTCTACGCCCACGATATCGGCGGCTTTGCCATTGGCAATCCAGATCCCGAGCTGTATGTGCGCTGGGCGCAGGCCGGCATCATGGCTTCGCACACCCGCTTCCACGGGCAGGGCGAGCGTGAGCCCTGGGTTTACGGCGAGCAGGCCGAACGGGTCGTGCGCGAATGGCTGCAGTGGCGCTACCGGTTGATCCCCTATCTGCAGGCCTGTGCGCTGGAGGCTCACCGGACTGGCATGCCGGTGATGCGCTCCATGGTCCTGGCCTTCCCCGAAGACCGCATCGCCTGGACGTTTGAGAACCAGTATATGCTGGGCGGCTCGCTGCTGGTGGCCCCGGTGGTTGAGCCGGGAGGCAAAGCGCGCTTTTACCTCCCCGCCGGCCGCTGGTTCGACCTGTGCAGGCAGTGCTGGATCGAAGGCCCGGGTTACTTCGAACGCCAGGAGCCTCTGGAGCAAATCCCGGTGTTCGGGCGAGAGGGGAGCCTGCTGCCCCTCGGTCCGGCCGTGCAGCACACCGGCGAGCTAAAGGCGGACCTGGACCTGAATCAGGTGTGGGTGTTCGGCACACCCCGCCAGGGGATGGCCCTCCCGGGTCTGGACATCGAGATTGCAGCGGACGGCAGCCTCACCGGGCTGCCCCCGCACGTGAAGGTTCGTCATTATTCATAAACAGGAGACGGAAATGAAATTCTTTCTCGATAGTGCACATGTGCATGAAATCGAATACGCCCTGAAGATGTGGGACCTGGACGGTGTAACCACCAACCCGAGACATATACAGGCCTCCGGCAAGCCCTTCCTCACGGTGATCCGCGAGATCGGGAGCCTGTTCGCCGGGACGGATAAAACCGTTTCGGTGGAAGTCAACCCGCACTACACGGATTATGAAAAAATGGTGGCCGAGGGTGAAAAACTGGCCGCTATCAGCCCGAATTTTGTCATCAAACTGCCGGCAACAGAGGCGGGATTTAAAGCAGTTGCCGAGCTCAAAAAGCGTAACATCCGCTCGAACCTGACCCTGGTCTTTTCAGCGGTCCAGGCGCTGCAGGCCATGCGCATGGGCGCGTATTACATCTCGCCTTTTGTGGGCTGGAAAGAGGCGAACGCCGAGGAGACTTTATCCTTTATTCAGGACGTGCTTGCGATCCGCGATAACTACGGCTATGAGAGCGAGATCATCGTCGCCGCCGTGCGCAACGGCCGGCAGATCGCCGATGCGGCAGTCGCCGGGGCCGATATCGTCACCGCCGGGCTGGCCGTCTATAAGGAGGCCTTCGATCACCCCTACACCGGCGTCGGACTGAGCAAATTCCAGGGGTTCTGGGACCAGACCCCCTACGAATAGAACTCTGGTAGACGAATCATTCTTTCAGGGAGAACCACGATGAAAAAAGGCATTCTCATCCACGAAAAGAACGATGACGTTGGCGTCGCCGTGCTGGATCTGCAAACCGGGGAGGAGGTAGGCGTCTACACACTGGAAGGCGAGTTTGTGCGTTTGGTGCGCCTGCACAGCGACGTCCCCCTGGGACATAAGGTCGCCATGCGAGATCTGGAGACCGGCAGGCACGTCATCGAATACGGGCGCGAAATCGGGTATGCAGTCAGCGCTATCGCTGAGGGGGAGCATGTTCACGTCCACAACCTGAAGAGCCTGCGCTGGGCTGCAAGCAAAACCAAAGTCCTCGAAAACCAGGAGAGCTGAACATGGCGAATTATCTGGACCTCCCTCTCACCGGCTACCGCCGGGATAACGGCCGCGTGGGCATCCGCAACCACGTGGTCATCATGTCGGTAGATGATATTTCCAATGCCGCTGTGGAAGGTGTTGCCCGCCTGATTCGCGGCACGATGGCACTGACGCACCCCTATGGGCGTTTGCAGTTCGGTGAAGACCTGAAGCTGACCTTTAAGACCCTGATCGGCACCGGTTGCAACCCAAATGTGGCCGCTGTGGTCGTGATCGGCATCGAGCCGGAGTGGACGGATTACATCGTCAGGGGCATTGAGAAGACGGGCAAGCCCGTCGCCGGGTTCAGCATCGAGCGCTACGGGGATTTGAAAACCATCGAGATGGCCTCCCGCAAGGCGAAGGAGTTCGTGCACTACGCCAGCGAACTGCCGCGTGTGCCGGTGCAGTGGAACGAGATCTGGGTCTCGACCAAATGCGGAGAATCGGACACCACCAGCGGGCTGGCATCGAACCCCACCGTGGGCCGGGTTTTCGAGCGCCTGGAGAAGAACGGCAACACCCTGATCTTTGGCGAGACGACCGAGGTGACCGGCGCAGAAGATAAGATTATCGAGCAGTGCGCCACCCCCGAGATCGCGGCGCAGTTCAAAGCAGCCTTCGATAACTACCAGGAACTGGTGGCTTCGCAGGGCGTCAGCCTGCTGGGCACGCAGCCGACAGAGGGCAACATCCGCGGCGGGCTGACCACCATCGAGGAGAAAGCGCTGGGCAATGTGGAGAAGATGGGCCGCTGCACGGTGGCTGGTTTCCTGGAGCCTGCCGAAGAGCCGAAAGGCCCCGGCCTGCACTTTATGGACTCATCCAGCGCGGCGGCGGAGATGGTGACCCTGTGCTGCGCTGCCGGCGCCGTGCTGCACCTGTTCACCACCGGGCAGGGAAATATCATCGGCAACCCGATCGAGCCGGTGATCAAGATCTCCGCCAACCCGGTCACGGCAGCGACCATGGCGGAGCATATCGATGTGGATATCAGCGGACTGCTGCGCTTCGAGTACAACCTGGACGGCGCCGCTGACCGGGTGATGGAGATGATGGCGCGCACCATCAACGGCCGTCTGACCAGCGCAGAGGCCCTGCGGCACGACGAGTTCGTGCTGACCAAACTCCACCGCAGCGCATGACGCTGACTGCGCGTAGTCAACAACAGGGGTGTGCGGGTAGTTCTAGCACACCCCTGATTCCCGGCTGTAAAACGCACAGGCCGGTTGTGGACTGTCTTTTCTTGCAAGGGATCACAGGTGCAGGCAGGGGATGACTCACTCCGCCTGCGCAGGCCGGGCGCCAGAGTTTACCTGCCCGGTCGAGAACCGAACTGCTGACCTGCCAGCTTGCAGCAGTAATAAACCTTTCATAGAACCGATTCGATGATCATTCATCTGCCCTACGGGCGCGCAGCACTCACAGCCAGCATCCCGGATGAATATCCGGTCGATATCATTGAGGCACCGGCTGCACCCCCCGCCGCAGACCCGGCAGGGGCGGTGCGGTATGCCCTGGATCATCTGCTGGGAAATACCAGCTGGGCGAACTTTTCCGGAGCCCGGTCGGCGGCTGTCGCGATCAACGATAAGACCCGCCCGGTTCCCCACGATCTGCTGCTGCCCCCATTGCTGGAGCGGCTGAACGCACTGGGGATCCCCGACCGGGAAATCACCTTTTACATTGCAGTTGGTACCCACCCGCCGATGGATCCGGCTGAATTCTCCTCCATCCTGCCCGCGGAGATTCTTGACCGCTGCCGCGTGGTCTCACACGACAGCGAAGACGATAAACAGATGGTTTACCTGGGTGAGACAGGCCGCGGCACGCCGGTGTGGTCGAACCGGTCGTACGTGCAGGCTGATTTGAAGATCGTGGTGGGCAACATCGAGCCGCACCAGTTCGCAGGATTTTCGGGCGGCGTAAAGACAGCTGCCATCGGGCTGTCTTCGATCAAAACCATCAACCGCAGCCACGCGCTCATGACCCACCCCGATTCACGCATCGGCGGGTATGAGAGCAACCCGGCCCGCCAGGACATCGAGGAGATCGGCGCGAAAATCGGAGTCCACCTGGCGCTGAACGCCATCCTGAACCACGACCGGCGGATCGTATACGTCCTGGCGGGCGAACCGCGCGCGGTGATGGCTGCCGGGCTGGAACGCTGCCGGCAGGTCAGCCAGGTGGCGGTGCAGCAGCCCTATCGACTGGTGATCTCCTCGCCGGGCGGGCATCCCAAAGACATCAACCTCTACCAGGCCCAGAAAGGGCTGGCGCACGCAGCCCTGATCACGCAAACGGGCGGCACGGTGATCCTGGCCGCCGCATGCCCTGAGGGCACGGGCAGCCCGCATTACGAAGACTGGATGCGGGACAAACATTCTTACGCTGAAATCATGCAGCGCTTTCATGAGGAAGGGTTTCGCATCGGCCCGCACAAAGCCTACCAGATCGCTCGTGACGCATCCCGGGTGCGCCTGCTGTTCTGCTCAGAGCTGGATCACGATCTGGCGCAGCGGCTGCTGCTCAACCCACAGTCCGGCCTTCAGCAGGCGATCGACCGGGCACTGGCCGGCCTGCCGCCCGGCGAGCGCATCGCGGTGCTGCCGCATGCCGCCAGCACCATCCCTTACCTGATGAAGTGAGAGGCTTCTATGGAGGCCGTTGAGGGATCATCCCAGAACGAATTTAACGCCAAAATCAGCGCGCTGCGCCGCCTGCTGGACCATCACGGGGGGGACGCCGTGCTGCTGCGCCGGGCCAGCAGTTTCGCCTGGGCCACATGCGGCGGGGCGTCGTATGTAAACACGGCGGCCAGCGAAGGGGCGGCCTCGCTGCTGGTGACGCGTGAGCAGTTGTTTCTGGCCGCCAGTGTGATTGAAGCGCCCCGCCTCGAACAGGAAGAAAAGCTGGTTGATCAGGGCTGGACATTCCAGATCGCCCCCTGGCATACACCCACGGCAGCACTGGAGAAATTGACAGCCGGGCGCACCCTGATCTCCGATGTGCCTTATCAGGGCGCTGCTGTGGCCGCGGCTGAGATCGCCCGGCTGCGCGCCCACCTGACCCCGGAAGAAGCCGGACGCTTTCGGGTGCTCGGCCGCCTGTGTGCCGAGAGCCTGACCGCTGCCGTCCAGCAGGTCCGGCCCGGGATGAGCGAGTATGAACTGGCTGCCCTCCTCAGTGGGGAGGCACAGAAGCGCGGGGTGCTGCCGGTCGTCAATTTAGTCGCGACCGATGAGCGCGCCTTCCTCTACCGCCACCCGCTGCCGACCGGGAAAAAGCTGCAGAAGTATGCCATGCTGGTGCTCAGCGGGCGGCGCTGGGGGCTGGTGTGTTCGATCACCCGCCTGCTGCACTTTGGCCCGCCGCCTGCGGACCTGCAGCGCCGCATAGAAGCAGCCGCCCGGGTGAACGCTGCCCTGGTCGCCAGTACGCGCCCGGGCGTTACCCTGGGAGAGGTTTTGAACACGGGCATACAGGCGTATGCAGCCGGCGGGTACCCGGATGAGTGGCGCCGCCATCATCAGGGCGGCATCGCCGGGTACGAGCCGCGCGAGCTGCTCGCCACCCCCGGCAGCCCGGAACGGCTGAGCGCCAACCAGGCCCTGGCCTGGAACCCCTCGATTGCCGGGGCGAAAATGGAAGATACCATCCTGACGGATGAACAGGGTTTTGAAAACCTGACGCCCACTCCCCTGTGGCCGGTGCTGCCGGTGGAAGTGAACGGGCAGACGGTCCCCTGTTCGCTGGCCCTGGAGCTGTAACCCGGGGCCAGGAGGCTGAGAAGAAGGGAGAACGGTGATGTACGGAACGAGTGCGAGAATATTACGGGTGAACCTGACCAGCAGCGAGATTCAGGTGCAGACGCTGAGCGAAGACTTCTACCGCCTCTACCCGGGCGGCAAGGCGCTGGCCGGATATTTCCTGCTGACCGAGATGCCCGCCCACGTCGACCCCTTTGCGCCCGAGAATTTGCTGGTGTTCGCCTGCGGGCTGCTCACCGGCGCCCCGGTTTCCACGGCGACACGCTACATCGTGTCGGCCCGTTCGCCCCTGACGGGCGCCTACGGCGAGTCCGAAGCTGGCGGCTTCTGGGGCCCAGAGCTCAAGATGGCCGGATACGAAGCCATCCTGGTCACCGGGCGGGCTCCGCAGCCGGTCTATCTGTGGATCCATGACGACCAGGTCGAGATCCGCCCGGCGGAGCACTTATGGGGCCGCACTACGGCAGATGTCCAGCAGGCGATTCGCAGCGAGCTCGGCGACGAGCGCATCCGCGTGCTGCAGACCGGCATCGCCGGAGAAAACCGGGTGCGCTTTGCCGGGATCACCAACGACCTGCGCCATTTCAACGGCCGCAACGGCATGGGCGCCGTGATGGGCTCGAAAAACCTGCGCGCCATCGCCGTGCGCGGCAGCCAGCGCTACCAGTCGCTGGCGTACGATGCACAGGCGCTTTTGGCCCTCGGGCGCAGCCTGGCGAAGCGCGTGCGCGAACACCCGGCAAGCTGGGACCTGCAGCAGCGCGGCACCCCGGGCCTTGTCGAAGCGCTCAACGCCGGCGGTATCCTGCCCACGCGCAACTTTCGCCAGGGCGCATTTGAAAATGTGGACGAAGTCAAGTGGGAGGCTTATGAGAAGCAGCTGCTCACCGCACGGCGGAGCTGCTACGCCTGTGCGGTGCGCTGCAAGCGCGAAGTCACCATCGATGGTAAGATGTCGCCGTACGGCGGGCCTGAATACGAATCCGTGGGCGCCTTCGGACCCAACCTGGGGATCAGCGACCTGCGTGCCATCGCTAAGGCAAATGAACTGTGCAACGCCTACATGCTCGACAGCATCTCCACCGGCGCGACGATCGCGTTTGCGATGGAATGTTTCGAGCACGGCCTGATCGGTCCGGAGGACACCGGCGGGATCGAGCTGCGCTTCGGTAATGCGGAAGCCATGCTGGCGTTGATCGAAATGATCGCCCGGCGCGAGGGGATCGGCGACGTGCTGGCCGAGGGGAGCGCACGTGCCGCCGAACAGATCGGCGGAGACGCCCGCTATTTTGCCATGCACGTCAAAGGCCAGGAGCTGGCCATGCACGAACCGCGCGGTAAATATAATGTTGGCATCGGGTATGCCATCTCCGAGATCGGTGCCGATCATCTGGTCGTCACCCACGACCCCACGATGGTGAACCCGGAATCGGCCACGTTCAAAAGCGTGAGGCCGCTGGGCATCACGGTGCCCCAACCGGCGATGACGTTCAGCGCGGAGAAGATGAAGCACTTCTTTATCCTGGAGAGCTGGAACAGCCTGGAGAAGGTGATCGGCTACTGTTTCTTCGGGCCGGTGCCGCGCGCCTTCATCGAGGTCGACGAAGTGCTGGAATCGATCCGGGCTGCTTCCGGCTGGGAGCTGAGCGCCGCAGAAGCCCTGCAGATCGGGGAGCGGGCCATCAATATGGCGCGGGTGTTCAACCTGCGCGAGGGTTTCAGCCGCAGGGACGATACCCTGCCCGAGCGTCTGTTCCAGAGCCTTGAGAACGGGCTGCTGGAGGGCCAGGTGATGTCGCGTCAGGAGTTCGAGCAGGCGCTGTCGATCCTGTATGAATTAAAGGGCTGGGATGTGCAGACCGGTATGCCCACGCGCGAACGCCTCGAGGCGCTCTCGCTGGGTTGGGCGGCGGACCTGGCGGGGATTGCATGAAACTGCGGGTGAGCGGACAGTTATCGTTTTACATGCCCGGGCGCGTAACGGAGATCGAGGTCCCGCTGGACCAGCCCGCCCGGCTGCAGGATGTGCTCTCCGGACTGGGTATCCCGGCGGATGAGGTGTACATCACGGCCTTAAACGGCGAGGTGGTGGACGTGAGGGAGGTGATCGTCAGGGATGAGGACGAGGTGCGTTTGTTCCCGCCGGTGAGCGGGGGGTGAGATGAACCGGCAAGTAAAAACCTTTGGTCCTTATGCGGTCAAGATGCTGGTGGATGCCGGCAGCCTGTTCCGGTAGAAGCACACGGAAGACCCTGAAGGTTACCTTTATCACCCTTCCGGCGGGACGACCTTGCTCACCCGCGATTTGCCGCGCGGTGCGCCGCGCAGTTGCTCGGTAACCGGGGCGCGCAGGGCCCGGCCGGGCAGCAGCCTGGAGCGCTCCAGCATGGTATCCAGCAGCTCCGTATTCACCGTGCCATCCGGCGCGTAGCCGACATACACGTAGGGGTTGTTGAGCAGCTCGGCCAGCGGGCGGCGGCGCAGACCAATTTCCCCGGTCTCGAAGGTGAGCACCCAGGGTTTTCCGTCGGCCATCTCGGCCACTTCCACGACGATGGCTTCATGCGTCCAGCGCAGCCACTGCTTGACCTTCGCCGGGCGGGGCCGGCGGTGGCTCCCCCCGCCCGGTCCGGCGACCGCTGCCTGGCGGAAGCGCGTATACACGCCCCCGGCGGAAGAGTAGACCCAACCGCCGTGCGTGTCCACGGGCGGCAGGGTGGTCAATTCGGGGAGGGCACGCGTGATCTGCCACATGTTGGGCGGCCTGTCTACCCAGCCCAGCCACAGGATGCTCGCGCCGGACTTGAAGTCTGCGGCGGTGCGCTGGCCGGTCAGGCGCAGGTAGGGCGGGTCCGGAAATGCGGCCGGGTTTACGGCGGCCTTCTTCTGCAGGCGCAGGTACCAGGCCGGCTTGGCTGTCAGCCCGGCCCCCGGCTGCAGGCCGCGCAGGTGCAGGATGTGTTCGGCGATCTCGTTGCACACGGCGCGCGTGACCACCAGCGCCAGGGTCAGCTCGTGCTTTTTGCGCCAGGCGGTGATGTCTTTACGCGTCCAGTAATTCATGATCTCGCGCCAGCGGGCGCTCTCGGCCGAGTAGCGTTCCCTGAGCTCTTCGGGCGTGAGCGTATCCCAGTTCTCATCCTGGGTCTCCAGGCGCAGGCGGGTGCGGCTGACGATCTCTTTCCAGGCCCAGCCGGGGATCTGCTCGCGCAGGTCTTTGAGCCCCTCCAGGGCCTGGTCGTCGCTGAGGGCCTGCACCTGGGCGGGGATGATCTCGCTGTAGTAATTCTTCAGGGCGGTCTTGCGTGTCAGGGGGTTGTTCAGGCTGGTGATGCGGGCCTGGATGCGCCGGGCAGGGCCAGGCTGTGCCCCGGCGAGGCGGGTCTGCAGTTCGGCTACAGCCTGCTGTGCGGCGGCTTCCAGTTCTTCGGGGGCAGCGTGCTGCAGCCAGTCTTTCTTCTCCTGCAGGCGCAGCTCCTGCAGCAGGTCCTGGGGCGAGGCCCAGGACCCGTGAGCGCTTTTGTAACGCATACCGGAGAAGTGCAGCACCATGTACTGCAGCCAGCGCGGGAAGCGGCCGGGTTCGGCGTCGAAGCGCTCCAGCACAGCCCGCACCAGGCCGGTGTGGTCCAGCTCGAGCAGCTCGCGTTCGTAAGCCAGCAGCATCCAGCGCACACAGACGCCGGGGGGCACCTCACCAGCGGGGCCCAGTTCGGGAAGGCGGCCCAGCCCGGTCTGCAGTTCGGCGATATGCTTTTCCTGTTCCCGGATGGCCTCCAGCAGCGCCTGGCGGTCGGCATCGTAGGTCCCCAGCCCGGCCTGGTCGCGCAGGGCCTGTTCTTCCGCTGCGATCTGCGCCAGCCCATCCTCCAGGGGCCTGCAGGCTGCCTCCACTTCGGCGAGCTGCGCCAGGCGGTGCAGATAGGCCGGGCTTTCGAGCACTTCCGGATGCTGCTCAGCGCGCTTCTGGTACCATGCGACGCTGCTGCGCAGCGGGCGCAGCTCTTTGGTTTTGCGGGCCAGTTTTTCTTTCAGGGCGGCGCGGCGCGCGGCGAGCTGGCGCACTTCGGGCCTCTGCGAAAAGCTGCGCTGCATGCTGTCCAGGTTCTTCAGGCGCTGCTTCGTGTCGGGGAGCAGCTTTCTGGCGGTCTCCAGGCGGTCCTGCAGGTCCTGCCGGGCGCGGCGGATTGCCTCTCCAACCTGCGGGTCGACGGGCTGCGAGCGCAGTTCACGCCACAGATCGATCTCGCGGTAGAAAAGCAGGAAGTCGCGCAGCTTTTCCAGCCGGAAGGGATAGATCGTTTTGCACAACCTGGGGTTCTGCCACTGGTAGTGGAAAGGGGGAGTAAACGGCATCCTGGCCTCCGGTGGAAATTGGACTGAATCGCTCTAATAATATTCTCTTACTATAGCGGTTTTTCCGGCTTCCGGCAACTATTTCCCTGACATTCCCGCCTTCTGAAAGTATACTTAAGCGAGCCAGAGGAAGACAATTGGAGGGCCGTCATGTGTGATACTGTGGTCGCTACCCGCGAAGCCACCGCCGACGGCGTGGCTGTGTTCGGGAAGAATTCGGACCGCGAGCCGAACGAGGCTCACCATCTGCTGTACATCCCGGCGGCAGAGCATCCGGCCGGGGCGCGTGTGCAGTGCACCTATCTCGACATCCCCCAGGTGGAGCGCACCTATGCCGTGCTGCTGGCGAAACCGTTCTGGATCTGGGGGGCGGAAATGGGCGCCAACGAGCACGGGGTCGTGATCGGCAACGAAGCGGTGTTCACGCGCGTGCCGTACGAGAAGGGCCGGGCCCTGATCGGCATGGACCTGCTGCGACTGGCGCTGGAGCGCGCCGCCACAGCCCGGGAAGCCGTGACGGTGATCACGGATCTGCTTGCCGAGTACGGGCAGGGGGGCAACTGCGGCTTTGCCCACGAGTTCTACTATCACAACAGCTTCCTGATCGCCGACCCGCAGGACGCCTGGGTGCTGGAGACGGCCGGCCGGGAATGGGCGGCCAAACAGGTGCGCGGGGTATACGCCATCTCCAACGGGCTGACGCTCACCAGCGAATGGGACCTGGCCTCGCCGGGCCTGGTGGACTACGCCGTGGAGCGCGGCTGGTGTAAAGGGCGGGACGATTTCAACTTTGCACGCTGTTATTCCGATCATCTGTACACGCGCTTCAGCGACTGCGCCAGCCGCTGCGCGCGCACCACGGAACTGCTGCAGGCACAGGCCGGGCGGATCGACGTGCCGGCGGTGATCGCCGCGCTGCGCGACCACGGGAGAGACCCTGCCTGGCGGCCTGACAGCGGGCTGATCGGGGCGAAGGTGTGCATGCACGCCGGGTTCGGGCCGGTGCGCGGCCACCAGACCACCGGGTCGATGGTGTCGCATCTGCACCCCGAACACCCCACGCACTTCTTCACCGCCACCGCGGCGCCCTGCACCAGCCTGTTCAAGCCGGTGTGGATCGATGCGGCGCTGCCCGACACCGGTCCGGCGCCGGCCGGGCGGTACGACGAAGCCTCGCTGTTCTGGCGGCACGAGGCGCTGCACCGGGCCGTGCTGCGCGATTTCGACCTGCGCCTGAGTACGTTTGCTGAGGAGCGCGACGAACTGGAGCGCGAATTTGTGCAGCAGGCGCTGGAGATGGCGCACTGCCCGGTCGAGGAGCGGGAGGCCTTTGTGCAGGAGTGCTTCGAGCGGGCGGAGTCCGCCGAGCGGCGCTGGCTGGAGCGCGTGCAGGCGCAGCCGGCCGGCCGGCGGTTGAACTGGCTGTACGAGCGCGCCTGGGAGGGCTTTAACCGCCAGGCAGGCATGCCCGGGTGAATGAAAGTGGACGCGGACAAAAGCGGAAAAAGCGGAAGACGCTGATTGATATTAAATCTCGCTTCGGGTTATGCCGCGCCTGCTGCAGCTTTATTATTTCAATCTGCGTCCACTGCGTTTTCCGCGTTCATCCGTGTCTGCTATCTCCGACATCTCCATCATTGGGATCATGGCACGGATGGGATCGTAGTCGCGTTCGGAGACGGGGGAAAAGCGCCTCAGGCGGGCGCGGGAGAGGATGTCCCGGCCTTCAGGGGGGGCATGCATATTTACCAGCAATCTGCGCATAGCCAATATCACATCGTCAGGAAGACCGGCTTCCTGGTGAACTACCCAGGGCGGGATGGGGCTGGGGCCGAGCGTGGCGATCACCCGGATCTGCTCTGCCAGCTGCGGTTCGTCCGCTAATACCTGCTCCAGCACGGTGCTGTCGATCGCCGAGGCGTCCACCTCGCCCCTGACGATCATCTGCAGCGAGGCCTGGTGAGCGCCTGATTCCACGATGCGGCCGAAGAAGTTGAGGTTTTTGCCGCGCTGCGCCAGGCTGTACAGCACGATTCCGTAACCGGACTGCGAGCCGGGCTCGTTATAGGTCCACACGGCGCCGCGCAGGTCATCGAAGGTATGAAAGGGGCTGTCGCGGCGCACAACCACGTCGGAGAAATACACAGGCCGGCCCTGGTAGCGCGGCGCCTGCATGACCGGGGCGGCCAGGGGCGAGAAGCGGCCGGGGAAGCGCTCCGCCAGGCGCACGTAGGGAAGCCCGCACACCCAGCACAGGTGAACCTCCCCCTCCTGAAACAAACGAAATCGCTCCTGCCAGGGGGCGTCCAGGCGCGCCTCCACCGGGATGGACAGGCGGCTGCTGAGGTAGTGCGCCAGATCTCCGGCGAGGAAATCCATACACGGCGCCTGGATCGAGGAGATGTAAATCGTTCCCGGCTGCATTGGATTCAGGCTGCCCCATTCGTGCAGGTCAGCGCCCACTGCCGGCCGGGGAAATCGAACCACCAGTCGGCATGGCGCATGGTGCTGTAGCCCAGGATCATGTCGAACGGGTCGCTGGCCTGGGAGATCATCGGCCCCAGGTTCACCCCGGCCACCTGGTGCGGCGGGAAGCTGCAGCCGCCGGCGGTCAGGCCGTGCAGGGTATACATGGGCGTCTCCATTGTGGCGCCGGTCGCGTCGGTGCCTTCCGACATCCCGGCCGGCCGGAAGTGCTCCGGGTGGCGTTCGATAAAGCCCAGGTTCACCACGGTGACGCCGGCTCCGGTATCCCACACGGCGCGGGTTGTGCTCCCGCCCAGCGACAGCGAGATGTAGGGGTGAAAGCGCTTCCCCAGGGTCAGCTCCTGCAGGGCGGCACCTGGCGGGGGGCCGGCGGGGTCGACGAGCAGGCGGTCTTCGGAGAAGATGAAGTGGAAGCTGTGATCCTTGAGCAGGTCCATGCCGATCAGGCTGCGGCGTCCCCTGGCGCCGGCCGGCATGCGCGCGGCGGTGAAATCCGCCCGTTCGATGGGACCCAGGGCGATGGAGGGCAGCCGGATGAGGTCATCGCTGCCGCCGGCGAAGACGCCCGAGGAAGTCTTCTCGCCCACCTGCGGGAGGGAGGCGGTGAATTCGTCGCCGGTCAGGCAGGTGGGGGCGGCGCCGGTGTCGAGCATGAAGCGGTACGGCCGCCCGGCAACGGAACCGTCGACGAGTACTTCCGCCGCTTCGGGGTCGTGTTCGTCGGGGAGGATGATCAGGGGGATGGTTTGCACGGGTATCTCCTTTAAACTGGGGTGCGTTTATAGACGGTGATGGATACGGAGG